>NZ_JAJJBY010000280.1:0-200 GCF_022625245.1 Bacillus sp. TL12 | reverse complement strand
TCCGTACCTTTTTTGATTCTTCCATCTCGAAAATAATCAGGATTGGGATTTTTTTGATAAATACGTGTATTCGACTTGATACGAGAGATATAGTAAGCCTTTTGATCTTGTATATGTTGAAGATCTTTCAAATGAAAATATCCTAAATCTCGGATACATAAATCATTCGCTGTCACAGTTGGGACACACAGAGAACCGTA
>NZ_JAJJBY010000279.1:0-201 GCF_022625245.1 Bacillus sp. TL12 | reverse complement strand
ACATACTGATACTATTATTCTAAAAAAGGTGTGTGATCGGTATGAAAAAGGAAAATTTGTTCAAATGGAAGCGTTATCAACCTGATATTATCTTATTAACGGTAAGATGGTACCTACGGTACAACCTAAGTTTTCGTGATTTGGTGGAAATGATGGAGGAACGAGGTTTGTCTATTGCTCACACCACTATTATGCGCTGGG
>NZ_JAJJBY010000278.1:0-201 GCF_022625245.1 Bacillus sp. TL12 | reverse complement strand
TGACCCAGAGGTACTTACAGCTGTTCTTGAACGCTTTGATGAAACCTATGCTGAATATAAAATAGAGGGATTACTTCCTAAAATTCAATGTCCTGTTTTACTTCTTCAAAGCGATCCTAAATTTGGAGGGTTAATAAGAGACCAAGATGCTAAACAAGCATTACATCTCTTACCTAAAGCAACCCACATTAAAATTAACAA
>NZ_JAJJBY010000277.1:0-205 GCF_022625245.1 Bacillus sp. TL12 | reverse complement strand
ACATTTTGGCTCATCCATACACATAAAGCGACTAAATCTTTTGCTTGGTACTTACTGGTTCGTTGTACAAAACCAACCTCTCTAGCAAAATCTCGTAAAATATTGGGAGATAAGAAGTTTTGAATTTCTTGAGCAAATAGTTGTAATTCATCAGCTACAGAAATAGACATACAAAAACGCCATCCTTTCCTATGATTCTACAGAA
>NZ_JAJJBY010000276.1:0-206 GCF_022625245.1 Bacillus sp. TL12 | reverse complement strand
ACCACCGGAATTGCGTGTAACGAGGCTACGTCTACGTTCACTGTACGTTACAACCTGGAGATTTGCCCACATGCCTTTTGCATGTGATGTCAGAGGGCTTCGCTATGTTGTTTTCACTTCATGGCGCCTCTCAGGCTACGGGAGTGGAGTCTATTCTCCCGATTGGACTTTCACCAACTAGATAATGTGTCCTTATCTGGACACGC
>NZ_JAJJBY010000275.1:0-211 GCF_022625245.1 Bacillus sp. TL12 | reverse complement strand
TGTTTAAATGCTTGATTGTACAATGGATGGTAGTTTGATAAAATCCTTGTTTTCTTAATTTGTTAAATGCGCAAAGTAATGCTGGCGCTTTGTCTGTAGTGAGAACCGTTGGTTCTCCAAAATGTTTTACTAATCTTTTCATGAAGGCATAGGCAGCCTGATGATCCCGCTTTTTACGAAGTTGAATATCCAATGTGTGTCCATCTTTATT
>NZ_JAJJBY010000274.1:0-214 GCF_022625245.1 Bacillus sp. TL12 | reverse complement strand
AGTTCATCCTACAACCATCATGCGCTGGGTTCATGAATATGGAAACCTTATCTATCAAATTTGGAAGAAGAAAAATAAAAGCGTAGAACTATCTTGGAAATTGGATGAGACCTATATAAAAGTCAAAGGAGAATGGCGTTACCTGTACCGTGCAATTGATAAAGAAGGATACACATTGGATATTCAACTTCGTAAAAAACGGGATCATCAGGCT
>NZ_JAJJBY010000273.1:0-216 GCF_022625245.1 Bacillus sp. TL12 | reverse complement strand
AGGCGGGATGAAACGAAAACGTAAGTGCCACGGGCACCATTTCTTATCTTTGTGTGTATGGTTAAATCAACAAGTCGCTACTACCTCTCTTACTCAACTTTGTAGTCAATTAGAAACTTCAACAGGAGTTTTATTAAGTCCGGAGGGACTTAATCGACGATTTAACTCGGCTTCTGTAGCCTTCTTTCGAACTGTATTTACTACACTTCTACAAGC
>NZ_JAJJBY010000272.1:0-224 GCF_022625245.1 Bacillus sp. TL12 | reverse complement strand
GTTCCACTATATTATTGAGATATTTAACTTGCCTTAGTTGTATGCCTTCAGGGGTTCTGTTGCAAAGTTTTGTTAAGGTTAAGTGGTACTAACAAAAAGTTGTACATTTTATGCGATTGTTAGTAGCTCCTGTAATTCATTGTATGTCGAAAAACCGAAGTCTGAGCCAAGACGTCGGTTTCGTTTATATAAAGCATGAATGGTTTCGATGCCTTTCAAGGTAC
>NZ_JAJJBY010000271.1:0-227 GCF_022625245.1 Bacillus sp. TL12 | reverse complement strand
ATTGGGCAGGGTGGGGAAGCGACGTTAAAGTCATTATTTGCTGGTAAGGGAAATAATGTTGTCCCTATTCATTATACCCCAGATATTAATAATCCATTTGATACAGAACAACCCAAGCTAACTGAGGAGGACATTTATGAAGTACAAAAGATCCCAGAACTAGCATATGTTCTTACAACAAACTCTAGTATGGAGCCTCTTGATATCGAAGATAAAAAAGAGATGGT
>NZ_JAJJBY010000270.1:0-234 GCF_022625245.1 Bacillus sp. TL12 | reverse complement strand
CAAGATTGGAGGAGTATCTAAGATTTCTCATTCTCTTTCTGCTTATTTTGAGCGGATTCGCATCCTTGATTCTACAACCTTCCAAGTTCCAGATCGGTTCGCAGCTACTTATCCTGGTGCTGGAGGATGTAGTCATAAAGCTGGTGTGAAAATTCAACTAGAGTATGACTTGTTGAGTGGAGAATTTTCTGATGTGGAAATTGAACCAGGAAAACGAAGTGATCAGGCATATAG
>NZ_JAJJBY010000269.1:0-235 GCF_022625245.1 Bacillus sp. TL12 | reverse complement strand
TTGTAGTCACTCATAGTTCAACAATTGTAACTAATGCTGATGCGGAACAAGTAATTGTACTAAAATCAGATAACAAACATGGATGGATTGAAAATAGAGGATATCCAAGTGACAAGATAGTAATGAAGTACATTGTTCAGTACCTTGAAGGTGGGGAAGAATCATTTAAACATAAGATGGATGCATATTCTACTATATTATTGGGCGTCTAAATTTTTCTCGTAAATACAATTAT
>NZ_JAJJBY010000268.1:0-237 GCF_022625245.1 Bacillus sp. TL12 | reverse complement strand
TATATGGTGGAGGATGACGGGATCGAACCGCCGACCCCCTGCTTGTAAGGCAGGTGCTCTCCCAGCTGAGCTAATCCTCCATTTGCCTGGCAACGTCCTACTCTCACAGGGGCAAGGCCCCAACTACCATCGGCGCTAGAGAGCTTAACTTCCGTGTTCGGTATGGGAACGGGTGTGACCTCTCTGCCATCATTACCAGACTTTTATTATTATACACATTCTTTTCAGAATGTCAAC
>NZ_JAJJBY010000267.1:0-241 GCF_022625245.1 Bacillus sp. TL12 | reverse complement strand
AATTTTGTTTAAAACATGGAAATCGTTTTTTCAGATTCATCATTGTAAAAAGGTGAAACGTGAGCGATTAGAGTGTCATTTGTATGGCCAATTAATTGCCATCTTACTTTGTTCTTCTACGATGTTTCAAATGCGAGAATTGCTTCTGCGAAAGAAGAAAAAAGAACTGAGTGAATACAAAGCCATATACATGATAAAAGATTACCTGCCTCTCCTGCACGAAGCGATACCAAAAGATATT
>NZ_JAJJBY010000266.1:0-242 GCF_022625245.1 Bacillus sp. TL12 | reverse complement strand
AACCTACGCATCGGTTTTGGGGACTATTTTCCCACATTACCAAACTAACAACCCTCCATGAAGCATATCAGCATGCGAGGAAAAACGGCGGTGCCCCAGGTATCGACGGTCAAAGTTTCGCTGATATAGAACTAGAGGGAGTTATACCGTTTTTAAAGAACATTCAAGCAGAACTGCAGGCTGGAACATATCAACCACAAGCTAATCGTAAAGTAGAAATCCCAAAAGCAAACGGCAAAATA
>NZ_JAJJBY010000265.1:0-242 GCF_022625245.1 Bacillus sp. TL12 | reverse complement strand
CATTTTGCCGTTTGCTTTTGGGATTTCTACTTTACGATTAGCTTGTGGTTGATATGTTCCAGCCTGCAGTTCTGCTTGGATGTTCTTTAGAAACGGTATAACTCCCTCTAGTTCTATATCAGCGAAACTTTGACCGTCGATACCTGGGGCACCGCCGTTTTTCCTCGCATGCTGATATGCTTCGTGGAGGGTTGTTAGTTTGGTAATGTGGGAAAATAGCCCCCAAAACCGATGCGTAGGTT
>NZ_JAJJBY010000264.1:0-244 GCF_022625245.1 Bacillus sp. TL12 | reverse complement strand
TGAGACGGTCGATAACGTGCGAAAGCAGCAAGAACTGACCGAAACGAGTCTGAAACGGCAGTTCTCACCGGCGGGGTATCAGCGGCGACATGGAGAGAAAGATAATGTGGAAACTGGAGAAGCCCTCGACACCCGATGAAGAAACCTCATCGAGGAGACCGTCTCTATAACCGCGACCGGGAAGTGAGACCGGTAGGTGTCAGGGTGGCGGAACGGATCGTAGTACCAGAGATCTGCGTGCAGT
>NZ_JAJJBY010000263.1:0-245 GCF_022625245.1 Bacillus sp. TL12 | reverse complement strand
TCCATTGATTTTTATCTAAGTGAATCAAGAGATAAACAAGCGGCCAAGCGCTTTTTTAAGAAAGCCTTGGCTGCTTCTCATATTTGTAAACCTCGCGTGATAACAGTAGACAAGAACCCAGCCTATCCAGTAGCGATTCAAGAGTTAAAAGAAGAGAAACGTGTGCGTACTATGTTAGGACTCAAGTCATATGAAACAGCCACTTCTATATTGAGTGGCGTTGAAACCATGCATATGATGAAAAA
>NZ_JAJJBY010000262.1:0-245 GCF_022625245.1 Bacillus sp. TL12 | reverse complement strand
GAAAGATATTATTTTAGTAGCCGTCGGCTACTACTGTCGTTTTTCTTTAAGTTATCGAGATATATCTGAAATTTTGAAAGAACGTGGTGTATCGGTCCATCCTACAACCATCATGCGATGGGTTCATGAATATGGAAATCTCATTTATCAGATTTGGAAGAAGAAAAACAAAAACACATTGTTATCTTGGCGTTTGGATGAAACCTATATCAAGGTGAAAGGGCAATGGTGTTATTTATATCGAG
>NZ_JAJJBY010000261.1:0-246 GCF_022625245.1 Bacillus sp. TL12 | reverse complement strand
GATGTATCTGAAATCCTGAAAGAACGTGGTATTTCAGTTCACCCAACAACCATCATGCGCTGGGTTCATGAATATGGAAATCTTATCTATCAAATTTGGAAGAAGAAAAATAAAAACGTTCCATTATCTTGGAAACTGGATGAAACCTATATAAAAGTCAAAGGAAAATGGTGTTATTTATATCGTGCAATTGATAAAGACGGGCACACATTGGATATTCAACTTCGTAAAAAACGGGATCATCAG
>NZ_JAJJBY010000260.1:0-246 GCF_022625245.1 Bacillus sp. TL12 | reverse complement strand
GCTAAAAACACTCAAACACAAGAATATCAAGATTTTATGCAAAAATATATGCGTAGAATCCATATACAATTTGTAAAAGTGAAAGCACATAGTGGAAATGAATATAATGATCTAGCAGATCGTCTTGCCAAATATGCAACGAATCTATAAAAATAGTTGGGTATGAATCCTATAATTGAAATTTGTATAAAAATTTTATCAAAAATAAAATATCAATCCATATTCTTGCCAGTAACACGTATCTGG
>NZ_JAJJBY010000259.1:0-251 GCF_022625245.1 Bacillus sp. TL12 | reverse complement strand
AAAAAGATACTTATTACTTTAATTTTATTTTTCATACTTTCCATTATTTTTTGGCTTATAGTTAGGATTTCACTAATTCATCTTTTGATATTCTCACTGATTCTCTTTACTCTAACAATATATACATCTATAAATGATTGGAAAAAGAATCGTAATGATAGCATTTGGTCAATTGTAGCCTCTGTATTTATTTTATTATGTATTATCACTCAATTATATATTCTATATCCTGTCAGTTAACATAAACTTAC
>NZ_JAJJBY010000258.1:0-252 GCF_022625245.1 Bacillus sp. TL12 | reverse complement strand
ACCATTGATTTTTATCTAAGTGAATCAAGAGATAAACAAGCAGCCAAGCGCTTTTTTAAGAAAGCCTTGGCTGCTTCTCATATTTGTAAACCTCGCGTGATAACAGTAGACAAGAACCCAGCCTATCCAGTAGCGATTCAAGAGTTAAAAGAAGAGAAACGTATGCCTGAAGGCGTACAAATAAGGCAAGTTAGATATCTCAATAATATAGTGGAACAGGATCACCGTTTCATTAAGAAACGTGTGCGTACT
>NZ_JAJJBY010000257.1:0-267 GCF_022625245.1 Bacillus sp. TL12 | reverse complement strand
AAAAGGAAAACCGGATAAATTTTGGCATAGTTTTTATGGCTCTAGTGCAAAAAATCTAAGAAGCTTGGACATACTGATAGTATCAATCTAGGGGTACCGCCCCATCGCCATCAAGCTAAGAAAATACACCTCCCCCAGAACGAGATTTTGTCCTAACTTGTAATAAAAAAGCTCATTTTTTCGTTTTGGGGTGGATTTGTTTTCTTAAGTTGATGGGCATGTGACGCTACCCCTAATATGCTGTTTTTTTTGGCGAATGTTTTTTTA
>NZ_JAJJBY010000256.1:0-272 GCF_022625245.1 Bacillus sp. TL12 | reverse complement strand
CCCTAAAGAACGGGAGAATCGACGTTTCACATGTCGATGATCTTGCTCAATGATATTATTGAGGTGCTTGATTGTACGATGAAAGGTATTTTTGTAAAGACCTATCTCCTTTAATTTTTTGAATGCGGAAGCTAAAGAAGGGGCCTTATCTGTCGTTAGAACCGTTGGTTCTCCAAAAGTTCGAACAAGTCTTTTCATAAAAGCATATGCTGCTTGTGTGTCCCGTTTTTGACGAAGTTGAATATCAAGTGTTTGTCCCTCTTTATCAATTG
>NZ_JAJJBY010000255.1:0-276 GCF_022625245.1 Bacillus sp. TL12 | reverse complement strand
TAATATTACAGGATTAGATAATGAATATTTTAAGGTTAATCAAGTGAAAGTATTAAAAGGACGGTCATTACAAGAGTCTGATATTATCCAAGGAAATAACGTGGTCATGGTTAGTACAGGGATGAAAGAGAAAGTATTTAAACAGCAAAATCCTATTGGTAAAATTATTGAAATTAGAGATCAACCAATGCAAATTATTGGTGTATATAAATCAGATAATGATTTTATGGGAATGGAATCTTCAGAAGCTCTAATTCCAATTACATTATGGCCAAT
>NZ_JAJJBY010000254.1:0-276 GCF_022625245.1 Bacillus sp. TL12 | reverse complement strand
CAATATTACAGGATTAGATAATGAATATTTTAAGGTTAATCAAGTGAAAGTATTAAAAGGACGGTCATTACAAGAGTCTGATATTATCCAAGGAAATAACGTGGTCATGGTTAGTACAGGGGTGAAAGAGAAAGTATTTAAACAGCAAAATCCTATTGGTAAAATTATTGAAATTAGAGGTCAACCAATGCAAATTATTGGTGTATATAAATCAGATAATGATTTTATGGGAATGGAATCTTCAGAAGCTCTAATTCCAATTACATTATGGCCAAC
>NZ_JAJJBY010000253.1:0-277 GCF_022625245.1 Bacillus sp. TL12 | reverse complement strand
CGAAACAAAATTACAATAAAGTCCATTTACATGTAATCTAAAATGTCCAAAAAATAAAAAACACGCTATTCTTTCTGTAGAATCATAGGAAAGGATGGCGTTTTCGTATGTCTATTTCTGTATCCGATGAATTAGAACTATTTGCTCAAGAGATTCAAAGCTTTTTATCCCCAAATATCTTACGAGATCTTGCTAGAGATGTTGGTTTTGTGCAACGAACTAGTAAGTACCAAGCAAAAGATTTAGTCGCTTTATGTGTATGGATGAGCCAAAATGT
>NZ_JAJJBY010000252.1:0-282 GCF_022625245.1 Bacillus sp. TL12 | reverse complement strand
CCAAATAAATCAGGTTGGTCAGCTTTAGTTATCGCAATGTTATATTCCTCTTGCTGAATCTGAAGAATTAAATCAACAATTTGTGATTGATATTCACTAGAATATTCTTTTATAACAATACATTCATCCATTTAACTTCCCCCTAAAAACGTTTCTCTGTATACAAGTAATTCTACCATTTATACCATATTTGGCCTAGTGACAGGGTTCATGCTCTAGTCCGCAGTAACGTTCCCATAATAAGTAATCTTGGTGAAGATATAATACATTCGTTTATTTTAA
>NZ_JAJJBY010000251.1:0-288 GCF_022625245.1 Bacillus sp. TL12 | reverse complement strand
TATTGAAAATTGGAGCGGAAGACGGGATTCGAACCCGCGACCCCAACCTTGGCAAGGTTGTATTCTACCACTGAACTACTTCCGCAAGACATGTTATGAGAGATTTTATTAAAAGTGCGGGTGAAGGGAGTCGAACCCCCACGCCAAAGGCGCCAGATCCTAAGTCTGGTGCGTCTGCCAATTCCGCCACACCCGCATATTATTTTAATAAATGGTGAGCCATGAAGGACTCGAACCTTCGACCCTCTGATTAAAAGTCAGATGCTCTACCAACTGAGCTAATGGCTC
>NZ_JAJJBY010000250.1:0-290 GCF_022625245.1 Bacillus sp. TL12 | reverse complement strand
ATTTCCTTCTGAATCGACTGCGCGATATAAATACACCCATTGACCTTTTACTTTCACATATGTTTCATCGACTCTCCAGGAATCATTTGTTGTCTTAAGATGACGTCGTACTCTTCCGTCTAATTCAGGTCCATATTGATGCACCCAACGCATAATGGTGGTGTGAGCAATAAACAAACCTCGTTCCTCCATCATTTCCACCAAATCACGGAAACTTAGGTTGTACCGTAGGTACCATCTTACCGTTAACAAGATTATATCAGGCTGATAGTGCTTCCATTTGAACAAAT
>NZ_JAJJBY010000249.1:0-292 GCF_022625245.1 Bacillus sp. TL12 | reverse complement strand
CTTTTTTGTGCCAACATTTCAATTGTATCCAATACAAGTTCATTATCATTCCGCTTGGATATTTTCCAAGAAACAACTTCGTTATTATAAATATCTTGGACAACAGAAAGATACCGAAATCCTTCTTGGAATCGTAGGTAAGTAATATCTGTAACAAGTACTTCATTTTGTTGGCGATCTTTAAATTCACGGTTTAAAACATTCGGAAAAACATTGGAATAGTTCCCTTTAAAGAAGCGACGCTTCTTTCGAATAATAGATTGAATGTTGAGCTCGCTCATTAAGCGATATA
>NZ_JAJJBY010000248.1:0-295 GCF_022625245.1 Bacillus sp. TL12 | reverse complement strand
TTTAAGCTATCGTGATGTATCTGAAATCTTGAAAGAGCGTGGTGTTTCGGTTCACCCAACAACTATCATGCGCTGGGTTCATGAATATGGAAACCTTATCTATCAAATTTGGAAGAAGAAAAATAAAAACGTTCCATTATCTTGGAAACTAGATGAAACCTATATAAAAGTCAAAGGAAAATGGTGTTATTTATATCGTGCAATTGATAAAGACGGGCAAACATTGGATATTCAACTTCGTAAAAAACGGGATTATCAGTCTGCCTATGCTTTTATGAAAAGATTGGTCAAAACG
>NZ_JAJJBY010000247.1:0-296 GCF_022625245.1 Bacillus sp. TL12 | reverse complement strand
TACTAATTGTTGTGCTTTTGTTTCCATATTACAGTCCCCTTTGCTTAATATATTTTAGTTAGGTTACTACTGTAACCTAACTAAAATATATAACTAATAGAAACAAATAGGTATTGAGAAAATGTAATTTTTTAGGTATGTATAACTTGTTTATTCATAAATTATTGCATAAACTTGTATTTTAACTTTAGATGGTGCATTTTTTACATTTTCAATATATAGACTTTTTTTCCTCACCACCTCTGTTCGATTCTTATGTAAAACATGTTTGAAAATAATGCAATCAACTCCACCGA
>NZ_JAJJBY010000246.1:0-297 GCF_022625245.1 Bacillus sp. TL12 | reverse complement strand
TGAATCAACGATTTAATAAAGCGGCCGTTCAATTTTTACAACACATATTAGCTGAACTATTAAACCAAAAATTGACCTCATCTATGCCGATTTCTTCTCCATATACTTCTGTTTTCAAGCGTATTCGTATTTTAGATTCAACCGCATTTCAACTCCCGGATTCCTTTTCATTCATTTATCCGGGTGCAGGAGGATGTAGCCATACAGCGGGGGGTGAAAATTCAACTTGAGTATGATCTATTAAGTGGACAGTTCCTACATATTCATACGGGTCCAGGTAAACAACATGATCGAACC
>NZ_JAJJBY010000245.1:0-298 GCF_022625245.1 Bacillus sp. TL12 | reverse complement strand
GCAGATAGATATGGAGGTCTTAATGAATTCTCTTCAGCCAGGACAAACATGTGAAATACCCGAGGCTTATGTAGGAATGACTGATAAAGTACCAACTCGTGTGATTATTCATCGACTAACAAAAGAACAACAACAAAAACGATTACAAGATCAAACTGTGAGAGAAAAAAAGAAAGGAATGAAGTATTCTCCTCGTAGTAAACGACTCAGTGGCATAAATGTATACATGACAAACACTCCTATAGATATTGTCCCGATGGGACAGGTGCATGACTGGTATTCTTTGCGTTGGCAAATC
>NZ_JAJJBY010000244.1:0-302 GCF_022625245.1 Bacillus sp. TL12 | reverse complement strand
GCCACCACTTCCCCTAGATTAATTGATACCATAAGTCTAGCAAAGCGACCAAATGGAGTCAATTAACGTAACCCTATACTTATTTTGACACTAATGTATCAAAATCGATAGGGGTCTGCGACGCTTTTCGGCTTCGCCGAGCCATGCCACGCATGGCAAAAACCTCGGACTTTGTCCGAACCTACAAGGGGAACTCTTCCCCTTGACCCCATCAATCGAACTCCCCAACCCCTCAATCCTTGAGGGGCTCCCTCGCCAGTAGGCAGGCCAAAACGACGGACGTTTTGGTTCTGCAAGAGGGT
>NZ_JAJJBY010000243.1:0-304 GCF_022625245.1 Bacillus sp. TL12 | reverse complement strand
AAAGTTTTAATACCGTTCGCAAGCTTCCAACCGGGCTTGAACCGGTGACCTCTTCCTTACCATGGAAGTGCTCTACCAGCTGAGCTATGGAAGCATAATGGCTCCGCAGGTAGGACTCGAACCTACGACCGATCGGTTAACAGCCGATAGCTCTACCACTGAGCTACTGCGGAATAATGCAAGCCTGGCAACGTCCTACTCTCACAGGGACAAGGTCCCAACTACCATCGGCGCTAGAGAGCTTAACTTCCGTGTTCGGTATGGGAACGGGTGTGACCTCTCTGCCATCATTACCAGACTTTTA
>NZ_JAJJBY010000242.1:0-305 GCF_022625245.1 Bacillus sp. TL12 | reverse complement strand
ACCACCACTTCCCCTAGATTAATTGATACCATAAGTCTAGCAAAGCGACGAAATGGAGTCAATTAACGTAACCCTATACGTATTTTGACGCTAACGCATCAAAATCGATAGGGGTCTGCGACGCTTTTCGGCTTCGCCGAGCCATGCCACGCATGGCAAAAACCTCGGACTTTGTCCGAACCTACAAGGGGAACTCTTCCCCTTGACCCCATCAAATCAAACTCCCCAACCCCTCAATCCTTGAGGGGCTCCCTCGCCGGTAGGCAGGCCAAAACGATGGACGTTTTGGTTCTGCAAGAGGGTTC
>NZ_JAJJBY010000241.1:0-305 GCF_022625245.1 Bacillus sp. TL12 | reverse complement strand
GCTAGCCCCCAAACCCCCAGCCAGCACTCACACCCAAAAACAAGGAAAAAGACTACAGGTTATCTTGGATAATTTTGATAGAGCGAGAGCGAAAATACAGAAAGAAATGTAAGAAATATGGTATAAATGGTAGAATTACTTGTATACAGAGAAACGTTTTTAGGGGGAAGTTAAATGGATGAATGTATTGTTATAAAAGAATATTCTAGTGAATATCAATCACAAATTGTTGATTGAATTCTTCAGATTCAGCAAGAGGAATATAACATTGCGATAACTAAAGCTGACCAACCTGATTTATTTGA
>NZ_JAJJBY010000240.1:0-314 GCF_022625245.1 Bacillus sp. TL12 | reverse complement strand
TACTGGTTCTCCAAACGTTTTGACCAATCTTTTCATAAAGGCATAGGCAGCCTGATGATCCCGTTTTTTACGAAGTTGAATATCCAATGTGTGCCCGTCTTTATCAATTGCACGATATAAATAACGCCATTTTCCTTTGACTTTTATATAGGTTTCATCTAGTTTCCAAGATAATGAAACGTTTTTATTTTTCTTCTTCCAAATTTGATAGATAAGGTTTCCATATTCATGAACCCAGCGCATAATAGTTGTTGGGTGAACCAAAACACCACGCTCTTTCAAGATTTCAGATACATCACGATAGCTTAAAGAAA
>NZ_JAJJBY010000239.1:0-315 GCF_022625245.1 Bacillus sp. TL12 | reverse complement strand
AAAAATATAATAGCATGAAAAAGAGACGACTTTAGGCTATGCCTAACCAAAATTCATCTTCCACTTTCACTGGCGCACCTTCACGTTTAAAAGTGGAAGACTACTTTCTGATAGAAGTTAAGACGTTATAATAGCAGCACATCTTTAATTTATAATCAATACTACAGAATCTAATCAAAAAGATACAAGATTTTACAAAAAAATTTAAGTATTAGTAAGGTCCTGGTGCAAAGATTGCATTTATTTGAAAGAGGTAAATAGATTCCTAATGGAATCTATTCTTATGCAGCCATTCCGAACAGTTGATGAATAAAC
>NZ_JAJJBY010000238.1:0-320 GCF_022625245.1 Bacillus sp. TL12 | reverse complement strand
AGATCATCAAGCTGCCTATTCCTTCATGAAAAGATTAGTAAAACATTTTGGAGAACCAACAGTTCTCACTACAGACAAAGCGCCAGCATTACTTTGCGCATTTAACAAATTAAGAAGACAAGGATTGTATCAAACTACAATCCATTATACAATCAAACATTTAAACAATCTTATTGAACAGGATCATAGGCATGTAAAGAGGCGTTTTGCCAAATCCGCAGGATTTCAAAATCTTCGCCATGCTTCACGTACGATAAAGGGTATTGAGACCGTTCATGCCCTATATAAACAAAGGCGAAGTCTTCAAATGAAGTGACCCC
>NZ_JAJJBY010000237.1:0-330 GCF_022625245.1 Bacillus sp. TL12 | reverse complement strand
ATATACCTTTATAAAAAGGTTAGTGAAAACGTTTGGAGAACCAACGGTTCTAACAACAGATAAAGCACCAGCATTACTTTGTGCATTCAAAAAATTAAAGGAACAAGGCTTTTATAAACGTACAACTCATTGTACAGTCAAACATTTGAACAATCTCATCGAACAAGACCATAGACATGTAAAAAGGCGTTTTGCCAAATCTGCAGGATTTCAAAGTATTCGTCATGCTTCACGTACCTTGAAAGGCATTGAAACCGTTCATGCTCTATATAAACGAAAACGAAGTTTGCAACAACCAAACTTCGTTTTTTCGACGTACAATGAATTACA
>NZ_JAJJBY010000236.1:0-338 GCF_022625245.1 Bacillus sp. TL12 | reverse complement strand
TATGCCGAAAGGAAGTGACTTTTAATGATTAGCAGACCCAAAGACCGAATTAAGACATCGCAAGCAGTTGTTATCGTTGTTAATTTTATACTTGGAACAGGAATCCTTACCCTGCCCAGAGCATCTGTGGAAAAAGTGAAAACACCGGATGTATGGATAAGTGTGATTTTAGGTGGGATAATCGCGATGGTTACAGGAGTAATTATGGTCAAATTAAGTCAACAGTTTCCCGGAAAAACCTTTTATCAATACAGTCAAGAAATTGTAGGGAAATGGATAGGTAGGTTATTTAGCTTACTTGTTGTATGTTATTTTCTTGCAACTTCAGGGTTTCAAAC
>NZ_JAJJBY010000235.1:0-338 GCF_022625245.1 Bacillus sp. TL12 | reverse complement strand
AAAGCCGAAAGGAAGTGACTTTCAATGATTAGCAGACCCCAAGACCGAATTAAGACATCGCAAGCAGTTGTTATCGTCATTAATTTTATACTTGGAACAGGAATCCTTACCCTACCCAGAGCATCTATGGAAAAAGTGAAAACACCGGATGTATGGATAAGTGTGATTTTAGGTGGGATAATCGCGATGGTTACAGGAGTAATTATGGTTAAATTAAGTCAACAGTTTCCCGAAAAAACCTTTTATCAATACAGCCAAGAAGTTGTAGGGAAATGGACAGGGAGGTTATTTAGCTTACTTGTTGTATGTTATTTTCTTGCAACTTCAGGGTTTCAAAT
>NZ_JAJJBY010000234.1:0-341 GCF_022625245.1 Bacillus sp. TL12 | reverse complement strand
GGATCTAAACGATATGTATTAGAAGCACCTACTTTAGGACCTTTAACTAAAATTCCATGATTAGAAAGTTCTTTAATTGCTCTTGAAACATGGGGAGGTTTCATTCCTAATTCTTCAGCTATGTCTTTTTGTCTAATTCTTAACCAATTTTCATAATCTAGTTTTGATAATAGGATCATATAAACACGCAATGTTTCACCTTTTAAATTGAGTTTTGCAACATATGTTAATCCTTCTTGAAACACCATGACCCAATCCCCCTTATAAACTTTTTTCTTTTTAGCTGGAGTTAATAAATATTGTTGGATTTCTCCTGTTTCTTCATCAGGTACTTCGATAAA
>NZ_JAJJBY010000233.1:0-348 GCF_022625245.1 Bacillus sp. TL12 | reverse complement strand
CAGAACCCCTATGCCCAAACCTTAGAAAATACCTGGTTATTTCCTTCTCGAAAAGGAAATCAACCCATTAGTAAAATCCAGGCTTATCGACAACTGCAAAAAGCCGGAGATTTTGCCGGTGTAGAATCCATTGGAACCCACACTATGCGTAAAACTTTTGGTTATTGGTTCTATAAACAAAAGATGTCGCTATGTTGCAAGAAATATTGAATCACAGCACACCACAAGTTACACTCAAATATATTGAAATCAATAAAGAAGAAAAAGATAATATTCTTGATACATTTCAAATTTAATTAACAAATATATTTATAATTTATTAAGGAGTATACATATATGAAAAAAAGA
>NZ_JAJJBY010000232.1:0-350 GCF_022625245.1 Bacillus sp. TL12 | reverse complement strand
TCAAATAACGCTTTTGTTAAGAATTAAGGGCTTTATTCGCCCCAACTCGCCTTATAAATTTCACCTGTTTCAATGTTCTGTAGACTGCGATATTTTTCTCCATCAATAACTCTTAATCCATATTTTTTTAACATCTCTTCATTGTCTTCGTTGTCTAGCTGACCTGAAAAGATCATTTCATCCGATTCCTTTTCATACACATCAAATTCGTAATTCCAAGCATAGTATATTGCTTCTACAACATCTTCCTTTGGAATGATGTAAAAGCAACCTTCATCCCAATCCCACATTTTAAATTTGTACTTATTCTCCAAACAAACCATCTCCTTATTTAATAAAATTCAAATTTG
>NZ_JAJJBY010000231.1:0-351 GCF_022625245.1 Bacillus sp. TL12 | reverse complement strand
TAGAACCCCTATGCCCAAACCTTAGAAAATACTTGGTTATTTCCTTCTCGAAAAGGAAATCAACCCATTAGTAAAATCCAGGCTTATCGACAACTGCAAAAAGCCGGAGATTTTGCCGGTATAGAATCCATTGGGACCCACACCATGCGTAAAACCTTCGGCTATTGGTTCTATAAACAAACAAAAGACGTGGCCATGTTGCAAGAAATATTGAATCACAGCACACCACAAGTTACACTCAAATATATTGGAATCAATAAAGAAGAAAAAGATAATATTCTTGATACATTTCAAATTTAATTAACAAATATATTTATAATTTATTAAGGAGTATACATATATGAAAAAAAG
>NZ_JAJJBY010000230.1:0-363 GCF_022625245.1 Bacillus sp. TL12 | reverse complement strand
ACAACACCCAAAATATCAAAGACTGTTTTTTTCTCATATCTGTGGGATTTTCGTCCGTTTCGCTGTAGGAGGTTAAACAGACGAAGGAGCACCTTTGATAATTTCTGGGTGTTTTTTTGTAATGCTTGATAAAACAGTAAAAAGTGGTCTTTAATCATGTACATTGCTTTATATTCGCTTAATTCTTTTTGCTTCTTACGCAACAAGAGCTCTCTCATTTTAAACATAGTAGAAGAACACAAGAGAATACCGATTAATTGCCCGTATAAATGACATTCTAATCGTTCTTGTTTAATAGATTTACAACGATGGATTTGAAACCAAGTTTTCCATACTTTAAATAACAGCTCGATTTGCCAACGT
>NZ_JAJJBY010000229.1:0-369 GCF_022625245.1 Bacillus sp. TL12 | reverse complement strand
CAGACATGGTACAATTGTAAACGACACCTAATATATCAAAGACTGTTTTCTTCTCATATCTATGAGATTTTCGCCCGTTTTGCTGTAGGAGGTTGAACAAGCGAATTAGAATCTTTGATAGCTCTTGGGTGTCTTTCTGTATAGCTTGGAAAAGAAGAAGAAAGTAATCTTTAATCATATATATGGCCTTATATTCACTCAGTTCTCGTTTCTTTTTTCTAAGAAGTAATTGCCGCATTTGAAACATGGTAGAAGAACAGAGTAGAATGGCAATCAGTTGCCCATACAAATGGCATTCCAACCGTTCTCGTTTTATCTTTTTACAATGATGAATATGAAAGAATGATTTCCACGTTTTAAATAAAATCT
>NZ_JAJJBY010000228.1:0-373 GCF_022625245.1 Bacillus sp. TL12 | reverse complement strand
CGTGGGAAGTTTTTATCAAAAAGGAACCGGGAATTTCTGGGTGGCTTTAGATGGGAAAAAAGTAGTTGGTACTGTGGCTTTATTAGACATCCAGAATCATCAAGTTGCTCTAAGAAAGATGTTTGTTACAAAAGAGTATAGAGGTAAAGTGTTTCAAACAGCCAATTTATTATTAAACAACGTTTTTGAATGGGCAAAGGAAAAGGAAATTTCTGAAATTTACCTTGGAACCACTTTGCAATTTTTAGCAGCACATCGTTTTTATGAAAAAAATGGATTTCAAGAAATTCCAACAGGAAATTTACCTAAAAACTTCCCTTTAATGCAAGTAGATAAAAAGTTTTATATATATACTGTATAAGGGGTATCACCG
>NZ_JAJJBY010000227.1:0-374 GCF_022625245.1 Bacillus sp. TL12 | reverse complement strand
TTTGGAGAACCAGCGGTTCTCACTACAGACAAAGCACCAGCATTACTTTGCGCATTTAACAAATTAAGGGAACAAGGCTTTTATATAAATACAATTCATTGTACAATCAAGCATTTGAACAATCTCATTGAACAGGACCATAGGCATGTGAAGCGAAGATTTTCCAAATCCGCAGGATTTCAAAATCTTCGCCACGCTTCCCGTACCTTGAAAGGCATCGAAACCATTCATGCTTTATATAAACGAAACCGAAGTCTTGGCTCAGACTTCGGTTTTTCGACGTACAATGAATTACAGGAGCTACTAACAACCGCATAAAATGTACAACTTTTTGTTGGCACCACTTAACCTTAACAAAACTTCGCAACAGAACC
>NZ_JAJJBY010000226.1:0-377 GCF_022625245.1 Bacillus sp. TL12 | reverse complement strand
TCTATTATCAGTAGCGAAGACAAGGCCGTTCCCTACTCTCATAAGGAATCTGACTTTTTCCCTTTCTATCAATCTATGCAATTTTTTATACATTCCTATCATGGTGTGGGTTTTCGAGTTCTTGTTTGTTACTAAATTAGCCGAAAAACTGTATAAAATCCTGCATACTCTTAGCGTGGTATTTTTCCGGAATGCTAGCGGTACCCCAGTATGTGGTCCTTTTACAATTTGAATTTCTTTTTAAGCTTCTTATATTTTCTATATGAACGTCTAACAATGTTTAACATGAAATACGGTTCTGTTGCAAAGATTTCTAAACTGAGATAACCTGTAGAAAAAGTGTAAGCAGGAGAATGATATATGGGGTATTTTAAAGG
>NZ_JAJJBY010000225.1:0-380 GCF_022625245.1 Bacillus sp. TL12 | reverse complement strand
ACTGTTCATCAATATAAGTTTCCGTGTTTCATTTTCGTTTAGTTTTGAGAGTTCAATAAAGATATTGACTCTTAAATGATAATATGATATAAGTTAATTCTGCAATTTGTATGGGCCTATAGCTCAGCTGGTTAGAGCGCACGCCTGATAAGCGTGAGGTCGATGGTTCGAGTCCATTTAGGCCCACCATACAATTTTTGGGGCCTTAGCTCAGCTGGGAGAGCGCCTGCCTTGCACGCAGGAGGTCAGCGGTTCGATCCCGCTAGGCTCCACCAAAAAAGCTATTTTATATAGCATGGTATGTTCTTTGAAAACTAGATAACAGTGTAGCTCATATTTTTTAATTTTAGTTTGGTTAAGTTAGAAAGGGCGCACGGTGA
>NZ_JAJJBY010000224.1:0-383 GCF_022625245.1 Bacillus sp. TL12 | reverse complement strand
TTAATGGCTGGGCTAGCTGGATTCGAACCAGCGCATGACGGAGTCAAAGTCCGTTGCCTTACCGCTTGGCTATAGCCCATTAATTAAGAAATGGTGGAGGGGGGCAGATTCGAACTGCCGAACCCGAAGGAGCGGATTTACAGTCCGCCGCGTTTAGCCACTTCGCTACCCCTCCGACATTATATGGTGGAGGATGACGGGATCGAACCGCCGACCCCCTGCTTGTAAGGCAGGTGCTCTCCCAGCTGAGCTAATCCTCCATTTGCCTGGCAACGTCCTACTCTCACAGGGACAAGGTCCCAACTACCATCGGCGCTAGAGAGCTTAACTTCCGTGTTCGGTATGGGAACGGGTGTGACCTCTCTGCCATCATTACCAGACTT
>NZ_JAJJBY010000223.1:0-384 GCF_022625245.1 Bacillus sp. TL12 | reverse complement strand
TTGCCGGCTTAGCTCAATTGGTAGAGCAACTGACTTGTAATCAGTAGGTTGGGGGTTCAAGTCCTCTAGCCGGCACCAGCAACTATGGCGGTTGTGGCGAAGTGGTTAACGCACCGGATTGTGGCTCCGGCATTCGTGGGTTCGATTCCCATCAGTCGCCCCATTTCTTTTAAAACAAATATAATATGCGGGTGTGGCGGAATTGGCAGACGCACCAGACTTAGGATCTGGCGCCTTTGGCGTGGGGGTTCGACTCCCTTCACCCGCACTTTTAAATAAAATATCTCATAACATGTCTTGCGGAAGTAGTTCAGTGGTAGAATACAACCTTGCCAAGGTTGGGGTCGCGGGTTCGAATCCCGTCTTCCGCTCCAATTTTCAATT
>NZ_JAJJBY010000222.1:0-396 GCF_022625245.1 Bacillus sp. TL12 | reverse complement strand
GCCGATTACTTTTGATATACTTTGTAAGGTGAAAGGTACCTCCCAATCCCCTGACTTTATCATTTTTCCATCTGGCTCTACTATACAAATACCTAATTGCGATAAATTTATCTTCCCCAAAGCGGGAATATAACTGGCGCTTTGTCCCTTAGCAGCATAGGATCGATAATGAGCTACCTATTGATCTAAGTAAGCTTTTTTTGACTCTCAACTTGAACACTAGACTTCTTTAGCATTTAACCATATTCCTCTGTACTATTAACTTTGTATAGGGGTAGCACCCCATCGCTATCAAGCTAAGCTCATACAACGTCAATTATGGTAGAGGTTATTTCTTTTTTCTAAAGGCTACGTGTAGGGAATTTAAAGATTTGCATACGAAATAAACCCTAATGA
>NZ_JAJJBY010000221.1:0-409 GCF_022625245.1 Bacillus sp. TL12 | reverse complement strand
GGATAACTTTGCCCATCCCCCGAAAAAGGGGAATAGGACAGAGAACACCAATTGTATTTTGAATAGAAAATAGAATGTTATAAATCAATAAACAATCAATGTAACAAAAAGGTAGAAGTTTTATATTGTGACAAATTATTTTTGGGACAGTATTTTGTTACATCTGATTTCAATACAATCTAGTTTAGAATTTAAAAATAAAAAATGTAACAAAAACGAACGTTTATGTTACAAATCAAACAACTAAGGCTGAACCCTAAATTCGTCTATAACTGATATGGAATATTTTGTATTAATACCCCTTTTCGGGGGATGGGCAAAGAAACCCATCATAGAAAGCCGAAAAAATATGAACATGATGAAATTATTCTTGCTGTAATGGATAAGATCCATGAGCAAGATATATGGG
>NZ_JAJJBY010000220.1:0-413 GCF_022625245.1 Bacillus sp. TL12 | reverse complement strand
GAAAAAAGGGGCCTACTTCTTATCTCGACTAAAAATGAATACCAAACTATTTCAAAAAAATGAGCATATCCTTACTTTTAAAAACGGATCCATCAAGAAGAAATATCAATACACAATGATTGATTTAGAAGCCATTATGGATCAGCTACAGCCAGGTGAATGCTCTGAAATTCCTGTGGTTTACATTGGTCGTGATTATGGACTTCCAGCACGCGCTGTGATTTACAGGCTAACTCCTGAGCAAGAAGCACAACGTAGAAAAGATCGTGCATATAAAGAGAAAAAGAAGAGGATAACTTTTAGCGATCGCATTAAAAAATTGCAAGGAATCAATGTGTACGTTACCAATATTCCATCGGAATATGTCTCAAAAGGAGCAATTCATGATTTCTACTCTCTTCGTTGGCAAATCG
>NZ_JAJJBY010000219.1:0-416 GCF_022625245.1 Bacillus sp. TL12 | reverse complement strand
CATAAAAGCATATGCTGCTTGTGTGTCCCGTTTTTGACGAAGTTGAATATCAAGGGTTTGTCCCTCTTTATCAATTGCTCGATATAAATAACACCATTTCCCTTTCACCTTGATATAGGTTTCATCCAAACGCCAAGATAACAATGTGTTTTTGTTTTTCTTTTTCCAAATGTGATAGATAAGATTTCCATATTCATGAACCCAGCGCATGATAGTTGTTGGATGAATAGAAATACCACGTTCTTTGAGAATTTCAGACACATCGCGATAACTTAAAGAAAAACGACAATAGTAGCCAACGGCTATTAAAATAATATCCTTCTTGAACTGTTTCCCTTTAAAATATCCCATCTGTGATTCTCCTCGTTTTCTTTTTCGAAAGTGTAGCTTAGTTTAGAAAACTTTGCAACAGAACC
>NZ_JAJJBY010000218.1:0-422 GCF_022625245.1 Bacillus sp. TL12 | reverse complement strand
CAAATAAAGATAGGCACTCATTGAGTGTCTTTTCTTTATGAAAAAATCCCCACACAATGTGCATTAATTCTATTTTTAATATAGTAATAGTGAAAAATATCTATACTAAACTTTGGAAATATTCCGCATAAACATTATCAATTTACTGTATATTCCGTCAATGTTAAGCTTTAAGTGTACTATATCTGTTTGAACCATGTCCCCTAATACAAGGTTTGAATAGTCATCTCAATACGCGAGAACAAACAGAGAAAAGGCACCTAAAGGTGCTTTTTCTTTATGAAAAAATCCCCACACAGTATGCAGGGTTCTGGTGCAAAGTTTAAAAAAAACATAAACAGGTTGGTAAATGAGGAACAATTTTTAGGAAGTAGCTAGTAATTGTCGAAGTTCATTGTACGTTGAAAAGGCGGAGTCTCTTT
>NZ_JAJJBY010000217.1:0-422 GCF_022625245.1 Bacillus sp. TL12 | reverse complement strand
GGATCATCAGGCTGCCTATGCCTTCATGAAAAGATTAGTAAAACATTTTGGAGAACCAACGGTTCTCACTACAGACAAAGCGCCGGCATTACTTTGCGCATTTAACAAATT
This sequence comes from Bacillus sp. TL12, assembly GCF_022625245.1. Lineage (NCBI taxonomy): Bacteria > Bacillati > Bacillota > Bacilli > Caryophanales > Bacillaceae > Bacillus > Bacillus sp. TL12. The sequence goes on along the minus strand of NZ_JAJJBY010000217.1, from coordinate 311 downwards.
AAGAAAACAAGGATTTTATCAAACTACAATCCATCGTACAATCAAACATTTAAACAATCTTATTGAACAGGATCATAGGCATGTAAAGAGACGTTTTGTCAAATCCGCAGGATTTCAAAATCTTCGTCATGCTTCACGTACGATAAAAGGTATCGAGACCATTCATGCCCTATATAAACAAAGGCGAAGTCTTCAAAGAGACTCCGCCTTTTCAACGTACAATGAACTTCAACAATTACTAGCTATTTCCTAAACATTGTTCCTCATTTACCAACCTGTTTATGCTTTTTTCAAACTTTGCAACAGAACCT
>NZ_JAJJBY010000216.1:0-430 GCF_022625245.1 Bacillus sp. TL12 | reverse complement strand
ATTTTCGTTTACAAGACTTTAAGTCTATCCAAGATAAGCAAGGATATTATTTATCACGTCTTAAATTACCAACTAAAATATATAGAAAAGAATTCGAAACAGTCGTATTTAAAACAAAACCTGCTCAACTGAGACCGGTATATATACAAGTTCATTTAGAAGACATCATGAAAAAATTACAACCTGGCCAAGTGTACGAGTTACATGATGTATATGTAGGGAGTAAAGACAAACTGCCTACTCGTATTGTGGTTTATAGATGTACGGAGGAGCAAAAACAGAAACGCCTACGTGATCGAGCTATTCGTGAAAAGAAAAAAGGGATTACCTATACAGAGCGTACGAAACATTTACAAGGAATTACAGTATACATGACAAACATTCCTACGGAATGGGTACCAAAAGAGAAAATCTATGATTTATATTCATT
>NZ_JAJJBY010000215.1:0-440 GCF_022625245.1 Bacillus sp. TL12 | reverse complement strand
AAAACAGTTTAAAAAGGATATTATTTTGGTAGCCGTCGGCTACTATTGTCGTTTTTCTTTAAGTTATCGTGATGTATCTGAAATTTTGAATGAACGTGGTGTTTCAGTTCATCCTACAACCATCATGCGCTGGGTTCATGAATATAGAAATCTTATCTATCAAATTTGGAAGAAGAAAAATAAAAACGTTCCATTATCTTGGAAACTAGATGAAATCTATATAAAAGTCAAAGGAAAATGGTGTTATTTATATCGTGCAATTGATAAAGACGGGCACACATTGGATATTCAACTTCGTAAAAAACGGAATCATCAAGCTGCCTATGCCTTTATGAAAAGATTGGTCAAAATCTTTGGAGAACCAGCGGTTCTCACTACAGACAAAGCACCAGCATTACTTTTCGCATTTCACAAATTAAGAGAACAAGGCTTTTATATAC
>NZ_JAJJBY010000214.1:0-451 GCF_022625245.1 Bacillus sp. TL12 | reverse complement strand
GCTGCACGCAGATCTCTGGTACTACGATCCGTTCCGCCACCCTGACACCTACCGTTCTCACTTCCCGATCGCGGTTATAGAGACGATCTCCTCGATGAGGTTTCTTCATCGGGTGTCGAGGGTTTCTCCAGTTTCCACATTATCTTTCTCTCCATGTCACCGCTGATACCCCGCCGGTGAGAACTGCCGTTCCAGACTCGTTTCGGTCAGTTCTTGCTGCTTTCGCACGTTATAGACCGTCTCAGCCACCGGAATTGCGTGTAACGAGGCTACGTCTACGTTCACTGTACATTACAACCTGGAGATTTGCCCACATGCCTTTTGCATGTGATGTCAGAGGGCTTCGCCATGTCGCTTTCACTTCATGGCGCCTCTCAGGCTACGGGAGTTGAGTCTATTGTCCCGATTGGACTTTCACCAACTAGATAATGTGTCCTTATCTGGACACGCC
>NZ_JAJJBY010000213.1:0-462 GCF_022625245.1 Bacillus sp. TL12 | reverse complement strand
ATGTCCCCATATCGAGACACCCTTTGGAAGTTTAGTTTCATAGATTCCAAGACCATAATTATCAAGTCCCGCTATTCCTGTAGGAACTGTAGTAAGCATTTGTTTTAGTTGCTGTTCCTTTAGTAATTTTCCACTAAGCAAGTAAGAGAAAAATTTGTTTAAGTCATCAGCAGTAGAAATTATATCTCCATCGGAGTTACCTGGGTAAGAATAAGTAACGTCTTTTAGCTCCCTTTCTCCGTCATATCTTTCATATCCACGGGCATGATTGGTACCTGGGATAACAGTTGAATTACCGGGTAGGAATGTATTCGACAATTCGAGCGGTTCAACAATCCGATTTTCAACCTCTTCTGCATAGCTATTTCCAGTTACTTTTTCAATAAGGATACCCAATATTACGTATCCCGTGTTTGAATAAGACCAGCCCTTACCTGGGGCAAAGTCTGGGGGAAGAGAAAT
>NZ_JAJJBY010000212.1:0-468 GCF_022625245.1 Bacillus sp. TL12 | reverse complement strand
CCAACAACAACTTCCCATGAAACAAGTGGTGGCCATTTCGCATAAATAGATACAATATAAGCGCCCGCATAACCAAGACCAATTCCAATTAATCCACCGAGAAGCGTTACCATAACCGCTTCAATTAAGAATTGCAATAATATTTTACTGCGCGTTGCTCCAAGTGCTTTACGTACTCCAATTTCGCGTGTGCGCTCTGTTACTGATACAAGCATAATATTCATAACCCCAATGCCACCAACAACTAAGGAAATGCCAGCGATGCCACCGATGATCATAGTCATAATATTTGTCATTTGAGAAATACCATCTTGAAGTTCTTTTAAGTTCGTTACTTCATATTTACCTGTAAACTCGCTTGGTTTGCGGCTATTTAGTACTTCAACCGCTTTTTTTCCAGCTACTTCTAAGTTATCAACATTTTTTGCTTGCACAGAAATATTTTGAATTTCATCTTTTCCATATAAC
>NZ_JAJJBY010000211.1:0-469 GCF_022625245.1 Bacillus sp. TL12 | reverse complement strand
CTTTTTTAAAAAATGGAGGAGGTAGAGGGATTCGAACCCCCGCGCGACTCTCGCCGCCTGTCGGTTTTCAAGACCGATCCCTTCAGCCAGACTTGGGTATACCTCCAGAGTATTTACTTTAAATGGTGGACCTTGTAGGACTCGAACCTACGACCGGACGGTTATGAGCCGTCTGCTCTAACCAGCTGAGCTAAAGGTCCTTTATGGTAGCGGCGGAGGGGATCGAACCCCCGACCTCACGGGTATGAACCGTACGCTCTAGCCAGCTGAGCTACACCGCCATAATAAAGTTATAAGTGGAGCCTAGCGGGATCGAACCGCTGACCTCCTGCGTGCAAGGCAGGCGCTCTCCCAGCTGAGCTAAGGCCCCATGTTGTTAAAACTATCGGGAAGACAGGATTTGAACCTGCGACCCCCTGGTCCCAAACCAGGTGCTCTACCAAGCTGAGCCACTTCCCGTTAATAAAAG
>NZ_JAJJBY010000210.1:0-477 GCF_022625245.1 Bacillus sp. TL12 | reverse complement strand
ATCCACATAAAATTTATTTTCATGTTACCGCCTTCTTTCTAAAAATAGAGTACATATGATATATATTGGGTGTTTTTGCCCATCCCCAAAAAAGGGGGAATAATACAACATATACCAATCTGACACTGGATAGAGTGTTGTATAAATTAAATTATTTGCTATTAAAAGGAATTAGAGATTTTGTCGAGAACGTGCAAAAATGGGTCAAAGGATGTTTATGTCTATCAGTTATTTTTCAGTTGAAAATAACTAACTCGTGATAAATAAAAAGGAAAAGGACTGATAAGGAGTCCCTTTCCTTCTGCATTAGAAAATGGCGTATACACTTACAGTAAATGGTTCAGATGCATTTTTAGGATTCGCAATATACAATGATCTTGCTGATACTACACTTGTTCTATTACCACTTAATACATCGTGAAAAACAACGGGATCTGTACCAGCAGATACATCTTTCATAACATTAAAGCTAACAAA
>NZ_JAJJBY010000209.1:0-478 GCF_022625245.1 Bacillus sp. TL12 | reverse complement strand
TTGCTTTTATTTCTTGGTGGAATCTATGTTTCTCAATGGAGCAACCTTGCCATCATAGTTGGGATTGGCGGAGGAATTATTATGGGATTAAGTGCTACCAAGCAATTATTCAAAAACTAGCTCCTCTCCCATGTAGGGAGGAGTTTGCTCTTTTTTGTAAAGAGACAACAGAAACTTACGTTTTCTGAAGGAGGACAATATGAATTCTTGGTTTTTAGCAATTCTAATTATTGTAGGTATGATCTCTATTGATGGTATAAACCGAAAGATAAACCGAGTTAATAGAAGACTAGAACGAATAGAAAATAGATTAGAACAGGTTGCTAAACAAATAGGTATCCCATAGCATGAAGTCAACGAAGAACTTCGCCAATTAGTTAGAGATGGAGAAAAAATTGAAGCTATTAAGAAGGCACGAGAAGTTTTAGGATTATCATTACTTGAAGCTAAAAATTATATCGACTCTTTATAACATGGA
>NZ_JAJJBY010000208.1:0-480 GCF_022625245.1 Bacillus sp. TL12 | reverse complement strand
AGAAATATGTAAAATTTTCTTCCTAGCACTTCAATAAAAGGAATTATGATAAAAAAGAGCATGCTAAATAACCCTTCCGGGCTAAAATTTTTACAATATATCATTTTCATTTCGGAAGATGCTGTTCGTATGCAATTCCTAAGATATCAAACACCGTTTTTTTTCGATATCGATGTGATTTCCGTCCATTTTTCTCAAGTAAATGGAACAAGCGAAGAAAACTTTTGGCTAACTGATTCGATTGATGTTGCATTTGGTGATATAGTACTCGAAAATAATCATGAATCATATACATGGCTTTCCATTCGCTCAGTTCTTTCTGTTTTTTCATCAGTAGTAATTGCCGCATCTGAAACATCACTGTAGAAGATAATAAGAGCGCAATTAATTTTCCGTAAATATGACACTCTAACCGTTCCTTTTTTATATTTGTATTGTGATGAATACGAAAAATCGATTTCCATGTTTTAAAAATGATTT
>NZ_JAJJBY010000207.1:0-487 GCF_022625245.1 Bacillus sp. TL12 | reverse complement strand
CGGGAGACATATATCGATATAACTCTTCGGCAAATAAAGATAACTCTTGTTTTTGGTTCATATTCATAAAAAGCACGTCACCCTTTCTCATTAACATAAGAGAATAGTAACGTGCTTTTAACTTCAAAAATAGTCTAAATCCTTAAGTTGATGGATGTGTGGTGGGACCCCATCGCTATCAAGCTAAGAAAATAAAAAACCCCCTAAAATAAAAAAATACGCTATTCTTTCTGTTGAATCATAGGAAAGGATGCGTTTTTGTATGTCTATTTCTGTATCTAATGAATTACAACGTGAATGAAAATAATATGACTTCAGTATTTCATTTTATCAATAGGCTATATTGCACAATGGAAATTCCAGTATTTACAAATGAACTACTCTTGTTATAAAATTAAACTGAACGGTCGGTTTATAATTTGTTATAGGAGTAGATAATATGAAAGATCACATCATAACTTTACAAGATGGGCGCAAGTTAGCCTAT
>NZ_JAJJBY010000206.1:0-492 GCF_022625245.1 Bacillus sp. TL12 | reverse complement strand
ATTAAAAATGGAGGAGGTAGAGGGATTCGAACCCCCGCGCGATTCTCACCGCCTGTCGGTTTTCAAGACCGATCCCTTCAGCCAGACTTGGGTATACCTCCATGAAGGAAAAATTAATTGTATCTTTTAATTATCTTTATACATCTAATAGCTTTTCGTAATACTAACTTAGTTATTATAAAATGGAGGAGGTAGAGGGATTCGAACCCCCGCGCGACTCTCGCCGCCTGTCGGTTTTCAAGACCGATCCCTTCAGCCAGACTTGGGTATACCTCCAATAAATAACTAAAGTGGAGCCTAGCGGGATCGAACCGCTGACCTCCTGCGTGCAAGGCAGGCGCTCTCCCAGCTGAGCTAAGGCCCCATGTTTTTTAATATCGGGAAGACAGGATTTGAACCTGCGACCCCCTGGTCCCAAACCAGGTGCTCTACCAAGCTGAGCCACTTCCCGTCAATAAAAGCGCGCCCGAGAGGACTCGAACCCCTAACCTT
>NZ_JAJJBY010000205.1:0-504 GCF_022625245.1 Bacillus sp. TL12 | reverse complement strand
GTTTAAATGCCTTTAAACAAACGCTTGATTAAACACTTATGAAATGTATTAATATGGTTATACCTTTGCGAATGTTTTTTTGAGCTAAATTCTCATAAATAACTGTATAAAAGTAAAGTTCTTGTTTTGGGCATTTAATTTCGTTAGGCTGATGGCTATGGGGCGCGACCCTTACTTAATATTTTTTTGTAAAATCATGTACTTTTTGATTAGATTTTGTAGTATTCATTATAAATTAAAGATACGTTTCTAGTAGAAACTCTCCTAATAAAGACTGTACTCCTATGGAGTAGTTTCAACCTTTTTCAGAGCACTCACTCTAATGTGAGTGCATTTTTTTTGCAGACAAGGACTGGAACGCTTCTATCAACATCCAGCAAGGAGAGCGATTAGGGGGTCTGTTGCAAAGTTTTAAACGCCCCCAAAAATATAGAATGAAAATACAATTGTTCCGAATAAACATTATAAAATATACAAGAACATGTATCGTATACTCATTATTTT
>NZ_JAJJBY010000204.1:0-506 GCF_022625245.1 Bacillus sp. TL12 | reverse complement strand
TGCGAATATAAGCCACAAATATCATTATGTTCATTTTGTTTAATTTCACGTTTATTATGTAGTTTCTATATAACAAAGAAAAAGTACCCTATTTGAATGCTTATCGTGAAGTATCTAAATTTATAAACTAAATACAGGTAAAAAAATATATGCTACAACTTACTGTAACTTTTAATAACTTTAGGTGAAATTAATGAGTGAATCCTCCACCAAGTTGTTGTTCCGCCATAGCTACTAAACGTTTTGTGATTTCACCACCAACAGAACCATTTGCACGAGCTGTTGTATCTGGACCAAGTTGTACGCCAAATTCTTGTGCAATCTCATATTTCATTTGATCAATTGCGTTCTCAGCACCTTGAACCAATACTTCATTAGTATTTCTGTTATTCTTTTTAACCATATGTATCACCTCTACGGTTTTAATATGCTACGAAACATGGGAAAATATTTATTCCTTTTTATGGTAAATGAATGTTTGAAAGTTTCTGTTCCAATTCAATAAG
>NZ_JAJJBY010000203.1:0-511 GCF_022625245.1 Bacillus sp. TL12 | reverse complement strand
AAAAAGGAGTAGCGATGAAAAATCATATTAAAGTGAATGGTCAGATTCGTCAGCTTAATAAAAAGTGGTCACATCTACGTCAACAACAATAACTTTATCATCCTAATTTTTCTTTTAGTATATCAAATTTTACACATATTCTACCTACCTATTCATCCACTAAAAAATATGCAAAAAAAAGATAAGACCAGGAACACGGTCTTATCTATGCTATAAGGAGAAACATTTGGGGTGATAACCATCACTTTTTCATGATATTACATTAACAGTTAATTTTTAATATTATAACTAAATTTAGTAACAATATCCATATTGAGAAATTTATCTCTAAGTTGGTTTGATAGTCTCAAAAGGTACACCTTTTGGAATAAAATAAATAAGGTAAAATCTTCAAATAGATTTTACCTTATTTAATACCTTCTCTTAATTTAATTGGGTTTAGTAGGGGGGCAATTTTATTTATTCTTCGTGTTTTAATATTAGACGTTCGTTTAATGGTTGAATGTCACGG
>NZ_JAJJBY010000202.1:0-511 GCF_022625245.1 Bacillus sp. TL12 | reverse complement strand
TCTTCAGCCAGGGCAAACATGTGAAATACCCGAGGCTTATGTAGGAATGACTGATAAAGTACCAACTCGTGTGATTATTCATCGACTAACAAAAGAACAACAGCAAAAGCGACTACGAGATCAAGCGGTTCGTGAAAAAAAGAAAGGGATGACGTATTCGCCTCGTAGTAAACGGCTGAGCGGGATAAATGTATATATGACGAACGTCTCTACTGATGTTGTCCCGACGGGACACGTCCATGACCTGTATTCTTTGCGTTGGCAAATAGAAATTTTGTTTAAAACATGGAAATCGTTTTTTCAGATTCATCATTGTAAAAAGGTGAAGCGTGAGCGATTAGAGTGTCATTTGTATGGTCAATTAATTGCCATCTTACTTTGTTCTTCTACGATGTTTCAAATGCGAGAGTTGCTTCTGCGAAAGAAGAAAAAAGAACTGAGTGAATACAAAGCCATATACATGATAAAAGATTACCTGCCTCTCCTGCATGAAGCGATACAAAAAGATATC
>NZ_JAJJBY010000201.1:0-512 GCF_022625245.1 Bacillus sp. TL12 | reverse complement strand
ATGGGGAAATTTTATCTGCACATGAAATTCAAAGAGAATCTAACAAATCCACAATTGATTATAGAACAGATCCTATGTTTTCGAAGGGAAAACTGAATTACAAAATGATTCATCTTCCATCTTCAATCGAGAATGTCTGCTTAGAAGCCGCGAAAATATTAGGACTTGAATTTTCAGGCATAGATTTAAAATTAAATAATAAAGGAGAATTTTATCTTCTTGAGTGTAATAGCATGCCTATGTATTTGGATCTGGAACTAAAAAATCATATAAAAATCACTGATTATATTATCAATTTTTTAAATGCCAATATCGTTGAGAATTTCGAACCTTCTTTTGAGGAAGCTACACATGAACAGACGGAGATAAACAAAAAAAGCCTGTTTGATTATAAAAGTGTTTACGAGGATTTTTATAAGTACAAGAGCGAAAAGCAAAAAATAGTGATCTTACCCATTAATAGAGAGCAAAAAAATACGCTTAAAGACCATAAAATAAACAATGACGAAGAA
>NZ_JAJJBY010000200.1:0-520 GCF_022625245.1 Bacillus sp. TL12 | reverse complement strand
TTCATTAAAACAAAAAGAACTTGTAGTGATTTCTACAAGTTCTTTTTGTTTTTCTTATTGAATTGGAACAGAAACTTTCAAACATTCATTTACCATAAAAAGGAATAAGTATTTTTCCATGTTTCGTAGCACATTAAAACCGTAGGAGGTGATACATATGGTTAAAAAGAATAATAGAAATAATAATGAAGTATTGGTTCAAGGTGCTGAGAACGCAATTGATCAAATGAAGTACGAGATTGCACAAGAATTTGGCGTACAACTTGGTCCAGATACAACATCTCGTGCAAACGGTTCTGTTGGTGGTGAAATCACAAAACGTTTAGTAGCTATGGCGGAACAACAACTTGGTAGAGGATTCACTCATTAATTTCACCTAAAGTTATTAAAAGTTACAGTAAGTTGTAGCATATATTTTTTTACCTGTATTTAGTTTATAAATTTAGATACTTCACGATAAGCATTCAAAGGTTCTGTTGCGAAGTTTTGTTAGTTTTCATTTTATCTTTGCACCAGAACC
>NZ_JAJJBY010000199.1:0-521 GCF_022625245.1 Bacillus sp. TL12 | reverse complement strand
CATGTCCATCAACTTAAGAACAGAAACAAAATGAACTTTCGTTCATCAGGGCTAAAATATTCTTAAAGTAGAGGTACACTCTTAAAAATGTGCATGCCAAATAAACCTATATAGGCATCATTTTAAAAAATTATGCAACTTTCTTTTGTCTTCTCAAACCACTATACTCATATACAATGCCCAGAATATCAAAGACGGTCTTCTTCTCATACCGATGGGATTTCCGTCCGTTTTTTTGCAAGAGATTAAAAAGCTGGAGAAAAACCTTTGTTATTTCTTTTGTATCTTTTTGTAGAGCTTCATACGCCAAATACAGATGATCTTGAATCATATAAATAGCTTTATATTCACTTAATTATTTTTGCTTTTTCTGTAGTAACAGTTGTCTCATTTTGAACATAGTTGAAGAACAAAGGAAAATAGCGATTAATTGGCCATAAAGATGACATTCTAGACGTTCCCGCTTAACATTGTGACAACGATTGATACCAAAAAGAGATTTCCATGTTTTAAATACAATC
>NZ_JAJJBY010000198.1:0-521 GCF_022625245.1 Bacillus sp. TL12 | reverse complement strand
CATTTTGCATGCATCCTTAAGTTGATGGGCATGGGGCCTGTGTAGCAATGGAACTTTTTTACGCAACAAGTATTAGCGGACATTCATTTTAAGAGTTATTTCGTATATTAGTGGACATAAAATAGCTATTTTTAACGACTTAATGTCCGCTAATGATACTTAAAGGACATTAAGAATGTCATTTTGTCTGGATCTACCAAAATGACATCTTTTTCTTAAGTTAACCTAAATGCACTCAAAAACGTTATTATAACTATGGTTAATCTAGTTAACTTAATGAAATTGCTATATCATATGATGTCCGCTAATGCTTATTGCGTGATTTGGTTCCATTGCTACACAGACCCCAGGCTTTTTGTTTTTTCTCAATAACCAATATAGATAAATATGGTAAAATGTTAATTGGATGGGAATTCAATATATATTATTAAAAGTAGAGTGGTTCAAGTCGGAGGAAGGCACCTTAGGGTGTCTTTTCTTTATGAAAAAATCCCTATACAATGTGCATTAATTCTATTTTT
>NZ_JAJJBY010000197.1:0-522 GCF_022625245.1 Bacillus sp. TL12 | reverse complement strand
TTGTCGTACCCCATCGCCATCAAGTTAAGAAGAAGCAAATGTAGAAATATGTAAAATTTTCTTCCTAGCACTTCAATAAAAGGAATTATGATAAAAAAGAGCATGCTAAATAACCCTCCCGGGCTAAAATTTTTACAATATATCATTTTCATTTCGGAAGATGCTGTTCGTATGCAATCCCTAAGATATCAAATACTGTTTTTTTTCGATATCGATGTGATTTCCGTCCATTTTTCTCGAGTAAATGGAACAAGCGAAAAAAACTTTTGGCTAACTGATTCGATTGATGTTGCATTTGGTGATATAGTACTCGAAAATAATCATGAATCATATACATGGCTTTCCATTCACTCAGTTCTTTCTGCTTTTTCATCAGTAGTAATTGCCGCATTTGAAACATCACTGTAGAAGATAATAAGAGCGCAATTAATTTCCCGTAAATATGACACTCTAACCGTTCCTTTTTTATATTTATATTGTGATGAATACGAAAAATTGATTTCCATGTTTTAAAAATGATTT
>NZ_JAJJBY010000196.1:0-530 GCF_022625245.1 Bacillus sp. TL12 | reverse complement strand
TGTTTATATCATGGGGGATTTCGGATATAAAGTACTTCTGATAACGAATCTTATGGTGATCAAGGAGGAATAAAAATTAAGCAATATATAAGATGTTTAATTATCTTTAGTTCAATTATTATACTAATGGGCTGTTCTTTTAAAAAAGACGTAGAGCTTAAGATGGTCCATGTGCTAAAAGAAAAGTCAGTGGGAATTTTACTGATGAAAGTGCAAATATAGGAACTATAGAAAGAAAAGACGAAAATGGTGTATTTATAGTATTAGAATCCTCCAAGATAGCATCTAAGGTATCAGCTGAAATAGTCAATAAAAGTGACATAAAAAATTTACATAAAGGGGATAAGGTTAAAGTTTGGTTTGTTGGACCTGTATTAGAATCTTCTCCAGCCAAAGCATGTGCTAGCAAAATAATAAAATATCATTAATTTCTTACAACTTCCGCAATCGAGAATTATGTGAACGAAAAGTTCCTTCAGATTTTCTGAAGGGACTTTTTCTAGGTTTCTAGATAAATTGACTGCTGATAA
>NZ_JAJJBY010000195.1:0-541 GCF_022625245.1 Bacillus sp. TL12 | reverse complement strand
CAAGGGGTTAGCACCTCATGTCATAGCAGCTGCAGTTGGTCATAAAAATGATCGGACCACGAAAGAAAATTACTTGAAACAACGATTAACGAAAGATAATGATGCAGGAAATTTAATAACGGAGGATGAATTTTAATTTTACTGCCATATGCCACATTCGTTTTCGTCTTACATGACTTCAGTACCGTCGTTTATAGTTATGTATTTTTTATATAATAAAAATAATTTTATCACTTATTTATCAATGTCGAGCGCCATAGTTCCATAGTTCTTCGCTAAGCTTCCCTAAATATCAAACATATTCATAGGGAACCTTGTAGAACCTTGCTAAGGTTCTGTTGCGAAGTTTTGTTAAGGTTAAGTGGTGCTAACAAAAAATTGTACATTTTATGTGATTGTTAGTAGCTCCTGTAATTCATTGTATGTCGAAAAACCGAAGTCTGAGCCAAGACTTTGGTTTCGTTTATATAAAGCATGAATGGTTTCGATGCCTTTCAAGGTACGGGAAGCGTGGCGAAGATTTTGAAATCCTGCGGATTTG
>NZ_JAJJBY010000194.1:0-553 GCF_022625245.1 Bacillus sp. TL12 | reverse complement strand
CAAGAAATGTAACAATAGAATATGTAATAACAAAGGAGAGGGATTTATGCTTGATATTCAACAAATCAAAGAGATTATTCCGCATCGTTATCCTTTTTTACTGATAGATCGTATTATTGAAGTAGAAGAAGGAAAACGCGCAGTTGGGATCAAAAATGTTACAACTAACGAAGAATTCTTTAACGGTCATTTTCCTGAATATCCAGTTATGCCAGGAGTCTTAATTGTAGAAGCTTTAGCACAAGTAAGTGCAGTTATTATGCTCATAAAAGAAGAAAATCATGGAAAAATCGGCCTGTTTGCTGGTATTGATAATTGCCGGTTCAAAAAACAAGTTCGGCCTGGTGATCAACTACGTTTAGAAGTAGAGATGACACGTGTTCGTGGTTTAATTGCCAAAGCACATGCTATTGCTACAATAGATGATGAAATTGTTTGTGAAGCAGACGTGACATTTGCTCTTTTCGATAATAAAAAAGCCTAAAGACTTGTTAAGTCTTTAAGCTTTTTTATCGTATAATATATACATTTCTAGTTACCATAAAATTCGTTA
>NZ_JAJJBY010000193.1:0-563 GCF_022625245.1 Bacillus sp. TL12 | reverse complement strand
TTTTTTATTTCCGCGGGTGTGGCGGAATTGGCAGACGCACCAGACTTAGGATCTGGCGCCTTTGGCGTGGGGGTTCGACTCCCTTCACCCGCATTATGCGGTCGTGGCGGAATGGCAGACGCGCTAGGTTGAGGGCCTAGTGGGGGAAACCCCGTGGAGGTTCAAGTCCTCTCGGCCGCACCAAAGAAAAAATAAAAAAGTACTTGCATTTGAAAGTGCAATGTGATAAGATAATTGAGTCGCTGAAATACAACAACGACAAAACATCATGAATAAGCGCCCGTAGCTCAATTGGATAGAGCGTTTGACTACGGATCAAGAGGTTAGGGGTTCGACTCCTCTCGGGCGCGCCATAACGGGAAGTGGCTCAGCTTGGTAGAGCACCTGGTTTGGGACCAGGGGGTCGCAGGTTCAAATCCTGTCTTCCCGACCACGCGGGTGTAGTTTAGTGGTAAAACAAGAGCCTTCCAAGCTCTGGTCGAGAGTTCGATTCTCTTCACCCGCTTTTAGTTCTTTGAAAACTGAACGAAACAAACAACGTGAAACGTCAATTTTTATTTTAT
>NZ_JAJJBY010000192.1:0-569 GCF_022625245.1 Bacillus sp. TL12 | reverse complement strand
AATTAGAAAGGATGACGTTTTCTTATGAATCTCTCGATTCAAGATGAACTACTACCATTTGCTGAAGAATTACAACGATATGTTACACCTGTATTCTTAGAAGAACTTGCAAGAGAAATCGGATTCATAAAGCGAAAACGTAAGTTTTCTGGATCAGACTTAGCTACTATTTGTATTTGGATCAGTCAACGGGTGGCAAGCGATCCCTTAGTCCGATTATGTAGTAGGCTTCATGCTGCGACAGGTACTTTACTCAGCCCTGAGGGCTTAAATAAACGCTTAAATACAAAAGTAGTTTTGTTTTTACAACATATTTTTTCTTTACTGTTACAACAAAAAGTATGTGAACAAACGCTATTTTCTAATCATCTCTTCTCTTATTTTGGGCGAATTCGTATCCTAGATGCTACCTTATTCCAAGTGCCAAATGCTTTAGAGAATATATATCCAGGCTCTGGAGGGTGTGCCCACATTGCTATCAAGCTAACAGAAATAGAAAACTAAAGTCCGATGAACTTACGTTCAACGTCTGTCTGTTTCTTGTATTATTCACTCTTATATTTAAAAAT
>NZ_JAJJBY010000191.1:0-580 GCF_022625245.1 Bacillus sp. TL12 | reverse complement strand
GGGAACATAAAAAACTTGTTGACTTTTTGAATCAATCAAGTATAATAATGTTTGTCTCAAGTGAATGTAGTCTGGTAATGATGGCAGAGAGGTCACACCCGTTCCCATACCGAACACGGAAGTTAAGCTCTCTAGCGCCGATGGTAGTTGGGACCTTGTCCCTGTGAGAGTAGGATGTTGCCAGGCTAATATCATTCCGCAGTAGCTCAGCGGTAGAGCTATCGGCTGTTAACCGATCGGTCGTAGGTTCGATTCCTACCTGCGGAGCCATGATTGGAGAGCTGTCCGAGTTGGCCGAAGGAGCACGATTGGAAATCGTGTATACGTCACAAGCGTATCAAGGGTTCGAATCCCTTGCTCTCCGCCATGATATTTTTGGCCCGTTGGTCAAGTGGTTAAGACACCGCCCTTTCACGGCGGTAACACGGGTTCGAATCCCGTACGGGTCACCACTTTGGAGGATTAGCTCAGCTGGGAGAGCACCTGCCTTACAAGCAGGGGGTCGGCGGTTCGATCCCGTCATCCTCCACCATATATAAAAATAATATATGAATAGTATTATCGCGGGGTGGAGCAGTCC
>NZ_JAJJBY010000190.1:0-584 GCF_022625245.1 Bacillus sp. TL12 | reverse complement strand
CGAGACCCCCTTTTTGGGTAGGAATATAGGTAATATCACCAACCCATATTTTATTTCGTTGATCCGTCTGAAAAACTTGATTTAAGAGGTTTGGTCTTTCTATGGAAGGTGATTTCTTATTATAATGTTTATAACGATAGCGACTGCCTTTCGCATACAGTTTCATTTGACGCATCAGTTTTCCTACTCGTTTTCGGTTTACCTTGATGCCTTTCTTTTCAAGGACTTTTGTAATTCTTAAAGATCCATACCGTCCCTTATGCTCCTCAAATATTTGTTGTATTTCCTCACTTAACACTTCGTTCTCTAAAGCTCTTTTAGAAGGTTTTCTCTGTAAATATTCATAGTAACCTGACCGCGAGATGTTTAACGTTTTACAAGCCTTCTTGATGTTATATTTGTGTTTATTTTCTTTTAAATATTGAAACCTTACACATTCTTTTTCTTCAAGAAGACCTGGAACTTTTTTAGTAAATCAAGTTCTTTTCTCAGTTCTTCATTCTCACGCTTGAGCTTTTTCATTTCATACTGAGAATGATAAAGTGCGCTTCCACGACCTGGAAACGCACTTTCCCCATATTCTT
>NZ_JAJJBY010000189.1:0-585 GCF_022625245.1 Bacillus sp. TL12 | reverse complement strand
ACAAAGAATTCATGGTTTTTATCCCAAATAAATTTAATAGCGTATAATTTTCACGTTTTCTCAGTTAAACATATAATGTGTTATTCGGTTGATAGTAATGTATTCTTTACTTTTTGTAAAAAATATATTACTATCAAGTTGAGATAACTGTGTAATAGAAGAGAGGAATGACATGCTCGAAAATAATATTCCGGTAGGAAGAGCTGAAAAAAGATGGACGCAACAACAATTAGCAGATGCAGTTGGTGTCAGTCGACAAACTATAGTAGCTTTAGAAAAAAATAAATATAACCCTTCTTTGATTTTAGCTTTCAAAATTGCTAATTCGCTTGAGAAAGAGATAACTGATGTATTTAAATATGAGGAGGATGAATAATGGTTAATATTGCTACGATTGTAATTTGTGTGTTGGTAGTATTAGTGTTCATTGCAGAAATTTACAAAATTACGTTTGAACGTCGGATGGAGTCAAAAGATGAGAGAGGACAAATGTTCATCTTTAAAATTAAGTCACTATCTTATACTGTTTTAACGGTTGGTATATTAATTGGAGTAGCATTAGTAGCAATATTTAAGTTAATAGAT
>NZ_JAJJBY010000188.1:0-589 GCF_022625245.1 Bacillus sp. TL12 | reverse complement strand
TTATTTCTTTACCGATAGGAAAAGTGAATAATCGTTTAAAAAGGTATACCTTTACAAACGATTGTTTGCTTTCTCTATAGTTGAATGGGGATCTTCTTTTTTGATAGGGTGAGGCTCTCTACATTGGGAACACATCAATTTCTTTGGGGAATATAATTTTGAGGGATTACATTTAACTAATTTACAATCCTTACGTCCTTTGTATATAAAAGAGCTGACTTATTCTTAACAGGGTAAAATCTGGCTGTTTCTTGTCTAAATTTGCTTAGCTTGTTTTTTTGAAATGCTGGGGTACTCCTAGTATGACAAAGGTTTAATTCATTAAAAATTAAGAATAGTTAGTATACAATCTATCAATTTACTATATATGACATTTATGTAAGTATTGTTATAAGGACATTTTTTAAAACTTTCCTCTAATAAAGTTTTGAAAGAGTTGTCTCATGTAAATATTCTCCATGTTGTAAATATGCCAAGAAGAGAGAATCCATTTGGATTCTCTTTTCGGTTCTGTTGCAAAGATTTCTAAACTGAGATAACCTGTAGAAAAAGTGTGAGCAGTAGAATGATATATGGGGTATTTTAAAGG
>NZ_JAJJBY010000187.1:0-613 GCF_022625245.1 Bacillus sp. TL12 | reverse complement strand
TTCTTTACTTTACAGCCTCTTTTAAGTTTTTCCCCGCTTTAAATCCAGGTACTTTTCCACCTAGAATATGCATTTCTTCCCCCGTTTGAGGATTACGTCCTGTACGTGCTGAACGTTCACGCACTTCAAATGTACCGAATCCAATTAATTGTACCGAATCTCCTTTTGCTAGAGTTTGTGTAATTTGATCGAGGATAGCCTGTACAGATGTAGTTGCATCTTTTTTTGACAGGGATGTTTTCGCTGATACTTGGTTAATTAGTTCTGTTTTATTCATGATAAACCTCCATATGATACGCTATGTTTAAGTTATTATAGTGCGTTTTTTGAGAAAGAGCAAACAAGTTAAAAAAGAACATAAATAATTTCACATACCGTAATAAATATAAAAATTTAAAACCTAAAAAAATAGTATACATTTTCAAGTACATTAAAGGCTGTTTCCTCTCACCTTATCATTTTGAGAATTTTGTACGTTTAGACACACTTTTGACACAAATGCATGTATTGGTTGTACGCTAAGAATATTTATTTTGGATAAAGATTTAGAGTTTATGGTGCATATTTTCTTATTTTTGTATGCTACGATAGGTATAAATGAGATTCATATAAA
>NZ_JAJJBY010000186.1:0-636 GCF_022625245.1 Bacillus sp. TL12 | reverse complement strand
TGAAGAAGAATAAACGTAATTAATTTAAAAATTGGTATTTGTTGATTTATTTTTATTTCTTTTTACTAAAACTCTATAAACAATCCAAATAACTAAATTACAAATTACTAAACCAATAAAAGCTGGTAAAATCACTGCTACTCCTGAACCAGCGTCTGCATATAAACTCCATAGAACTTTAAGTATAGCAATTAAATTAATAACCAGTATCCCATATTTCCAAGAATGTCTCCAAAATGCATATGCTAAAGCATACATTGTCAATGGAACCATTGAGGATAACAAAACTTTAATAACATTCCATTTCCATTGCTAAAAACTTTTCCACCTTCGAGTCTACCGTTTCCGGTTTTGGAAACCAAAACATACTTGTAAATAATGCAATTAAAGTAATTATGATGCCTTTAACATTTCTTTTATAAGCAAAGTAGCAAAATGGTAATAAAAATAGTGGTCGAATATACCAACTGAGGATATTATGATGTCTTTCAAACGCCCAAGTAAAAAAGTCATTAAGAAGATCCACAAATACTCACCTCCATATACAGTTTAGAGTAAAACACTACGTCATTTTATCTTAATAATATTATTATAGTTCCATCATCATATTTTAAATTCTTACTAAATTAACCTGCT
>NZ_JAJJBY010000185.1:0-667 GCF_022625245.1 Bacillus sp. TL12 | reverse complement strand
CTTTTTTGTGATTTATAAAATATCCCTCTTCCTGTAAAGCAATTTTCATACGTGGATAACCATATTCCTTGTGCTTTACATGAATAGATTGTATTACTTTTTTTAATCGTTTCTCGGATTCCATTCGCATGTTTTTCATACCTTTTGTATGAATCCACTTATAATAACTTGAACGATGTACACCGGCAAATTTCGTAAGCCACATAACTGGATATTTCCCTTTTAATGATTCAATGATGTGATATCTCTCTGTATATTTTAGTGCACCCCCATTTACAGATTTGGATACTGCTTTTTTAAATATTCAACCTGTGCCTTATAGTAGTTACGTTCCTCCTCAATCGTCTTAAAATGAATACGTTTACCTTTTAGAGGATTTGATATACCTTTCATTCCACCATTTTTCCCACGAGTATCTGTAATTTCACCAAATTCTTTATATTTTTTCACCCAATTTTTTAATTGTGTAGAGCTTTTAATCTGATATTTTTCCTTTATCACATTGTAACTTCCTTCACCGTTTAAATAACTTTGAACAGCTGATAACTTTAATTCTTCTGAGTATGTATTAAATGTTGAACCTTTTTTAGTCATGAAAAATCCCCTCCAAGTAATAGTGTAACATCCATGTATGTACATGGTCTTTTTACACCGTCTACCTAAAGGG
>NZ_JAJJBY010000184.1:0-669 GCF_022625245.1 Bacillus sp. TL12 | reverse complement strand
AAGTTTACTGATATCTTCCCTACTTATCACAGGGTGTAATAACATAGCTTCAAATGACAAAAAAGAAAAGACAACTGCAACACATGAAGTGAATTACAAAGATCAAAAAAATTGGGAGTTTGAATCAGGCGATACACAATCACCAATTGCTATTGACACAACTAAGACACAGGAAATGAAAGACAATGGAGCAATCGAACTTAATTATAATAATGCTGTACTTGATGAAGTGGATAATGGCCACAGTATCCAAGTAGACGTTACTGGAACAGCAAAAATCAATGGTCGTTACTTTGATTTAACACAATTCCATTTTCATGCACCTAGTGAGCATAAACTTGATAGTAAGCATTATCCAATTGAAGCTCATTTTGTAAATAAAGCACAAGACGGTCGTTTAGCTGTTATTGGTGTGTTCTTTAAAGAAGGTTCAGAAAACCAAGGGTTCAAAAAAGTGATTGATAGTATTAAAAAAGGTGATAAGAACACTTCTGTTGGTGAAATCAATATTGCTGCTATGCTTCCTACCAACAAAAGTTATTATCACTACCTTGGTTCATTGACTACTCCCCCACTTTCAGAAAATGTTGAATGGTATGTCATGAAAAACCCGGTAGAAGTTTCAAAAGTACAAATAGAAGCTTTCCAAAGCTATTACAATAATAATAA
>NZ_JAJJBY010000183.1:0-683 GCF_022625245.1 Bacillus sp. TL12 | reverse complement strand
ATTCAAATCCCCTTAAACATTGACTTCATAACATTTCCCCTGATATCGTCAAATTCGACAACAAAAGTATACATTCAAAACATGATAAATAAAGAAATTAGAACAACTATAGATAGATAAAAAAGAAAAAGCTAGATCAACACTAGCTTTTAATACAACTAATCTAACAATCTTAATTTACTTTTAGGTAGCCAACCTTTTTCATCGTTAGTTTTTCTTTTACACCATAACCAACCATTTAGTTCCTTAATTTCTGAAATGATTTCTTTTTCTTCAACATTAAGTTCTTTAGCTATATAATCTTCTAATACAAAAGCCAAATTACCCTCGTTCTTTATAATTTGTTCTGGAACCCAGCCCTCATTTTCTTTTGTATGACAATATATCCAATTATCCCAGTTTTCAGGACCTTCATATTTGTTTCCTACTTTTATAATCTCTCCTTTTTTTAATGAAATAGGATTCGGATAATTACTTTCATGCTTTTGAATTACCTTATAATCCACATACATCTCCCCCTTTCATTTAATACTTTATCATAGCTAAAAGATCACATATCCTATATACATCAAGTTAACATAACCCCACTTATCAGTAATCAATCTATCTAGAAATCTATAAAAGTACCTTCAGATTCATAGAAATTGAATCATCTGTAGTAATTCTCTCATTGTTTTCAAATG
>NZ_JAJJBY010000182.1:0-706 GCF_022625245.1 Bacillus sp. TL12 | reverse complement strand
CCATATTTAATAAACTATAATAAAATGAATTTCATGTTTTAACCAACTATAATTCTTAAATATATGTAAGTCACTGACATTCTGGCCATGTATTTTTGAAAAGGTTTGAAATCGTATATTTTTTACAAAAACAAGATATAATTATTATTGAAGAGCAATTTGTAAGTCCCATTGAAATATGTGGTAAATTTACATGGGATATGAAATGCATATTCGAAAAGAGATAATGTACTAATAATAGTACTCTTATCTCTTTTTTCTTTTTGTAGCGAATGTATTATTTGAAATAAGATCACTTAACATATGGTAAAATTTAGTTAATATATGTGAACACACAATAAATTCAGATGGGAAGAAGGAATATTTATGGTCAATAATTATATAAACGCAAAAGATGCACTTTTTTATAAAAAACGTTTTTACAATGTATTAGCTTCAATTCCCTTTGTATTCATTTCGGTAATAGGGATGTATTTGTTAGATGTTGAATTAATGTATTTTGTAATTTTTACAGGTATTGCAATAATGACTTTATTAATTCAGTTCATTTATTATTATTCAAACTGGAAAGAATCCCTTAAGTGAATTTGGTAAGTTTCAAGATAGATTGCCTACCCATAACGATAATTATGTAAATAAGCCGTCCATATGGACGGCTTATTGTATTTTTTGCTTAGCGTGGTTTTTTTCCAAAATGCTGGCGGTA
>NZ_JAJJBY010000181.1:0-720 GCF_022625245.1 Bacillus sp. TL12 | reverse complement strand
TCTATTTATCAAAAACAAACCAGTAATAATAGTGGTTCTTCTAGGGTTAACATACATGTGGAAAAAGAGGAATTTATCGTTTGTTAGAATACAATGGCATTTGTGAAAAAATAATTAGCAAGATAATTACAAATGTAATATTGAACTTTTAATAGAGATGATAGCTGTGTGCTTAGTATGAAACAGCTAACAACCATCTACACAATATGAATAGAGGAGAGGGAGAATCTTATGAAAACAAGTAGGCAAATTACGAGTGAGTCTGATCAAAATGTATCTAGTTCGTTACAAACAAATACTCAACGAGATCGTACTTCCGTCAAGAAAGCAATGCGGGATACACTACAACTTGGATATCCAGGGATACTTGCTACAATTTATAAGGGTGGAAAAACGTGGAGTTATGCCGCTGGTATAGCGGATCTGAGAACCGAGAAGCCAATGAAAACAGATTTTCGCTTTCGCATTGGTAGTACGACGAAGACATTCATTGCAACAGTGCTACTTCAATTAGCTGGAGAGAACCGCTTGAATCTAGACGACTCCATCGAAAAATGGTTGCCTGGCGTTATTCAAGGAAACGGCTATGATGGTAACCAGATTACGATTCGGCAGATATTGAATCATACAAGTGGGATTGCTGAATACTTAAAGTCAAAAGACTATGATATTATGGATACAAAAAAATTGTATACGGCTGATGAATTAGTAAAGATGGGA
>NZ_JAJJBY010000180.1:0-734 GCF_022625245.1 Bacillus sp. TL12 | reverse complement strand
CATAGGCAGGGTTCTTATCTACTGTTATTACACGAGGTTTACAAATATGAGAAGCAGCCAAGGCTTTCTTGAAAAAGCGCTTGGCTGCTTGTTTATCTCTTGATTCACTTAAATAAAAATCAATGGTATTTCCGTCTGAATCGACTGCGCGATATAAATACATCCATTGCCCTTTTACTTTCACATACGTTTCATCAACTCTCCAAGAATCATTTGTTGTCTTAAGATGACGTCGTACTCTTTCATCTAATTCAGGTCCATATTGATGCACCCAACGCATAATAGTGATGTGAGCAATAGACAAACCTCGTTCCTCCATCATTTCCACCAAATCACGAAAACTTAGGTAGTACCGTAGGTACCATCTTACCGTTAATAAGATAATATCAGGTTGATAACGCTTCCATTTGAACAAATTTTCCTTTTTCATACCGATCATACACCTTTTTTAGAATAATAGTATCAGTATGTCCAAGATTTAGAGATTATTTGCAATTTCCCTGAAGTTTTTGCACCAGAACCAGAATTTTTATTGTTGCAATTGTCATTGGATTAGGAGCCAATTTAATAGGGCTTTACCTACTAAAAAAAAACAAATTGTAAGAACGGATAACCCCTTTCTCCTAACGAGAGGAGTTTGCTTTGAATAACGAGAATTATGTAAAAGAGCTGTCCAAATGGATGGCTTATTTTATTTTTTGCTTAGCGTGTTTTTTTCCGAAATGCTGGCGGTA
>NZ_JAJJBY010000179.1:0-745 GCF_022625245.1 Bacillus sp. TL12 | reverse complement strand
ATCATTATCGGTATGAAAAAAGGATCTTCGTTGGAAAGATCCTTTTAACTGCTTGTTTAATTAAAGCGCCCTATTCTTGAATAATCTATCGCCCTTTATGCTTTTGTTTAGCTTTTTGTTTTTTAATTTCCCATTGCCTTTGTTTAAAAGCATCATCACATTGTTTTTTTAGTTTTTTGCTTTCTACTTTTCGTCTCTCAATATCTTCTTTAATCGCTTCTTGTGCTTTTGTCGAAATTCCTTTCTGTTTCATTTCCTTGGCTACCTGTCTTTGGAGACGTTTAGGATTAATTTTTTTATTTAGATTTCTTTTTCCTTTGATCCCTATCTATCTACTTTTTTCAATGACAGTAAATAATCGACGATTTACAAATTCTAACACTTCAGTATCGCCAGGCTCTGTTCCAAAAACATAACGGTAAGCCTTCAATCTTCCGTTTTCTTGAATTTCAATTACTCCAACCCAAAACTGACCATCATAATAAACCGTCAATGTCATGACGATTCCCTCCTTTTAACAAAAAAATCTTGGAATAATGGACATCCCAAGGAGGGGAAGGTTACTGGCATCAATGTTTAATTTGATGCATCCGGACTACCAACCGAATTGTGTTTTTTCATTCCATATTTATTGTATACTAACTATAAATTACTTGTTAAGTATAGTTTAATTAAACGGCCCTTTAGTTGAACAAAGTTTCTAAGGAATACATGCATACTTTATACATGTAAGGTTAACATAACG
>NZ_JAJJBY010000178.1:0-749 GCF_022625245.1 Bacillus sp. TL12 | reverse complement strand
AGTTCGATCATGTTGTTTACCTGGACCTGTATGAATATGTAGGAACTGTCCACTTAATAGATCATACTCAAGTTGAATTTTTAACCCCGCTGTATGGCTACATCCTCCTGCACCCGGATAAACGAATGAAAAGGAATCCGGGAGTTGAAATGCGGTTGAATCTAAAATACGAATACGCTTGAAAACAGAAATATATGGAGAAGAAATCAGCATAGATGAGGTCAATTTTTGGTTTAATAGTTCAGCTAATATGTGTTGTAAAAATTGAACGGCCGCTTTATTAAATCGTTGATTCAATCCCTCAGAACTGATAAGTACTTCGGTTGATGCTTCTAAACAGCTAGATAACTGAGCTAAAGAAGTAGTAGCAACATTTTGGCTCATCCATACACATAAAGCGACTAAATCTTTTGCTTGGTATTTACTGGTTCATTGTACGAAACCGACATCTCTAGCAAAATCTCGTAAGATATTTGGAGATAAAAATCTTTGAATCTCTTGAGCAAATAGTTGTAATTCATCAGATACAGAAATAGACATACAAAAACGCCATCCTTTCCTATGATTCTACAGAAAGAATAGCGTATTTTTTTATTTTAGGGGAATTTTGGTTTGCTTGATAGCGATGGGGCGTAATTCCTATATCTAGTGAACCGTCTTTATACTTTCCGAACAATAGCCAAATAAATGGATGATGCTATACTTTGAATAAAAAACACAAGCATTACATAATAAATAAAATATTCCTT
>NZ_JAJJBY010000177.1:0-779 GCF_022625245.1 Bacillus sp. TL12 | reverse complement strand
TTTATAGCCGCTTGTTTAAACAGAGGTATTTCTTATGTATTAGAGCGAGTTGATGTAGAACCAACTGGAGATGCCTTCAATTCGATCATTCGTTTAGAGATGCATAAACCAGGAAAACCTTTTAATCCTATGATTAATGCTGGAGCGATTACGGTAGCTTCGCTTCTGCCAGGAACATCGGTGCAAGAAAAATTAGAATCTCTATACGCATTAATCGAAAAAATGATAGAGAAACGCCCCGCCATTAATGAAAAAGTGTTTCAATCTGAATGGCAAACAGCTCATCGAAATAGAGCTTTAGCACACTATTTAAAGGAAAATGGTTTTTTAGAGTCTGATGTGGAGGAAGCACTAGAGGTTTACTTGAAACAATGTTCTATAGAAATGAATACAGAGGATATAGCCTTAATAGGACTCATACTTGCCCATGATGGATATCATCCTATTCGTAAAGAACAAGTCCTCCCAAAAGAGGTTGCTAGATTAACCAAAGCCTTAATGCTCACATGTGGTATGTACAATGCTTCTGACAAATTTGCTGCTTTCATTGGATTGCCAGCTAAAAGTGGGGTGTCCGGAGGGATTATGGCACTCGTTCCATCAAGGTCCAGAAGAAAACTACCGTTTCAAGAGGGTTGTGGTATTGGTATTTATGGACCAGCTATTGATGAATGCGGGAATAGTTTACCAGGATCTATGTTATTGGAACGTATTGCACAAGAATGGGATTTAAGTATATTCTAAAAAGTATCATGGATGTTTTAGTGTCAGAGCGAATA
>NZ_JAJJBY010000176.1:0-783 GCF_022625245.1 Bacillus sp. TL12 | reverse complement strand
TACTATTTGTCAGTTAGAGCACGGCGGTGATTCTTGGTGTTTTTAGGTGGAGGGCATAGCGCCCCCACCCTTTTTGTATACAATAACTAAGTGAATCAAAGATGAAATTTAATAAAAAATTCTTCTCAAAAGTTATGGTTTGTTGTAAAATTTCACCAAAATAATAGATAAGAATAAAGGAGAGTTCTAAATGATTGAAAAAGTTTTTAATACAGGATTTGTTAATCTAAATTATGCAGAAGGTGGTAATTCATCCAAACCACCTCTACTATTTCTTCATGCAGCTACTTCACGATGGCAGTCATTTCAATCTATAATTCCTGAACTTGAGCAACATTGGCATTTATACGCAGTTGACTTACGCGGTCATGGTAAATCAGATAACATTAATTCAAATTACCTAATAGAAGATTATGTTCCTGATATATCCTGTTTTATCAAATACTGTATTGAGGAGCCTGCAATTGTATTTGGTCATTCTCTTGGAGGAATGATCAGCATTTTGGTTTCAGCGCATCATCCAGACCTTGTTAAAGCATTAATTATTGGAGATTCCCCAATTTCATTAGAAGTTCTAAAAGAAGGTACTATAGAAGGCAATAGAGAAATGATGATTTTACAAAGAGACCTGGCAAAAACTAAATCGGTCAAATATATCCTTTCGGAATTAAAACAAAAGTTTTTAATCTCAATTCCAAATCAAAGAGACATGGTTCTCGCTTCCAAAGTATTTGGGGAAGATAATCCTCTATTTAATTTTATAGCAACAAGTTTAAGTCAAAA
>NZ_JAJJBY010000175.1:0-785 GCF_022625245.1 Bacillus sp. TL12 | reverse complement strand
GGGTGGGACCCCTATATGGGGTACCGCCAGCATTTTGGAAAAAAACCACGCTAAGAGCATGCAAGATTTTATGCAAAAAATCGGGAGACACCGGGAACTATAGGGAAGCCAAAAGGCGCACCAGAATAGGAATGTATAAAAAGATGCATAGAGTCATAGAACAAAAAAAAGCGGATCCCTTGTGAGAGTAAGGGGGCGCCTTTTTCCTAGCTACCAATAATTTTATGTTATGGTAACTAGATTTGTATACGATATACATTAAATAACGATGTAAACTAGTGCTGCTATAAGATTTGGAATAGCCATTATTAAAAAACCTTTTGATTGGTCAATACGACCAATTTTACGTGTTTCCTTTTTCGAAAATAGAGTTCCTCTATTACCTAAAATTAAGCTATCAATGAAGTAAGCTACAGCTAACACAATACTAATTAATCCAAAAGTTCCACATACATAATAAATGTAGCTCCAATCTCGACTAAAATAAGCTACTACAGATATGATAAGTAATAGGAGTATTCCTGAAATGAGTCCTCTCTTTATCATTATTATCCCTCTTTCAAAAAGATTTAATATCCATATTATACCATGTTATTGAGTGTATATTTTTTAAACAAATACCAATAATGATGCGTTATGTTAACCGAGCATGTATAGAATATACAACCCCAAAAAACAATACATCGCTCTTTCCGAATGGTATAATTTGGTTAAATAACATTGTGTATAAGGGGGAAGTCATGAGTATTAGAAGTTTATTTGACATCAAGCTCTTGCTGATTGGA
>NZ_JAJJBY010000174.1:0-785 GCF_022625245.1 Bacillus sp. TL12 | reverse complement strand
TTATGGGCGAAAGTCAAAAAAGATTGGGATCAAACATTTAGCAGGGTACCGATTAAATATCATGTGAATGTAACCATACAAGATTATGGGGCGTCAAACTTCAAAAAGTGAGACGCCTTATTCCATTTCGCGAATGCATAATTCTAATTAATTATATTGCAAAACAAATGAATTTAATTTCAAAGCTCTTTCATCAATATAATTACCAAAGCGTTTTGTGTACCAGAAACTATCGTTATATACACTTGATCTACATCAATACCGAAAGATTTCATCCAATTGAGTTCTGCCGTTTTTTAATGGGGAATACCAGGTGGATTATTGTTATATCCTCGTTCCACTTCGTATATTTGTATCAGAACCTTTAGAAATTCACAGTGATTATTTCGAAGTTTTTACGCCAAAATGAATTTTTAAATACTTTAAAAATTGTTTTATAAAAAATGTACTTTTTGGTAAGATTCTGTACTTTTGATTATAAATTAAAGATACGTTTGTATTAGTTTAGATTTGAAAGCAATTCAAAGGGTGGACTTTGAATTTTCTACTTAGCCTATATTCTTTTACTTACAGGCCACTTATATAAATTAGTAGTGAGAAAGGGGGTACTTCCTACAGTTTTATAGTTCTAAGCTTTTTCAATATGATGAAACTGTATGAAGCGTAGTCAAGGGAGAGACACATAAAAAACGTTGCAAGATGCTGAAAATATAACAAAAAAATCCTATGATTTACATAAAACTTTAGATTCTTTAGAGCATAGAAAGATGAGCTTTCAAGTTGAA
>NZ_JAJJBY010000173.1:0-801 GCF_022625245.1 Bacillus sp. TL12 | reverse complement strand
CGATTTGCCAACGTAAAGAATACCAATCATGTACTTGTCCCATTGGGACAATATCTGTAGGAGTATTTGTCATATATACATTGATACCGCTAAGTCGTTTACTACGAGGAGAATACTTCATTCCTTTCTTTTTTTCTCTTACAGTTTGATCTTGTAATCGTTTTTGTTGTTGTTTTTTGGTTAGTCGATGAACAATCACACGAGTTGAGACTTTATCAGTCATTCCTACATAAGCGTTGGATATTTCACATGTTTGTCCTGGTTGAAGAGAATTCATTAAAACCTCCATATCTATCTGGATATACTCTGTACCTTTCTTGATTCTGCCATCTTGAAAATAATCAGGATTAGGATTTTTTTGATAAATACGTGTATTCGATTTGATACGTGAGATATAATAAGCCTTTTTATCTTGTATATGTTGAAGATCTTTCAAATGAAAATAACCTAAATCTCGGATACATAAATCATTCGCTGTTACAGTTGGGACACACAGGGAACCGTAGGTTCGATCATGTTGTTTACCTGGACCTGTATGAATATGAAGGAACGTTCCACTTAATAAATCATACTCAAGTTGAATCTTTATCCCCGCTGTATGGCTACATCCTCCTGCACCTGGATAAACAAATGAAAAAGAATCTGGGAGTTGAAATGCGGTTGAATCTAAAATACGAATACGTTTGAAAACAGAAGTATATGGAGAAGAAAGCGGCATAGATGAGGCCAATTTTTGGTTTAATAGTTCAGCTAATACGTGTTGTAAAAGTTGAACGGCCGCTTTATTAAATCGTTGATTCA
>NZ_JAJJBY010000172.1:0-803 GCF_022625245.1 Bacillus sp. TL12 | reverse complement strand
TCGTGACATTCAACCATTAAACGAACGTCTAATATTAAAACACGAAGAATAAATAAAATTGCCCCCTACTAAACCCAATTAAATTAAGAGAAGGTATTAAATAAGGTAAAATCTATTTGAAGATTTTACCTTATTTATTTTATTCCAAAAGGTGTACCTTTTGATACCGGAAACAAATTAGTAATAAATTTCTCAATATGGATATTACCAATATTCGTATTTATAATATTAAAAATTAACATTTGTAATATAATGAAAAAGTGATGGTTATCACCCTATTTGTTTCTCCTTATGCCATAGATAAGATCGAGTTCCTGGTCTTATCTATTTTTTTATATGTGGTAGTGACAGGGTTGCTGTCATAGACCGCAACCTAATTATTTAAATTTAATTAAGGAGTATTTTTTTTTGTTACGTAGTACAGAGAAAGGTTCTGGTGCAAAAATAAAATAAAAGAGAATAAAGTACATATATTCCTAACGGAATCGTATCTTATGCTGCAAGTCCAAACAATTGATGAATGAATTCTTTCTGAGTTTGGACAGACTGATTCCGTAAATCAATCTGTTCTTTTGTAATCATATGCATGGCTTCTACTCCAGAAAGAATGGATGTAGCTGTGTAAAAAGATTTGAGCCCTAGCATAGAACGGATACGCTTCTTTATAAAACGATGATCTTGTTCTACTATGTTATTCAAGTACTTTTGTTGCCTAAGTTGCATACCATCAGGTATGCTTTTTTCTTTTTCAACTTTTCAATTGCTATGGGATAAGCTGGATTCTTATCGACTGTTATAACACG
>NZ_JAJJBY010000171.1:0-845 GCF_022625245.1 Bacillus sp. TL12 | reverse complement strand
TCCTAATCCACTAAAAGGGAAACGTGTCCATTTTAACAGTGTGGAGGAAGAGAGAGACTACTACAAGGCACAGGTTGCATATTTAAAAAAGCGTTATCCAAATCTGTAAATGGAGGTGCACTGAGGCACAAGGAGCGATATCGTATCATTGAATCGTTAAAAATGAAATATCCGATCACTTGGCTTACTAAATTCGCAGGTGTACATCGCGCGGGTTATTATAAATGGATCCGTGCGAAAACAGCTAAAAATGTACGATCAGAAGCAGATCAACAATTAAAAAAAGTGATACAATCTATCCACCTGAAGTACAAACAATACGGCTATCCACGTATGAAAATAGCTTTACAGGAGGAAGGTTTCTTTGTAAATCATAAAAAGGTTTATCGATTAATGAGTGAGCTCAACATTCAATCTATTATTCGTAAGAAGCGACGCTTCTTTAGAGGGAATTATTCGAATACTTTTCCGAATGTTTTAAACCGTGAATTTAAAAATCGAAAACAAAATGAAGCGCTCGTTACAGATATTACGTATTTACGAATCCAAGATGGATTTCGCTATCTCTCTGTCGTGCAAGACATTTATAATAATGAAATTGTTTCTTGGAAAATCTCTAAACGCAATGACAATGAACTCGTATTAGATACGCTTGAAAATTTGGTGCAAAAAAGAGATGTGCGTGGAACCATTCTCCATTCAGATCAAGGGTTCCAGTACACATCTCATGTCTACAACAAACGACTTTCAGATTTGGGTATCATCGGCAGCCACTCTCGCAAAGGAAACTGCCATGATAATGCCTGCATCGAGTCATTTTTCTCCCATTTTAAATCGGAGATGTT
>NZ_JAJJBY010000170.1:0-859 GCF_022625245.1 Bacillus sp. TL12 | reverse complement strand
TCGGGTGTAGTTTAGTTGGTCAAGTCAAATACTCCCTTCGCTTTGCTAGGTCCGTTTTGATTGACCAACACATATTTGGCTTTAAATACCTTTATTATCTCTTAATTCAATAATTGTTCCTTCAGGAGCAATTACCTTACATAAACTCCCGTTTTCGACTTTATATATTTCTTGATCATTTTTTAGTAAAAATTCATAACCTAATCGTTTTATTTTTTGCATTTCTTCTAACAAATTAGGTACCCATAAACAAAAATGAACAATCCCTTGTGAATTCTTATTATTTTCACCAAGTTGTTCTTTTTCTTTTCCAGTCTGAAGTTCAATATAAAAAGAATCTAGTTTTAACCATGAATTATAACTACGTTTATGAAAATTAGGACTTTCTTGAATTAATTCAAAACCAAGAGCATTTTCATAAAATTTAATAGATTCTTTGTAATTGTTTGTTTGAATACATATATGATGAACAAATTTAGTTTTCATTTTGAACTCCTTTTTCTACTGCATATTTGTATAATCGTTCATTAAATTCTTTATCGATCCTTAAAAATTGATTTTCATCGTTATAACGTTCTTCTACTTCTTTTAACAACAGCACTTCTGATTCCGGCATTACATATTTCCCCTCAACAATAATTGGTCGAGCTGGTTGCATCTTCACTTGTAACGAAGTCAATTTACAAAACTGTGGTACTGAAAGTTCTCTCACCTTTGCCAATATTTCTAACTTCTTATATTGTTCTTCATTCACTGTAAACTTGACTTGAATCGTTTTCTCTTTGTCCATTTTAGTACCTCCATAATGTACTTTTTAGTACATATAATTGTACCATTTTGTACCATAAAAACCAACTTT
>NZ_JAJJBY010000169.1:0-874 GCF_022625245.1 Bacillus sp. TL12 | reverse complement strand
CCATTTGGCGTGTAACGCAAATCAGGATTCTTTGTGAGACGACCAACTAAAATTGTACGATTGAGCACAGTAATTTCCCCCTTAATAATCTTATAAGTATTTTAAATCTTTCCTATGTGTTAAAATATAATGTGAAGGAAATGGACGAGATTTCCTTTGCTTTACGATCACTCAATACATAGCCCTTTGTTTGCTTTTTGCAAATGAGGGGTTTTTATTTTGCATATTTATTTTGATTTTCTAAAATTGCCAAACGAATTAATTTTAACTTCGTATCTTTGCTCAGTACTCCCCATTCAGATACATCAATTTTCATTTGCTATTCCTCTCCTCTATCGTTTAATTATACTAAACTCACATATAAAGAGCTTTCATCCTGTTCATGCACATGGAAAGTATAATCTTTTCCTGTTGCTTCTAATGCTCCAAATAGCATCTTTTGATACCTAAAATCCGTTATATCCATATCTACTTCACCATGATTCATGAGATGTTTTAGATCCATCATCATTTTCTCGATTTTCTTTTCCAATATCTTCACTCCTTTAAATAGTAATATTAGTGATATCACCTATATTGCTATTCTATTACTCATTTTTCCAGTTGTCAATAAAAGTAATATCACTTATAATACCTTTATAAAGGGGGGCATACTTACATGGCAATAAACAGAGATAAAAATACACCGGTTTTAGTTACAATTCCTAATGAACAATTAGAAAAAATTGAGAATTTCTGGCATGATAACAAACTAAAAAGTCGTAATGAAGCTATTCGTCAGCTCATAGAAAAAGGGTTAAGTCAAAAATAGTGGCTTCCCTTTTTTATTTTGCTTAAAAAAACGCAAAATAGATTTAAACCCCTTAAAATCTTC
>NZ_JAJJBY010000168.1:0-918 GCF_022625245.1 Bacillus sp. TL12 | reverse complement strand
AAAGGTGTACTTTTTGATATAATGTATAAATTTTTAATGAATTAAGCTAATTCCCCTATTTCGGGGATTTAGGAAAAAACACCCTAGCTTGATGGGCACGAGACTATGCCCCAAAAACATGTATCCCAGCTGAACCCCATTATGATGCTTTGGAGGCGTTAATTTTTGCACCAGAACCAAATCAACTATATTACCTTTGGAATCTATCGCACGATAGAGATACATTCATTGCGATTTTACCTTGATATACGTTTCATCGACTCACCAAGAATCATTAACTTTCTTTAATTGACGACGTATCCGCTTGTCCAATTCAGAACTATACTGATGTATCCAACGTATAATGGTTGTATGAGGGATAGATCGTCTCTGCCCTCCCATCATTTCTACGAAGTCACAAAAACTTAAATTGTACCGAAATTACCATCACTTTGACTCAGCTATCGCTGACCGAATGGCATTACTGAATTTTTCCATCTTGGAATTATCATTTGTAAGCTCGTCGCGCAAAGCAGTGGTAAGCTCCAGTTGCACGCCTTTTAGGTTTTTACCCTTATTTACGATATTCTCCGGGTCGGTCCCTCCGAGATTGTCAGGTGTAGTCCCAATGCCGAAACCTGCGTCGGACAATTTACTCAAAATATTCTTCTTTAATTCCTCATCAAGTCCACCCATGTAAACTAGTTTTTCTGTTCCTTTCGCACCATGGATAGAAATAACTTTGTTTTTTTGTGCTGTCATTCCCAGAGCTATTGGGTCGTCATAATGGGTAGAAGTTAGATGCAAATCATTTCGCTCATCGTTATTTAAATCTTCATATTTTTTAGCATTAAATATGTAGTAACTGTAATCACTTAGGGCAATTTTTTTTGCAATTTGGTCCGTTCCAGATTCAATCCTTCCACCGTGGATTGCTAA
>NZ_JAJJBY010000167.1:0-921 GCF_022625245.1 Bacillus sp. TL12 | reverse complement strand
CCATCTTTATTTCCAATGTCTACAGGTAACCTTCTCCGGATTCGAAATGCAACAATACGATTAAAAATCTCCTTATTAATAGAAACAATCCGTTCATTATCTCCCTTTGTATTTACTGTTAAATAATAACGTCCACGTATAGCGTCATACTCAAGGTCTTCCCACATTGCATGCGCAACTTCTGCAACACGTAATCCAGTGGTAGCTAAAACGGATAATAAAGCGTAATTGATTTCATTATCCTTATAGTAATGAAGCAACTGCTTCACTTCCTCATATGATAACTCGCGTTTTGGTTTATGGTGTTTATTAACGGTCGTACTTAGAACTTCCACATGAAGAGGTTCCTGGATATATTGAATTTCATATAGCCATTTCAAATACGAACGGATCACACCAAGTTTTCGACTAATCGTAGATGCTTTGTATTTTTCTTTTGATTGATAGGAGATTGCCTCCTGGGATAACCACTTTTGATAGTTTCGGATATGTCGCTTTCTTAAGTTCCCCCAAACTTGGCCGACTACATAATCTTTAACATCTTGCTGCAGAAATTCTGTACTTTGTTTGATAAAAAAATAGAATTGGCTTAGATCACGTGCATATAGAGTCCTAGATGCATCCTTTATACGCTTTTCTTGGGCAAAATGTGTTTGCCGATTTAAGTAATAGTACAATATTTCTTCATCTGAAAATCCCTCATATGTATATGCATCTTCTCTTTCATTATTTTCCTTTTTAAATTCAGCTTCATTAATATAATCACGATTCCATAATGAAATAATGTTTGTGAAATTTTGCTTTTGTTTCTCTATATTTTCTAAAGAAGTTTCACTATGAATTGTATTCAATTCAAATTTCATTGTTCTTCAACTCCTTATTAATTCCTCTTCTATCTATTATTATAACTGAATTACATTC
>NZ_JAJJBY010000166.1:0-922 GCF_022625245.1 Bacillus sp. TL12 | reverse complement strand
TAATACTTCAATCCGGTTAATCGGTTTAATAATATAATATTCAACACCAAGTGAATACGCTTCAGCAATCAATTCTTTTGATTCTACTTGAGAAACCATGATGATTTTCCCTTTAAACGATGGTTTTGTTTGACGAATTGTTTTTATTCCATCTTGAATCGGCATTAACAAATCTATAAATAAAATGTCTATATTTTTGAGAATTAGCATTTGTTGATCTAACAACGAACCATCCTCAGCTTCTCCTACGACCTCCCCAAGATCCTCATCCTCGATAATTTGAGCCAACATTGAGCGAACCGCTTTCTCATCGTCTACTATATAAAAATACATAGAATCACCCTTTCGCAATTATATGATCAATCCCTAATCTGATTATAAAAATCGATCCTTTTCCTTCGGTTCTGTCCTCAAACGTAACAATACCTTCAAATTGTTCGACCATTTCTTTTACATACGATAGTCCGATACCTGTCGAAGGGTTACCTGCATCATCATATTTAGAAGTAAACCCAGGTTCAAAAATTGCCTCTTTATACTTCGAAGAAATACCGGGACCGTTATCTCCTATTCGAAATTCAACAGAATGATGGCCTTTATTAATGTTAATCGTGATGGTTCCCATATCTTGGATAGCTTCTACAGCGTTTGCAACGACATTATTTATAATTGATAAAATTGTGTAAATATGATAGTGAGGATGAACGCCATCAATCTTGTACACAAATTGAATATCTTTCTCTAGCAACAGAGCGTATTTCTCATTTGCTCGTACGATAATGTTTACCAGTTCATTTATGGACATATAATCTGTAAAGCTTTCATCAGAAATTAGCTTTGAAAGTCCAGCAAAAATACGTTGATTATCCTTTTTAACGTCATGGACTTCACCAGCAATTTTCAATGCCTGCTGCCGTAAATC
>NZ_JAJJBY010000165.1:0-933 GCF_022625245.1 Bacillus sp. TL12 | reverse complement strand
CTCAACCTGAAAGTTCAACTGCTTGTTCTCTAAAGAGTCTAAACTTTTATATAAATCATAAGATTTTTTTGTTATATTTTCAGCATCTTGTAACGTTTTTTTTAAATGAACAGCATCTTCATATAAATTGGAAATAAGCATAAGCATGTGTTCATTTTGTTTTTTTATGTGTCTCTCCCTTGACTGCGCTTCATACAGTTTCATCATATTGAAAAAGCTTAGAACTATAAAACTGTGGGAAAATGCGATAACAATTATTTCATTTATTGCCTCTGGCGTGATAGTAGTTTTTAATACAAAATATTGAATCATTAATTCCACACAGTCTGATAATATTTCAATAATGAAGCCAATAAACCCAATCATCAATGGTTGATGATGAAATCGTTTGATTTTCGCTAAGTAAAAGAGACAAGAATAAGTAAAATAAAAGAAAAAACTAGGATAGTGGATATGGAAAGCAGCTATCCAATCCATATTTTCCTGTTTGACGACTTCTATCAGGATACGAAATACTACAACCACTATTGCTGTTAAAAAACCCGGTAAAAATGCTGGCATTCGCCGAAATAATAACAAAAAAAAGAAAAATGTTGGTGCACCAAAGCTCATTCGAAACGTCTCATTTAAGGGAAAAGACTTTATTGCGCCTACTAAGGGTACTGTAAATACCATCAAAACTAGAATATAGATGTCTTTTTTTACTAAATTACTAAGATTCAAAATAATCACTTCCCACTTTCGCCTAAAAGTCAGTATACAAATCTATTATTACTAATACAACACTTACTTTATTTTTTTCAAAATCTATAAATAAGATATAAACGAAAGCAGCGAACATTGCGAGTATTCTTGACATTTTTCTGCTTTAGACAGGAAGATGCTATGCAATACAAAAATGTTCAGACACATTATATAGTCTGAACATTTTTG
>NZ_JAJJBY010000164.1:0-959 GCF_022625245.1 Bacillus sp. TL12 | reverse complement strand
TTAGAGTATAGACCCTAATATCTTTTCCCTCTATATACTCTTGAAAAATAACGGGCTCTAAATTTAAAGACTTCATCTTTAATAATTCATCGCCGTTCACTTCTCTACAATAATATCCACCTATGAGAGGTTTATATACAATTCTATCCGTTGATTTTATGAACTCTTCTAATCTTTTGTAAGAGTTTGTGATACAAGTTTTTGGAATAGGCAATCCTGCATGAATCAGTTTATACAGTTGAAAGTATTTAGAATGGTCTGCAGGAGGATTTATCATTCTAACTCCATTAAGTTGCATAATTTGCAGCCAAGAACGTAAATTCTCGATTTGGCTTTTAAATTGCATTTGTTCATTAGGTTCTGTTGCAAAGTTGAAAAATAACCGAAAATAATGAGTATACGATACATGTTCTTGTATATTTTATAATGTTTATTCGGAAAAATTGTATTTTCATTCTATATTTTTGGGGGCGTTTAAAACTTTGCAACAGAACCAAGCCTATTATAAGGCAGATGAAGCATGGATCGTAACCAATAATGCATATACAAAACAAGCCGAAGAATTAGCAAAAGCATGTCAGGTAAAACTCATTGATCGTTTTGAACTTCAAAAATTAATCAGTAAAGTGAATCCAGAACAAAAAGCAGAAGATGTGTATCATCGAGTAGATCCGGCTGAACGGAAGTGTCCGGTTTGTAAAAATAAAATGATTGTGAGACAAGGGAAGCAAAACGGAAATAAATTTTTTGGTTGTTCACAATTTCCTACTTGTAAGCATACGGAACGAATTAACGCATGAGCTGGAAAACTTTCAGCTCTATTTCGCTTTTAGTAAGGTATTTCCATTTCTAAGTTTATAATTGGATTTTTGAACAAAACGGATTCTCAGATTTGTTTGTATGGAGTTTTAACTCTTGGTCTAATGTAATTAGTCTCGGAGGAGTTATTTTTGAATACA
>NZ_JAJJBY010000163.1:0-962 GCF_022625245.1 Bacillus sp. TL12 | reverse complement strand
TTACGGGCTCTCTGATCCGAAACGGAATCGAACTGTTCTGGATTGGGCAGAAGATGTAAATGAATTAGCAGATCAACTAAAGCTCCAAACTTTTTCTATTATAGGTGTTTCAGGAGGAGGCGCTTATGCAGCTGCTTGTGCTTATAAAATTCCTGAACGTTTACAATCCGTACAGATGGTTTCTAGTGCAACTCCGTTTGAGAATGAGAAGCCGCCAGCTAGTATGTGCCGTGAAAATCGGATTG
This sequence comes from Bacillus sp. TL12, assembly GCF_022625245.1. Taxonomy (NCBI): domain Bacteria; kingdom Bacillati; phylum Bacillota; class Bacilli; order Caryophanales; family Bacillaceae; genus Bacillus; species Bacillus sp. TL12. Next base: position 717 of record NZ_JAJJBY010000163.1, on the reverse strand, counting down.
CTTTCTTTCTCTCCAAACGATTACCTTTGCTATTAAAATGGGTGTATCGTACTCAAAAAAAGCAAATGGAAAAGAACCCTGAAAAATATATACAGGGGATGAAAAAGGGGAATGCCCATTTATGCAAATGGGATCAACAATATCTTCAAACAGATGAAGATATTAAGTTAACTATGATCCATATGAAAGAGGCGTTAAGAAATAGTGTAGATGAAGCAGTAGCAGAACCTGCTCTCTTAGCAAAATATTGGGGGTTTAATTTTCAAGATATTTCTATCCCTATCCATATTTGGCATGGTACAGCCGACACTTTATCTTCAATAGAAGAAATAAAAAAATTAGCCTTAGTGACCCCTCATATAACAACACATTATATGAAAGATGCAGGACATTTCTTACCTGACGATCCTGACATATGGGAATCTATTTTACAAACAATTATCCAAGATACAAAGTAAACGATTCTGGTGCAAGAAATCTAGTAAACTTAGACATACTGATACTACTACTACTCTAAAAAAGGAGCATAATCAGTATGGAGGTTCTGTTGCAAAGTTTCCGAAGATATAAAGAGATGGGGAATGTTGTGGATCAGTTTTATGAAACTATTAATAATTCATGTAATGCGTTATACGTCGAAAAAACGAAGTTTGGTGTGAACTGCACCCCAATTGTTGGACACTAACTAACAATTGGAGGTGTTTTTTTATGACCAAA
>NZ_JAJJBY010000162.1:0-977 GCF_022625245.1 Bacillus sp. TL12 | reverse complement strand
GGTTGCGGTCGCAACATTTACGCTAGCTGTGAATAGACCGTTCACAAACCAGGGACAAAGAGAAGCTGACTTCATTTCAGTGGTTGTTTGGCGTAAACAAGCTGAGAATGTAGCAAACTATCTAAAGAAAGGTAGTTTAGCTGGTGTAGATGGTCGTCTTCAAACACGTAATTATGATGGGCAAGATGGGAAGCGCGTATATGTGACAGAAGTTGTTGCAGAGAGCGTACAATTTTTAGAGCCACGTAATAGTGATGGAGGAGAACGTAATTCATTTAATCAACAGCCAGTAGGGGCTAGTTTTGGTAATCAAGGTTCGAACTCATTTAATCAATCTAGTAATTCTGGATTTAAAAAGAATGATGATCCATTCGCTAATTCAGGTCAACCAATTGATATTTCGGACGACGATTTACCCTTCTAACGTTAAGTAGATCTTTGTACAAAAGGAGGAAGCAATAGATGGAAGATACAAAGTATCCCTTTTCACAAAGGTGTAAAGAGATTCTTATTATGATTGTAAGCTTTTGGATTATAATGTTTTCAATCTTTGGAGAAAGCTTGTTACAATGAAAAGTGACATAGGGTATAAAATATAGAGCTATAGAAAATTTAAGGGAGAGATTTCATGAAATCAACAGGAGTAACTCGAAATTTAGATAATTTAGGACGTATCGTTATACCAATGGAGTTAAGACGCACGCTGAAAATTAAAGAAAAGACACCATTAGAGATTTATGTAGAAGGTGAAAAGATTATCTTGAAAAAATATAAAGCGCATGGTACTTGTGCAATAACAGGAGAAGTATCTGATAAAAATATTTCTCTTGCAAATGGAAAAATCAACTTAAGTCCTGAAGGTGCAAAATATTTAATAAATGAATTAGAAAAGTACTTAGTGAAATAAATGATTGTGGATACAAAAAAGAAGGGAGAATAGTGAATGCCCTTCTTTTTTGTATATGTAACTTCTATAT
>NZ_JAJJBY010000161.1:0-982 GCF_022625245.1 Bacillus sp. TL12 | reverse complement strand
TTTTAGCTCTCCAGGCTTTTGTTGCGAAATTTTCAATACCTGTATAGTCATAGTATAAGATCATATGTTTCCAGCCATTTGCTAAAGCTAGTTCTACCGCACGTCTTGCACCCATGAGCTCAGCACCAACATTATGAGTAGTTGTTACATCTAAATAGGGATAGGCACTGAAATCTTTTAAATACAACTGGTTTTGAACAATCATGACTAAGCCGTATCCTGCAATTTTTCGCTTCATGTTATAGCTTCCATCAATATAGACTTCTACGATGGACTCCTGCGAAATACCCGAAGAATGTATTTTTATGGGCTGTTCTTTTATGTTTGGAGAAGGAGCAGATGCCTGGCATTTTTTATTTTGAACGAGGGTGGATGACAAATAGTGTTGTGCTTCTTTTTTGGAAGGAAAAGAGCGGTACTCAGCACCTGAATATCCTTTGACATTCACCTCACATTCTTTCCAGGAATAGAAAATACCAGTTTGCCTCCCTTTTCGCACAGCATATACCTTCTTTTTCATCCTCATTTCCTTTCTAACGTCCGTTGATCCATTACTTCAATGAGTATATCAGCAATTAATTTTGCGTTTTCAAAGATAACCTGATGTTTTGTATAGGCATCAATATAATCTCCTAATCCCTCACTTAGCATAACTTCCAGTTGATTATTATCTAAAATCGTACTGGTCATGATCGTATTACTCTTGCTAAATCGTTTGTATCTTGATAACACCTGACAAGTGGAGTGAACAATTGGTTTTAGCATTTCTTCATAAAAAGGATACATATCAGATGCAATTTTTTCATTTAAAACAAAATCCATTCCATGTTCCGTGCTGTCAAATCGAAATAAAAAAATCAATATTTCCCCTCCTCTAACCTATCGGATTTTTATGTTTCAGATTCCTTGTCGTCACGTTCCACTTTTCTGTACCATTTCCCAATTTTACTTTTATAATATCTTTCCACTTCTCCATAGGGAA
>NZ_JAJJBY010000160.1:0-993 GCF_022625245.1 Bacillus sp. TL12 | reverse complement strand
AAAGAGACTCCACCTTTTCAACATACAATGAACTTCAACAATTACTAGCTACTTCCTAAACATTGTTCCTCATTTACCAACCTGTTTATGCTTTTTTCAAACTTTGCAACAGAACCATAGTTTCATAAAACTGGTCTACAATATTCTCGATCTCTTTATATCTTCGGAAACTTTGCACCAGAACCTTATTTTGTTAGGTTGGTAGCAATGTGGTGCGCCTAGGGTTTTTAGAAGATAGAGACAATTTGTTTAGCTAAAGTTTTTAATCCATCTATTGTTAAGAGTGTTAATAAATCAGTAAGAGAAAAAGATAAGTTTGATTGAATAGGAATTAACGACTTCAAACCACCACTTGTAACAGACTCAATTTTTTTAACAGTATCAGGTGAAAATGATTCAAATAAATCTTTCAGATCTTGTGCTTGTTCACGGCTACACCCTAAGGATATAGCTGTTTCTAAATGAAACGAATACTTTCCTGATTCTGTAATGGACAATGCTTGATTGTTGAGTTTTTGTGCTTTAAGTATTTTTTCACTTGAAATACTTTTAATTATTAATTTTAATTGTTCGTTATTGAATGTGGATTTTATAGTCCATTGATTTTTTATTTCTTCTTGATTTAGAATTTTAGCTTGTGTATTAGAACTAGAAAATCCAAATAAAGTAGTTATACCAAAAGCTAAGGCTACCGAGTAAGATGATAGTTTTTTACAATTCATATTTTAACATTACCTCATTTCAATAATATGATATCAACAAACATATATTACCATTTTAAGCGTTATTTGTGTTCTATTTATTTTGATAAATAAAATACAGAATATTCATAATTTTATCGGTGTTATTAGTGTGGCTTTGTAAAAAAGTTTGATTATTTTATAATATCCTTTTCGGTTCTGTTGCAAAGTTTTAAACGCCCCCAAAAATATAGAATGAAAATACAATTTTTCCGAATAAACATTATAAAATATACAAGAACATGTATCGTAT
>NZ_JAJJBY010000159.1:0-1007 GCF_022625245.1 Bacillus sp. TL12 | reverse complement strand
CGGACACTGCAAATCCCGTGTATACGGGACCGTGTGGTCCAAGGAGCGCTAAAACTCATATTGGAAGCTATCTTTGAGGCTGATTTCTGCCCAAATTCCTACGGATTCCGACCAAAACGCTCCCCGCATCAAGCGCTGGCAGAAGTGCGACGCAGTGTGCTGCGTCGTATGACCACAGTCATTGATGTTGATTTGTCACGTTACTTTGATACAATCCGGCATAACATCCTACTGAGGAAAATCGCAAATCGTGTCCAAGACCACCAAGTTATGCGCCTGGTAAAACAGGTGGTAAAAGCGACAGGAAAGATTGGAGTCCCGCAAGGGGGACCGTTCTCGCCACTAGCGGCAAACATCTACTTGAATGAGGTAGATTGGACATTTGATGCCATTCGGCGTAAAACGACGGAAGGCAACTATGAAGCTGTGAACTATCACCGATTTGCCGATGATATGGTTATCACCGTAAGTGGACACTCCAGTAAGCGGGGGTGGGCTGAACTGGCACTGCGACGACTGCAGGAACAATTGGAGCCTTTGGGAGTTGAACTGAATCTTGAGAAAACTCGGATGGTCGATGTCTTACAGGGAGAGTCTTTTGCCTTTCTGGGATTTGATTTCAGGCGAGTACTGAACCGAAATAAGACCCGACACTTCATATGCATGACCCCAAAGAAGAAAGCCCGTACGGCAGTGAAAGCAAGAATCCGCGAACTCATTCAAAACGCAGGAGCCAAAACAGCACAAGACTTAGTAAAACAAATCAATGCAGTACTAACAGGATGGGTGAACTACTTTCGAGTTGGAAACTCCAGCGGAGCATTTAGCGAAGTGCGTGATTATACGGAGATGAAAATCCGTACACTGCTGACAAGAAGGAAACGGCGACGAAAGCGTAGTATCGGATGGCAGAGATGGAGTAATGAATATCTCTATGGTGTACTGGGGCTCTACTGGGACTGGAAAGTCCATTCCCTTAAAAGTGCAGAGGGATACCGATGAAAGTG
>NZ_JAJJBY010000158.1:0-1025 GCF_022625245.1 Bacillus sp. TL12 | reverse complement strand
CATGCCCATCAAGCTAACTAAAATGAGATACCCCCAAAACGAAAAAAATGGGAGTATCTCATTTTTATATATCTAACTCAATTTCTTTGTTCATGCAACAAAATTTATATTTCTTACCACTGTTACATGGACAATTCTCATAAATATTTGCTGGTCTTGAGCAATCTTTGATTGCTTTCTTTAAATCCGATATATCTTCATTGAATTCTAGCCCAACTATGTAGTAAAAATTGTATGCCTCACAAATCGCAGCCACTTTATCTGCTCTTGTTTGAGACGAAACCTTTACGATGATGGGATGTTCTTTCGAACCCAGTGGATACATGCCTGATTCCCTCTTTCCTTTTTCTTTCTATTGTATAAAATTTAAGAAAAAGTGGAGGAATATCTATGAAAAAATTTTCTAGCTCTCAAGTGTTTCGACTACTTGCAGAGGAATTACAATGTAGCTTTTCACCACAAGCATTAACCGAACTTGCCAAACAAACTCAGTTTGTTCAACGTACGAGTAAATTTCGGGCACAAGATCTATCTTCATTATGTATTGGGATGGGACAAGATACTGCGAGTCATTCTCTGGCTCGATTATGTGGCATTTTAGAATCAGAAACAGGTGTCCTTATCAGTCCGGAAGGGCTGAATCTCAGGCTAAATACAAAAGCAGTGGAATTTTTACGCTCTCTATTCTCACGGTTATTACAAAAACAATTGTTATCCACGATGCCTCTTCCTTCTTCTTTTTCAGCATACTTTCGTCGTATTCGGATTCTAGATGCTACTACATTTCAAGTCTCGGATCAACTTGCAGCGTCCTATCCTGGATCCGGAGGAAGCGGAAAGGCTTCTGGTGTGAAAATACAACTAGAATATGATTTGCTGAGTGGACAGTTTTTACATGTTGAAGTGGGACCTGGCAAACAAAATGATGTGAATTATGGAAAAGAAGTTCAACATACTGTTGATTTACAAGACCTATGCATACGAGATTTAGGTTATTTTAGTTTAATTGATTTAGATGCGATACA
>NZ_JAJJBY010000157.1:0-1060 GCF_022625245.1 Bacillus sp. TL12 | reverse complement strand
CTATTAGTATATTACAAGTTATTTTACTTCTTTACTCTACCTATATATAATAATCCATTAGAACGGTTACCATTCATTGTTATGTACTCTACTTTTTCATACTCTAATTTCTCAAAAGTATTTGTCCATTCCTTTACACGATTTTCACTATGATGGCGCAAAATGGCTCCATCAGATAATTCAAATACGCCATATGTGTCATACTTATCAACATACTGTTTATAGCGTGTTTTATTTCTTTCATCCTCATTTAATAAAAAATCATTAATATAAATAATACCTTCTGGTTTTAATACCCTTTTAATTTCATTTAAAATAGAATCCTGTTCTTGATTTTGGTATACACAGGTTAGAACTGCAAATAATAAAACTGAATCAAAAAAATTATCCGGGAAGGGAAGTTTCCCGCTTTTAACAATATTAAAATCAATGGCCATATCATTTGATTTAGCTCGTTTAATCATTTCTTCTGAAAAATCCACACCATATAAATTCGTAAATTGTTGTTCTTTTAGTTCAAATAATGTTCTTCCGTACCCGCATCCATAGTCCAATAAGGTTGCATCCTTATTTACATACTTTGAGAATAAGTCAAGTTGAAAAGGTGTCGTGAATTCTTTTTCATTTGCTACTCCATTCCAATACTCTCTTTGTTTATTCATATGTGACAACATTCCTTTCCCATAAATTCCCTTGATTATATTCCTAACAAGAAGAAAAAAACAGTCTTTACATTCATTTGTGTATTTGATACAAATCTGAAATGACTATAAAAAAGACTATCCTTTTCTATGATTCTACAGAAAGAATAGCGCATTTTTTCGTTTTGAAGGTAACTAATTTCTTTAGCTTGATAGCGACGGGGCGCTATCCCTATATACACTGAGTTTATTAAGGATGGTAGAAGGGTGAATACGCCCTGTCCTAATTGATATTACTACACGTAACATATCTTCATAATGATCTTCGATCACTTTCCAATCAAATAGCTTATCAATTTTTATAACGATGCCATAAAAGGAAGCATAGCGTTTAAAACTGACTCTTTGTTTTGCATATG
>NZ_JAJJBY010000156.1:0-1108 GCF_022625245.1 Bacillus sp. TL12 | reverse complement strand
TTTTTGATAGTAACAGCTGCATTCACTTGTTTTGTTAATTTTTGATATTGTTCTGGTGATAACACAAAATTTCTTGTCTTTTTCTTCGTGATTTCAGCTTTTCCAAACATTTTATCCTGTACTTCTGTTATTACTTCTTTACGCAAAAACGGAATCACAACAGGTTCATTTGGCACTTGATTTGTAACACTATCCAATTCTTTTTGCTGTTGTTTCACCTTTTTTTCTAACTCTATATATCGCTGATCAATCAACTGTAACTTTTCACTTTCACTTTTTACTTGTTGTTCCACTGCTTCTAACTCTTTGTATTTATCAGCTACATGTATTTTCACCATCTGTAATTCATTTACTTTCTCTTCAGCATGTTTCATATGATGGTCAAAAACTTCTAACTGCATTTCTTTTTCATATATTTGATTCTCAACGGTTGATTTTGCTTCAGCATATTCCTTGTATTGACGGACTTTCATGTACTTATGTGAACCTACATTCGCTCGTTCAAATTCTGGAATTTGTTCTTTAGCCAAAGATTCAATATAAGCCGTTTCTGATTGTCTCCAATTTGCAATTAACTCCGTCCCTTTTCCTTTTACGCCTTGTTGTTGCAAGGCTCTATCCATTCCGACACGCCTCGTTAATCCTCGACTACTATCGAAATTCGGTACATAGTTAATATGTAAATGCGGATTGGCTTCATCATCATGTAAAACCATATTATAGACAGCTAGATTCGGATTTCGCTCTTGAAACGCCTCAGCATACTGTTTTAACGCTTCCTTTTTGGCTTCCCTATACTTTGGGTCGTCTTTGCCTTCCCCAATCGCTACAACGAGTTCTCGTTGCTCATGCGTCTTTGTATCTTTTCTTATCTTGTCATAGTAATCTTTAATTTTACGATCACTTCGTTTTTGCTTCTCATTATACTTGTCCACCGCTTCTTGAAAGACATCCTTGTATACACTTCGGATATCCTTTTGAACAAAGTAAATATTCTCATGTAGCCTGGTTGGATCTATCCCAGGATTTCCATGAACGTTTTCTCTGTTATTATGGCTCAATGAACTTTGGTGAGATTGATTAAATGAAATAGAGAACAACATAAAGT
>NZ_JAJJBY010000155.1:0-1261 GCF_022625245.1 Bacillus sp. TL12 | reverse complement strand
AAGGTGGAAAAACAATCGCCAAATCTGTAGGTGTTCATCCCAGTATACTCTATCAGTGGATTAGGCAATATGAATCTTCAGGTGAAAATGCTTTTGAAAAACGCTATACATCCTACTCCACCCAGTATAAACTAGATGTACTTAATTATATGAACGAAAATGGGACATCTATCAGGGAAACAGCGGCGATTTTTAATATTCCATCTTACGAGACACTTCGAAAATGGAAAGTAGCTTATGATACAGGAGGATTTGATGCCCTACATTCAAAGAAAAAGGGGCGTCTATCGATGAAAAATAAAAAAACTAATACAACCAAAGATCAAGGAATAGTTGAAGGATCAATAGAGGCACTACAAGCGGAAAATGAGCGTTTACGTATGGAAAATGCATATTTAAAAAAGTTGAATGCCTTAGTTCAAAACAAGGAAAAGTCACCAAACAAGACAAAGCGCAAGTAGTCTATGAATTAAGGCATGAATTTCCCGTCAAGGAACTACTTCAACTCGCAGACCTTCCGCGTAGCACGTACTATTATTGGATGAAACATTTCAATCGTCCTGATGGAAATGCGGCGTTAAAAGAACTGATTCGAGCTATTTATGATGAACACGATGGGTGTTATGGCTATCGTCGTATTCGTGATGAACTGACAAACCGCGGACTCAAAGTAAATCATAAAAAAGTGTACCGTCTGATGAAAGAATTAGGCTTGAAATGTCTCGTTCGTATGAAAAAGTATCGTTCTTATAAAGGGAAAGTCGGAAAAATTGCACCGAATATTTTAAATCGCAATTTCCAAGCGGAAAAACCAAACAAAAAATGGGTTACGGACATCACAGAGTTTAAATTGTTTGGAGAGAAGTTATATTTATCACCAATGTTGGATTTATTTAATGGTGAAATTATCACATATACAATTGGTTCAAGACCAACCTATTCCCTTGTTTCAACAATGTTAGACCAATCTTTTGAACGTTTAACGGAAGAAGATACACTTCTTATTCATTCTGATCAAGGATGGCACTATCAAATGAAACAATATCGCCATTCCCTCAATACACGTGGCATTACACAAAGTATGTCTCGTAAAGGGAACTGTTACGATAACGCAGTGATTGAAAATTTCTTTGGGATCATGAAGTCCGAATTTCTATATCGAAAAGAATTTAAGCATATAGAACACTTTAAGCAAGAACTAGCAAAGTACATAGCGTACTATAATCATAAAAGAATTAAGGCAAAACTAAAAGGCATGAGT
>NZ_JAJJBY010000154.1:0-1284 GCF_022625245.1 Bacillus sp. TL12 | reverse complement strand
GTGCATCCGTATCTACGATACGAACTTGGGTCATACAATACAAGCATAATGGTGTAGAAGCGTTTATAAAATCCTATGCAAGTTACTCTGCACAGTTTAAACTAGACGTACTGAACTATATGAATGACCAAGGGACGTCATCGGATGAAGCAGCGGCAATTTTTAATATTCCTTCATCTGGTTTAATTCGTAAATGGAGAAAACAATTCGCATCACAAGGAACAGACGCCCTTATATCAAAGAAAGAGGGACGTTTAAACATGGTGAAGAAAACAAAAAAATCTACTACACCTATTAAAGGATCAATCGAAGAATTACAAGTAGAAGTAGAACGCTTACGAATGGAGAATGCATATTTAAAAAAGTTGAATGCCTTAGTTCAAAACAAGGAACAATTACAAAACAAGACAAAGTAAAAATAATTTTTGAATTAAGGGCTGAATTTCCTATACAGACAGTATTAAAATTTGCCTGCATTCCACGTAGTACATATTACTACTGGGTAAAAAAATGGAATGTCCCTGACAAAGATGCCGAACTAAAAACACTCATTCAAACTATTTATAATGAACATAAAGGACGTTATGGTTACCGACGTATTCGTGATGAGCTTATGAACCGTGGGTATCAGATCAATCATAAAAAGGTACAACGTATCATGAAAGAGTTGGGATTATCCTGTCTCGTTCGCGTGAAAAAATATCGCTCTTATAAAGGAAATGTTGGCAAGGTTGCTTCTAATATTTTAGAGCGTAATTTTCAAGCGGAAAAACCAAATGAAAAATGGGTTACGGATATCACAGAGTTTAAAATACTTGGAGAAAAGTTATATATGTCACCCATGTTAGATTTATTTAATGGAGAAATTATAACGTATACCATCTCTTCCAAACCAACCTATTCACTGGTTTCCAACATGTTAAATCAAGCTTTGGAACGTTTAACAGAGGCCGATAGGCCCCTTATCCATTCTGATCAAGGTTGGCATTATCAAATGGAGAAATACCGTTGTTCCCTTACAAAACATGGCATTACACAAAGCATGTCACGGAAAGGGAATTGTTACGACAACGCAGTGATTGAGAATTTCTTTGGCATCATGAAATCTGAACTTCTTTATCTACAAGAATTTGAAAGTGTAGAACATTTTAAAAAAGAGTTGGCTAAGTATGTAGAATATTATAATCACAAACGAATTAAGGCAAAATTAAAAGGTATGAGTCCGGTGCAATACCGAACACATACCAAAGGGGCTGCCTAATAAAATAATATGTCTAACTTTTT
>NZ_JAJJBY010000153.1:0-1295 GCF_022625245.1 Bacillus sp. TL12 | reverse complement strand
TTTTGTGCGGAGATAATAAAGTTGTTTAATTTACAATAAAGTCATTTAAAAAATAATATAATTGTTTAAAAATCCTTCTTCCACTAACGGAGTAGAATAGCTCAATAAGGAATCAAAATAAGAACTTGTAGCTTCTGAAAAAATGGAAAAAAAGAAAGATTTTAAATACAAAGTAGACTCTGTTATACAGAGGTAGAGAGATATTATAATTCATTTGTGATAAATTGGGAATAGTTTGAATTGTTTAAAACTGAGTAGAGGATTATAAAGCGTGTGCGGTTTTTTACCAAGTCCTATATGTCTTATTATATGGAGGAAATATGCTTAAAGATAATTTTAAAATTAGTAATATTCCCGCGGTTTTATGGGGAGATAAGAGTGAAAAAATTTTTATTGCAGTACATGGAAATATGTCAAATAAGGAAGATGCAGTTATTCAAATATTAGCTGAAGAAGCCAATCAAAAAGGTTATCAAGTATTAAGTTTTGATTTACCTGAGCATGGAGAAAGAAAAAATGATAATACTCCTTGCAAAGTACAGTTTTGTGTTAGTGAATTATCTATAATTATGAATTACGCAAAAGAACATTGGAAAGAAGTAAGCGTGTTTGCATGTAGTATGGGAGCTTATTTTAGCCTTTTAGCCTATCAAAATGATGTGTTAGAAAAGGCATTATTTTTATCACCAGTAGTTAACATGGAACGAATTATCGAAAATATGATGAAATGGTTTAATGTAACACCAGAGCTTTTGCAAAAAGAAATGACTATAGAGACACCTATTGGTCAAAAGTTATATTGGGATTATTTATGCTATGTAAAAGAACATCCTATTAATACATGGAATACAGATACATATATTATGTATGGAGCCAAGGATGAACTGTGCGAATTTGAAACTATTAACTATTTTACAAAAAAACATCGTTGTGAATTAGAAGTCATAGAAACAGGTGAACATTACTTTCATACTGAAGAACAGTTAAAGATATTTGAACAGTGGTTACACAAACATATCGATTAACAAATTACAATTTATCTTGAACCTGTTAGAGAAGAATGGCGAATATATAAACTGATATTATATTTGAGAGACATTATAAATGTGATTCACTTAAACAAACAGGTGCTTTAGTTAAATAAGAATTAAACAACTTTATTAATGATTTTTGAGTACCAATACCTTTAAATGTATAGAAATTAAACAACTTTAAAGAGCCTTACCACACACTAGATTGTAGCAAGGTTCTTATATTTTCATAATAAAATTAAACAACTATATTATCAATTTACA
>NZ_JAJJBY010000152.1:0-1311 GCF_022625245.1 Bacillus sp. TL12 | reverse complement strand
TGGTCTTACCCCTGTCAAGTGGACAGATTCAAAAAAGACTATGCAATCAGTGTGTTCCGATATTCGATTGGAGCACACTGATTCAGTTTTTTCTGAAATCGTTCATGATTATAGAACCAAATATAATCCTCAATGGCTCGATAGAGATCGTTTTCTGTTTTACATCCAGAAAAATACATATTCTCTGTTTTGACATGTGAAAAGAAGGATTCAATGCATGCATTATCTAGACAGTTTCCCTTGCGAGAATGACTACCTATTATCCCGAATGTTTTAATTTGATTATTGTATGTTTTAGATGTATACTGGAAACCCTGGTCTGAATGAAGGATTGCTCCTTGTACTTCTCTTGTTGTAGCCAGTTTTTTGACAGTATCACTCACCAGCTTCAAATCATTTCGTTTGGATAGCTCCCACGCGACGATTTCATTATTAAAAAGATCTTGGATGGCAGACAGGTAATAGAAACGATCTCCAAGATCTAGATAGGTTATATCTGTAACATAAAGACGGTTCGGTTTATTCGTTTTAAATACACGATTGAGTCGATTCGGTTGTATGATAGAGGCCTTCCGCCCAAAGAAACGGCGTTTCTTTCGAATTACAGACCGAATATTCAGCTCTTTCATTAACCTATACACACGTTTATGATTCACATGAAACCCTTCTTTTTTCAGTGCTATTTGCAAGCGGGGACATCCATAAAAAGGACGTGTATGATGGATAGCCATTAAATGTTTCTTCAAGAGTTGTTCATATTGGTACCTTTTTCTTCGAACTTTCTCCGTTTCTCTCCATTTATAGTAGCCAGATCGGGAAACACCCGCAATCGTTACGAGCCAGGTAATAGGATAATTCTTGTGTAATTCGTGAATGATTTCAAAACGTTTTACTTTTGGAACCCATCCTTCCCATGTAGATTTGGATACTGCTTTTTTAAGTATTCAACCTGCGCTTTTAAATAATCTCTTTCTTCCTCGATACTTTTAAATGTTGTTTTAGATAAGCGATGAAAGGGATTGAGTTCTCTTGATTCTCCCCCTCGTTGATCAGCCAAAGGCTCACCCTGCTTATGCTTCTTTACCCAATCTTTCAATTGAGTAGGACTTCTAAGCCCTAGTTCATTTTCCAGAATCTGATAACTCTTTTCTCCATTTACATACAGCATGACTGCCTTACGTTTGAATTCTTCTGTATACGGTTGAAATGTTTGTCCTTTTTTAGCCAAAGAAAATCCCCTCCAAATAGAGTGTAACACTTACTTATCAAAAACAGTCTTTTTACACTGTCTACTCAAAAGGGATAATACCA
>NZ_JAJJBY010000151.1:0-1314 GCF_022625245.1 Bacillus sp. TL12 | reverse complement strand
TATAAAAGCATATGCTGCTTATGTGTCCCGTTTTTGACGAAGTTGAATATCAAGGGTTTGTCCCTCTTTATCAATTGTTCGATATAAATAACACCATTTCCCTTTCACCTTGATATAGGTTTCATCCAAACGCCAAGATAACAATGTGTTTTTGTTTTTCTTTTCCAAATGTGATAGATAAGGTTTCCATATTCATGAACCCAGCGCATGGTAGTTGTTGGATGAATAGAAATACCACGTTCTTTGAGAATTTCAGACACATCGCGATAACTTAAAGAAAAACGACAATAGTAGCCAACGGCTATTAAAATCATATCCTTCTTGAACTGTTTCCCTTTACAATATCCCATCTGTGATTCTCCTCGTTTTCTTTTTCGAAAGTGTAGCTTAGTTTAGAAAACTTTGCAACAGAACTCCTGAAGGCATATGTTTCTCTTCTTTCAACTCTTGAATCGCTACAGGATAGGCAGGATTCTTATCTACTGTTATTACACGAGGTTTAGAAACATACGAAAAAGCGCTTGGCTGCTTTTTTATCTCTTGATTTACTTAGATAAAAATCAATGGTATTCCCCTCTGAATCAACTGCATGATATAAGTACATCCATTGATCTTTTACTTTAATATAAGTTTCATCGACTCTCCGCGAGTCATTGGTTGATTTAAGATGACGTCGAATTCGCTTATCTAATTCAGGACCGTATTGATGAACCCAACGCATAATGGTTGTATGAACCAAAGATAATCCCCGTTCCTCCATCATTTCCACCAAATCACGAAAACTTAAGTTGTACCGCAGGTACCACCTTACTGTTAATAAGATTAGTTCAGGCTGATAATGCTTCCATTTGAACAAATTTTCTTTTTCCATACCAATCACGCACCCTTTCTAGAGTAATAGTATCAGTATGTCCAAGTTTCAGAGATTAGTTACATAAATCTTATAGTTTTTGCACCAGAACCGTTCTTTTTTTGTTCCATTTTGTTTGGATCTCTTACGAAAAAAAGACCACTTCATTTGGTATTATCCCCTTTAAGTAGACAGTGTAAAAAGACCATGTACATACATGGATGTTACACTATTACTTGGAGGGGATTTTTCGTGGTTAAAAAAGGTACAACATTCAATACGTATTCAGATGGATTAAAACTATCAGCTGTTCAAAGTTATTTAAATGGAGAAGGCAGTTATCAAGCTATAGCTAAGCAATATAATATCAGGAGCTCTACACAACTTAAGGATTGGGTGAAAAAATATAAAGAATTGGGTGATATTACAGATACTCGTGGAAAAAATAGTGGAACTCAAGGTAT
>NZ_JAJJBY010000150.1:0-1320 GCF_022625245.1 Bacillus sp. TL12 | reverse complement strand
GTAAATTTCGACATAAAAATAGCCTGATTTTCTATTATAAGAAAAATCAGGCTATTTTTATATTCTATATAGTACATCCTGACACAGTATACGCTATGTTTAAATTCAGCATTATACTGCCCTTTGTAAAAGAATAATTTTATAGTTTCCTTTAAATATAGAAGGTTCCTCATATACAATCTTTATTGGCAAATCCTTGCAAATATCACTAAACCCCCGATTAATATCTGTGCCAAGAAAGGAAGTAATGGTGTTGATTATGTTTCTGCTTATACTGGGAGACGATTCCTCAGGTGAAAATTTATCAAAAACTAATAAGAATCCTGTTTGTTTAGTTACTCGAAGAGCTTCAGCTAAAGCCTGCTTTGGATGTTCAACAACACTTAAAATGAGATTTAGAGATACTATATCAAAAGATTCATCTGGAAACTGTAATTGCTCTGCATTCATTTGTAGAAGTGTAGCCTGATTTTCCTGTATTTTAGTTTTTGCTTTATTTAACATATCTTGTGAAAGATCAATTCCTGTAATATGGACATCTGAAGGAATAAAACGAAAGTCCTCTCCAGTTCCGACACCAACAAATAAAATATCTTGTTTTGACTTAAGGGGAAGAAGAGAGAAAGCTCGCTCCCTTGCCTTTATAAATAATTTGTTACTCATTAAGTAATCATAAATTATAGAAATACCTTTATACTTAAGTTTATTCGTATGATTTTTCATCCTTTTACACCTCTTAATAATTATAGAAAAGTACGAAAAAGACAAAGACATGCATTTCGTTTTCTACATGTCTTCTAGCTTGTAAAAAATTTCATTCCTGGCAGTGAACTATGTAATCTATGTGTGAATAGAACCAAGGATTCATATCTATTTCTCCACGAATCTCCAATTCGTTTCCCTCCATAAAGGATTACAAGATTATAGCTTTCTTTTTGCAAGTAATATCCCATACTCAAACCAGCTTGACCAGCACCAACTATAATAAAATCTAACAAATAGTTCCCCCCAGTATCTACTTTTTAAAACATATGAATAATTGTTCATATGTTCATATGTTTTCGTTTATTATAGCACTCTATTTTAAAGCGTCAAGGGAATTTTAACCACTTTTTAAAGGGGAACGGCCAGAATTCCTTCTTTTTTGAGCCACTCACTAGATTAGGTTCTGGTGCAAAAATAAAATAAAAGAGAATACAGCACATATATTCCTAACGGAATCGTGTCTTATGCTGCAAGTTCAAACAATTGATGGATGAATTCTTTTTGAGTTTGGACGGACTGATTCCGTAAATCAATCTGTTCTTTTGTAATTATATG
>NZ_JAJJBY010000149.1:0-1408 GCF_022625245.1 Bacillus sp. TL12 | reverse complement strand
AAAAAAGGACAAACTCTCCAAGGTGAGAAGTCTGTCCAAAAACAGATATATCTTATCCATGATCTCTTTGGTTTAACAACATAAAATTCAACTCCGCTAGGAATCTTTCGTTCTTTTTTCATATCCCACTATTTTTGCATCAGAACTAACAATAGTGAATTAGAATAATGATTTAATACTTGCTAGGACAGTAAGTACACCTACAACAATGACAAATACATTGCTCATTTTCCCTCTGTATTTAGCTAGTACTGGTACTTTACGAATCGCATACATTGGTAATAGACATAAGATAGCAGCAACTAACGGACCGCTAAGTGCATCAATGAGTCCAAGAATACTTGGATTTGTATAAGCAACATACCAGCATGTTAACACGACAAAAGTAAGGATCATTGTTTTAACTGTTTTTTCTTCTATATCTTTTCCACGTGTTTTACCGAACTTGATAATCATATCACGCATTACCTCATATGCTCCTATATAATGGCCAAGGAACGACTTTGTTATGGCCACAAAAGCAATGATAGGAGCTGCAATAGTGATTACTGGCGAATTAAGCTCATTAGCAAGATATGATAGGATTGACAAGTTCTGTTCTTTTGCCATCATAAGATCATTGGGAGTCAAACTCAGTGCACTGCTCCAAACAAAGAACATAACAACAACGAATGTCATGATATAACAAACTTTTTGTATTTGAGCACATTTGGCATCAGTAGCCTCTATTCCATAGGTAGCCCTCTGCTTCATAACAAATGACGAAATAAGAGGAGAATGATTAAATGAGAATACTATGATTGGTAGTATCATCCATATTGTTCCGAAATATCCTGTTCCTGTTGAAGCAGAAGAAACACTTGAAAAACTAAGCATTGACGTATTCCACTGTGGAATCAAAGATATTGCGATAAAAAGTAGAGAAGCTATGAAAGGATATACTAGCATGCTCATTATTTTTACAGTGATATCTTGACCGAAATTTAGTATAGCTATAAGGCCGAGTACTAATACAAGTGATAAAATAGCCCTTGGAGGCTCTTTCATGTGCAATTGATTCACGATAAAACTACTTGCAGTATTTGTAAGTGCAACCGAATACATCAGTACGATTGTATAAATTGAGCTGAAATATACTATGTTAAAAATTAGACTTGCCTTATTTCCGAAATATTCTCTTATTGTACCTGTAATCCCCTCATCAGCAGAATTGGAAGCGTATATCATTTTAGCAAGCGCCCTGTGTGAATAATACATAACAGGATATGCAAGTAGGGTAATTAACAGTAATGATAATAAACCACCTGAACCTGCATTAATAGGTAAAAAGAGTACTCCTGCTCCAATTGCTGTTCCAAAAAGGCTCAATGCCCAGGTAGTATCCTGTTTATGCCACTTTTTAGGATCT
>NZ_JAJJBY010000148.1:0-1495 GCF_022625245.1 Bacillus sp. TL12 | reverse complement strand
TCCATTTCTATATATTTTAGTTAGAGTAGATTTCTAGTTGTCATCTTAGATTGAAATTTATATTATTTTGAAAGGTGGTAATTAGACATAAATTGCTCAATTTCTTCAATAGCTTTTTTGTACCCCCCAGCCTCTCGAAGAGACTCTCCAATTTTACGGCTCTTTTCCTTAAATGTTACATCGTCCATTACTTTCTTTACAGTTTCACGTAATAACTCTGGCGTTACTTCTTTACGATTCAATCTTATTCCAGCCCCTACTTCGGCTACTCGTTTTGCAACTAAAGGTTGATCCCCTGTCACCGGAACTACGACTAACGGAACACCGTAATATAATGCTTCACTTGAGCTATTCATACCACCATGTGTCACGAATACATCAGCGTGCTGTAATACTTCTAATTGCGGGACATAATTATACAACTTAAAGTTATTGGGGATATTTTCAAATTGACTTATATTTATCTTCTTACCAACAACTAATACGACTGTCGCTTCTACATCTTTAAAAGCTTCAAAACATTTTTCATATAGCTCAGGTTGTTCATTAAAAACTGTTCCCATAGAAATGAAAATCACTTTTTCATTTTTTAAATCTTCGGTAGGAAAACTGTCCACTTCTTTACGAGTAGCAATTGATGGACCTACAAATTTATACGATTCATCAAATACATCCGAATACGGTTGATACTCTTTAGAAGTATATACAATCGTAATATCTCCAGGATGATTCATAATATCATATAGACTATTACATTCCATTCCATATCGCTCTTTCCATTGTTCCAGTCCAGCTAAGCACGATTGGTATAGTGGATCATTTTCATCTATTTGTCTCGCTTCTTGTTCATCATTAAAGACAATGTACTGATTATAAGCAAAAGTTGTACAAGAAGAAATGTTAGGTAACTTAAAAATATTCGCTATGATACGCCCTACAGGAAAATGATTATCATAAATCATGTAAGCGTACTGTTCTCCTCTCGTCTCTTCTATAATTTGATTGACAATACGTTCCGATGCTTCCATCATATGTGATAACATCGGAACAGGACTACCTCCTTCATTTACTCGTTCCATAATATTAATCTGAGAAAAAAAATTCTCAAATGCTCGAAACTCCGCACCTGTTGCTTCAATCTTCTTTCTATAATCCTCAATACAATATGCAACAACTGTTTCTCCACGCTGAATTAACTCACTAACAATAGCTAACGTCGGATTAATATGACCTTCTCCAGGAAAATTTATTACGAGTACATTCGCCATTACAATCTTTCCTTTCCATTTAATATAATTAAATTAATAATTAATCATGTTAATCAATCCCCATTATAAACCAATCTATTCCATGCATTCATATATTTCTCTTCATTTTATTATTGAGAAATATTTTCTACTGCTAATGTTATTATGAGTACAAAATTTTAATAACACCTAATAAATTCAACCTTTACTTTTCATATCCAGTAATATAAGACCATTATATTTTAAAG
>NZ_JAJJBY010000147.1:0-1526 GCF_022625245.1 Bacillus sp. TL12 | reverse complement strand
TTGAATTGTTTTCCTTTAAAATATCTCATGTCTGATTCTCCTAGATCCTGTTTTCTAGAGTGTAGCTTCATGTAGAAAACTTTGCAACAGAACCCAATCTACAATCATTCCAGCGCGTTCTTTAGAAGAAGCAAATGAAAAATTAAAGTCAGAAGTAAGGCGACGGTTAGGTACATGTCGCGTGAAAATTGATACTGCAAGTTTATGTATTTCAGAGGACAGTCGATATATAATTGAACTAAAATAAAAAAGTCTTGTTTACCACAAGGCTTTTTTATTTTTCGTTTAAAAGTTTGAAATAGGTTTTTTCCATTCATTATGTATTTACTAATAACAAATTTCTTTCAATAACAGACTCTTTATAATTTCCATTCAGTAAATACGAAACATAGGGGATAATTCCCCCAAAATATACACTGTTAAATCCCTAAAAAATTATTGAAACCCTTATGCATGTTGAAATAAGAGCTTGTTTGCATATGTATCACTCTTTTATGTACAATGAAAGAAAAACATCTTATAAGATGGGGAGAGGAAAATCCATGACCAGCCAACAATTAGTGAATTTACGCATTGATTTTGCTTTTAAACAATTATTTGGTACAAGTGGAAATGAGGATATTCTAATTGCGTTTTTAAATGCAATATTACAAGGTTCTTTAGAATCCCCTATTGTTTCTTTGCAATTAGAAGACCCACACTTGCATCGAGAACATGAAGAGGATAAATTATCGATTTTAGATATTTCCGCAACATTAGATACGGGAACAAAGGTAAATGTGGAAATACAGCTAAATAATAATCATGATATGATTAAGAGAAGTTTATATTACTGGGGAAGGCTATACACGTCCCACCTTCAAAAAGGAATGCCATATAGTTCGCTCCATAAAACAATTACGATTAATTTGTTAAATTTCGTTATGTTTTCTGAATACGAGGCATTCCATACAACAGGAATTCTATGGAATCAACAACAACAGAAGGTATTAAGTGATGATATAGAAATTCATATTGTAGAAATTCCAAAACTCATGCAGCAGTGGCGTAATGAACAAGTAAATCCCTGGGAAGATTCGTTCGTTCGTTGGTTATTACTTCTACCAGCGAATGAAGATGAACATTTAACCCAAACATTGGAGGATATTGCGATGAACCAAGACCCTATTTTACAAAAAGCAATGAATAAATGGGAACGTATGAGTCAAGATTCTTCTTTCCGACAAGCGTATGAAGCAAGGGAAAAAGCTCTTATGGATGAGGCCGCAAAGTTCGCTCATGCAGAGCAGCAAGGGATTAAAAAAGGAATAGAAGAAGGTAAAATGCAACTTATTCGTGGTATGTACAAAAATGGAATGCGAATAGAAGATATTGCAAGGTTTACAAATTTACGTATTGAAGAGATACAAGAAATTTTACAATCATAAATAAATTAACAAATAACACCAACTGATATATCTGTTGGTGTTATTTGTTGGTTCTGTTGCGAAGTTTTATTAAGGTTAAATGGTGCCAACAAAAAGTTG
>NZ_JAJJBY010000146.1:0-1546 GCF_022625245.1 Bacillus sp. TL12 | reverse complement strand
CTTTTTTCAACTGTTCAATTGCTATAGGATAAGCTGGATTCTTATCGACTGTTATCACGCGAGGTTTTGAAACATGAAAAGCCCGCAACGCTTTCTTGAAAAAGCGCTTTGCAGCCTTCTGATCTCTTGTTTTGCTTAGGCAAAAATCGATTGTGTTTCCTTTCGAATCAACAGCACGATACAGGTACATCCATTGCCCTTTTACTTTGATATATGTTTCATCGACTCTCCAGGAGTTATTTGTTTGTTTAAGGTAGCGTCGGATCCGTTTATCCAATTCAGGACCATACTGATGAACCCAACGCATAATCGTTGTATGAGAAATGGATAAACCCCGTTCCTCCAGCATTTCCACTAAATCACGAAAACTTAGATGGTACCGTAGGTACCATCTTACCGTTAATAAGATAATATCAGGCTGATAGTGCTTCCATTTGAACAAATTTTTCTTTTCCATACCAATCACACACCTTTTTAGAGTAATAGTATCAGTATGTCCAAGATTTATAGATTACTTGCAATTATCCTGAAGTTTTTGCACCAGAACCTCATAATCTGCCATTGAACAGTCTATGTAGGTTTCTATGTCTCTATCAAATGATTTTTGCGCCAGAACCAAATTTTCAAAAAATAAAAAGGTTTTTAGATATTTTTGTCGAAATTTACTATTTGAAACTTATTAATCAGGAGGAATATACATGAATATTAAACTAGATCAAGAACAAAGTGAATTAATTCTAAAAAAAACTGGAGTAACACTACAAGAGATTCAGCTTAATGGAGAAGATTTAAATCAAATTAGTTATGGTCCTGTTACTACCATGGCTCTGGGAGAAGAAGACCGCTGGTTTTAATAATTAGAGATAGATAGAGACAGGACAAATAATTTGATTGCCTGAATGATTAAATTATTTGTCCTCCTTGCTCTAAGAGAGGAAATAAAATATGTCCTTACTTATCGTCAACCCAATGGATGATTTTCATTGTAATTATCTGATGTATAAACTAAAAAAAAGGAATATATCTTTCACAGAATTAGGACCTGTTCATAGCAATGAATATTCCTTTATTGATAATAAGCTAATTTATAACGGGAAGGTAATAGATATAGATAATGTTCGTTCTATTTTTATTAGGAGTAACATGATTTTTACACCTCAATTAGTTAATACACCTTATATAGATACATATAATGAACAAATGCAATTTAAAAGCCAAATCGAGAATTTACGTTCTTGGCTGCAAATCATGCAACTTAATGGAGTTAGAATGATAAATCCTCCTGCAGACCATTCTAAATACTTTCAACTGTATAAACTGATTCATGCAGGATTACCTATTCCAAAAACTTGTATCACAAACTCTTACAAAAGATTAGAAGAGTTCATAAAATCAACGGATAGAATTGTATATAAACCTCTCGTAGGTGGATATTATTGTAGAGAAGTGAACGGCGATGAATTATTAAAGATGAAGTCTTTAAATTTAGAGCCCGTTATTTTTCAAGAGTATATAGAGGGAAAAGATATTAGGGTCTATACTCTAG
>NZ_JAJJBY010000145.1:0-1556 GCF_022625245.1 Bacillus sp. TL12 | reverse complement strand
TAATTTCACATACCGAATTAGTTAATAAAAACAAAACCCACCAAACCATTCCAAGGGTTGCTTCTTCTATTGACTCTTCGGTACAATAGACATATAGAATAACCGAAAAGAAAGGTGACTCTAACCATGAATCAGCCTTTAGTCAATTTACGAGTTGATTTTGCTTTTAAGCAATTATTTGGTGTACAGGGACAAGAGGACTTACTGATTTCCTTTTTAAATGCAATCTTGCATGAGTCTTTATCTACACCGATTGTATCGCTAAAAATTGAAGATCCGCATTTGCATAAAGAATATGAAGAAGATAAATTATCCATACTAGATATACTTGCTACACTTCAGGACGGAACAAAAGTAAATGTGGAAATCCAGTTAAAGAATACACAAGAAATTGTAAAACGCTCCTTATATTACTGGAGTAAATTGTATACCTCACAATTAGAAAAAGGGATGCCATATCGTTCTTTACGAAAGACTATTGCGATTAATATATTAGATTTTGATCTCTTTCCTCTTTATGATGATATGCATACAGTGGGACATTTTTGGAGTCAACAGCACAAGGAAGTTTTACTCGATGATTTAGAAATTCATTTTATTGAGATTCCAAAATTGCTTCAGCAATGGAGAGAAGAAAAAATTAATCCGTGGGAAAATGAATTTGCTCGTTGGTTACTCTTGTTACCAGCGCATGAAGATGAACATTTGACCCACACATTGGAGGATATCGCCATGAAACAAGACCCAATGTTACAAAAAGCGATCCACAAATGGGAAAATATGAGTCAGAGTAGTTCCTTCCGTTTAGCATATGAAGCACGGGAAAAAGTATTATTTGATGAACAAGCAAAATTGGCACATGCCCGTGAAGTTGGTATGGAAGAAGGAATAGAAAAAGGAAAAGAAGTAGGCATTCAAGAAGGTAAATTAGCTGAAAGAAAACAGTTAATCCGAGGCATGCATAAAAATGGCATGGATATAGAAGATATTGCGAAGTTTACCAATATGGATATTACGGACATACGCCATATTTTCTGATTATTCATAAAAATTAGATGTGTATCTAAAGGAATCTTTAGCGATGCAATGTATAGTGATCCATTACTTTTATTAAAATATCTGCGATTAACTTTCCACTTTCAAAAATAATTTGATTCTTCGTATATACGTCTATATATTGCCCTAGTCCTTCACTTAACATAATTTCCAGTTCATCATTATCTAATATTTTACCAGTTAAAATGGTAGGATGTTTACTAAACGCTCGATAAAAACTTAAAGTTTCAGCCAAAGATGCTACTAATGGTCTCAACATTTCTTCATAGTATGGAAGCATATCCACAGCTATTTGCTCATTTAAAACAAAATCTATTCCGTTATCTTTTAAATCAAATCGATATAAGAAAATCATTTTTACCGCACCTTCTTTTACTATCCTGATGTATAGATTCGTAATAGTCTCTTTTTTCATTATATAGCAACATCGGTTTATTTTACAATTTTTCTTTATTTCAATTTAGCGGGATATTTCCAATCTCGTTTATCTTTCGTATCAG
>NZ_JAJJBY010000144.1:0-1560 GCF_022625245.1 Bacillus sp. TL12 | reverse complement strand
ATTAGAAAGGATGACGTTTTTTATGAATCTTTCGATTCAAAGTGAACTCCAATTATTTGCTGAAGAATTACATCGATATCTTACACTTTAGAAGAGCTTGCTAGAAAACTAGCTTTTGTACAACGGAAACGTAAGTTTTCAGGTCATGATTTGGTTACTCACAATATAAAAAGCTCAAATTTCTAAGCATTTAAATTCAGAGTGTTTTTTTCATTACTCCATAAACAGCTTCTTTTTTATCGAATGTGTATTTTATTTCGGTATAACAGGGACCCAGAGTTCATGTCTCGGTTTATGTTTCGGACCGTAATAACATTCTATGCACGGTAAATTCGCAAGTTCATACTCAGAGGTTGGGACCCACTCAGAATATAAGCGTTTCCATGCATCCACTATGTTCGGAAAAACTGCCCATGTACTTGCAGGAATAATTAATGTTTCCATATCAGCTGATACTTCCCCATCATACCTTACACCCATAAAGTAGGAAAATTCTTCATCTGTTATGGCGGCTTCTTTTCCACAAACCCCCAAAAGGCTTTCAAGCGTGCATTTTGGATTTTCCCATGACATATCTATTAATTCTTGCATAAATCCGTCTTTTTTCGCAGTGTTCCAAAGTGTAGGGATTTTTTTAAATGCGCTGCTTGTTTTTACAGGTTTACTCTTTCCTACAATTCTTAACTCAAAATCGAGGTTTTCAATTCTGTAATCCATCTCGGTACCTCCTTTAATAGAAATTTGGAAGGAAATTTTCGGAAAGGCTTTTAACTGTACTCCTTTATTACGAGCATTAGAAGGGGTTATTCCATGCATTTTTTTAAAAGCACGTGAGAAAGCATCGGAAGAAACATAACCGTATTTAATTGCTACATCGATGATCCGAATATCACTTTTTTGAATTTCAAATGCTGCAAGCGTTAAACGTCTTCGTCTAATATATTCTGAAAGCGACACACCTGAGATTGAAGAAAACATTCTTGAAAAATGAAACTCAGAGCAATTAGCTGCCTTTGCAATCTTCTTGTAATCTATTTCTTCATCCAAACTATTCTCAATGTAGTCCAATGCATTATTCATTCTTTCTAGCCAATCCATAAGTTTACTTCCTTTCAAATATTTACTTTAATACATAATAGATAATAATAACCGACATTTCATGCCTAAAAATGTCGGTACAAAAAATACACCCTTTAATAGAATGTAAAATAAGGGTGAACTATTTGTTCACCGGTGTTTATATATTCTTTTTATTTACTTTTATTATTTCTCTTTTATAACTTTTATAATATTCTAACATAACTTGTCGATTCCTTTATATAAAATCACCATTTTAATTCTAGGGTAATTTATTGAAAATAATTTATATTCTTATCTTTTTCTAGGTAACTTGTTTAGAAAGGATAACGTCTTTTATGAATCTTTCGATTCAAGATGAATTACGGTTCTGTTGCAAAGTTTGAAAAAAGCATAAACAGGTTGGTAAATGAGGAACAATTTTTAGGAAGTAGCTAGTAATTGTCGAAGTTCATTGTACGTTGAAAAGGCGGAGTCTCTTTG
>NZ_JAJJBY010000143.1:0-1566 GCF_022625245.1 Bacillus sp. TL12 | reverse complement strand
CGTATAATATTACACTTTTATATAATAATAGTCAATGGTTTTCAAAAAAAATTTTTCAAAAAATGTGATTCATTCTTTTACATTACTATAATATGCGAGATGCACTATTGAAACTTCTCTCCCCCCTAGACAATACCCCTATCTCAAATAGTAGTAATGAACAGAAAGTCATAGCCTCCCCTTCTTACTCTATTTCTTTTACCGAGACCAATAATCTCTCTTTAATACTCCATACTATATAACAAGCTAACAATTGTATTTATCTTTACAAACCTTGAACACGTCTCAATTTAGAACGTTCCTAATGATTTAGTTATCAGGGAAATTCCTTCCTTAAAACGAACAAAACCCACAGAAGTTTCATAAGTTTCTGTGGGTTAAAATTAAGCAATTATTACTATTTCTGTATACAGTATTACGCAGCTTATTCCTCAATTACATCATATACTACATAATAGATGGAAAAAGCTATTGTTCTTTTGATGGTACCGAACAGCTACCATCTGTGCAAAGAGCATCATTTGTACCATCTGATGAAAGCTCTTGGAATTTAGGCTTAGGATTCTCTTCTTCCCACACCTTTTGAAGTGCACCAACAAACGTTTCAAGTGGTTGCGCACCTGAAATAGCATATTTTTGATTAATAATAAAGTATGGTACTCCGGTAATCCTATATTGTTGGGCAATCCCTTCATCAATTCGAACATCATTTGCATAAGCACTTTTATTATTTAGCACACTTAAAGCTTCTTTTCTATCTAAACCT
The DNA here is from genome assembly GCF_022625245.1 of Bacillus sp. TL12. Lineage (NCBI taxonomy): Bacteria > Bacillati > Bacillota > Bacilli > Caryophanales > Bacillaceae > Bacillus > Bacillus sp. TL12. Next base: position 800 of record NZ_JAJJBY010000143.1, on the reverse strand, counting down.
GAAGCTTCCGCAATATCCGCAAGTGTTTCCGCATCACTCAAGTTTTTGGATTCAGTAAAATATGAAAACAGCAAATTTTCTATGACATCCTTTTCTTTTTCATGATTCTTTGCAAACTTGGCCAAACGATGGGCATCAAAAGTGTTCGTCGGTTTCATTTCTTCAAAATTAAAAGTTAAACCTATACTAGCTGCCTGATGGCCTATTTGTATACTATTTTGTTTAGCTTCTTCAGTACTAATCCCATACTTCGATGCAATTGCTTCGTGAATGCTTACTCCAGAATAGACTGGAGTATTTGGATCTAATTCAAAACTTTTAAACTCAACATCAACTTCATTTTTATATGAAAATTGGTCTAGAGCCTTTTCTAACCTTCGCTTCCCGATATAACAAAACGGACATACAAAATCAGACCAAACTTCAATTTTCATACTAACACCTCTTTTAATTTAGGTTTCAATCATTGTAGCACGAGCTTTGAAAGATTCAAAAATTTATGCTTCCAGAGGTCTAGTTTTATCCGATCAGCTATCGATGAGTTTCTAGTTTCAATAAATAACCCCATAATCTAAAATGAGGGAGTTGTTTAAAATAAATTCTTTCGCGAGGGTAACTTTTTTCAAAACACTCTACTAATAATCTTTGAATAGCCAGCCTCAATTTTTGATTGATTTCATACTCAAAGACCGTTTCTATGTTCAAGTTATCTTCTCCTCATGATTAAGTTTTTTAAGTTTCCCACAAAAATTTCGTCAGCATGAAACAATAATCCTTCTAGCAATACTTTTTGAAACCAC
>NZ_JAJJBY010000141.1:0-1602 GCF_022625245.1 Bacillus sp. TL12 | reverse complement strand
AATAGTCATATTAATTTTAGGTGGTGTCTCGGATGATTTCTAACCAACAATCTCTTAACCTCAGTCCATTTATGGCGATTTACGATATCGTTGTACCAAAGGATAATATGCTTCGTCAATTTAATGAACTGGTAGACTTTTCTTTTGTTTTAGAAGAACTACAAGATAAATATTGTTTCGATAACGGTCGCAATGCAGTGCCGCCTGTTCGTATGTTTAAATATTTATTATTAAAATCTATTTTTGACTTATCAGATGTAGATGTTGTAGAACGCTCAAAATACGATATGTCCTTTAAATATTTCTTAGATATGGCACCAGAAGATATGGTGATTGATCCTAGTTCATTAACGAAGTTCCGCAAACTTCGTCTAAAAGATGTAGGATTACTTGACATGCTCATTCAAAAAACAGTGGAAATTGCACTCGAAAAAGACTTGATTAAAAATAAATCTATTATTGTTGATGCCACGCATACAAAAGCACGCTTTAATCAAAAATCGCCGAAAGAATTTTTAATGGAGAAATCAAAATTACTTCGCAAAGCTGTTTATCAAATTGATGAAGGAATGAAAGAGAAATTCCCACCAAAAACAATGACAAATGAATTAGGTGACGAACTTGAATATTGCCAAAAAGTGATTGAAACGGTAGAAAAAGAGGAAATCATTCGTGAATATCCAAATGTGAAAGAAAAACTTAATTATTTAAAAGAAATCGTAGAAAATCACCAAGAACACCTTCAATTTTCGCAAGATCCTGATGCACGAATTGGACATAAAACAGCGGACTCTTCTTTCTTTGGTTATAAAACACATATTGCGATGAATGAAGAACGTATCATTACAGCTGCGGTGATTACAACGGGTGAAAAAAGCGATGGAAAATACCTTCAAACATTGATTGAAAAAAGTCGTGAAACAGGGATGGAAATTGATACAGTTATTGGAGATACTGCTTATTCGGAGAAAAATAATATTCAATATGCCAACCAAAATCAATTACAATTAGTATCGAAATTAAACCCAATCGTGACACAAGGACCGCGTAAAAAAGAAGATGAATTTGAGTTTAATAAAGATGCGGGTATGTATGTCTGTAAAGCTGGGCATATGGCTATTCGTAGAGCACGTACGGGTAAAAAAGGAACAAACAATAGTCAAAGTCATACCTATTATTTTGATATTGAAAAATGTAAGGTATGTCGATTCAAAAGTGGTTGTTACAAAGAAGGCGCTAAAAGTAAAACGTATTCTGTGACAATTAAATCCACTGAACATAAGAAACAACAAGCATTTCAAGAAAGTGCATATTTTAAAGAAAAGGGGAAAGAGCGTTATAAAATTGAGGCGAAAAATAGTGAACTTAAGCATAGACACGGGTATGATGTGGCATCTTCCTCGGGTCTGATTGGTATGCAAATGCAAGGTGCAATGGCTATATTCGCTGTCAATTTAAAACGAATCCTAACCTTGATGAAGGAAACAAAGTAAAAAAGAATAAAGAGAAAGGCGACTTTTCATTCAAAATGGAATGAAAAGTCGCCTTTCTTGTTTTACATCCGGTTTGTAAACCGAAAAACGTAAGTTTTTCAGTGGCCTC
>NZ_JAJJBY010000140.1:0-1637 GCF_022625245.1 Bacillus sp. TL12 | reverse complement strand
AAAAAATATATAGTTGACTAATATTTTTTTTACGACTATTATTACGTTATACGATATATCGTATAACGTAATAATGGAAAGGAGACAAACAAAAGAATTATGAGTTCAATTGAACGATTTTCAGAACCTACATTATTTATTTTAATCAGTTTGGCTGAGGGTAACAAACATGGGTATGCAATTATGGAGGATATTGAAAACTCCTATGATATTAAAATCGGTCCTGGTACTTTATATGGTGCTATTAGTCGCATGGAAAAGAAAAATCTCATTGAATCCATTTCCACAAAAGATAGGAGGAAACCATATCAAATAACATCTGAAGGCAGAGAATATTTACAAGAAAAATTAAAGGAAATTGAGAATGTCACCAAGTTAGGGTTTAAAAGGTTGGGGCTGATATGAAATGGCTTATTAATTTGTATCCCAAAAAGTGGAGAAAACGCTATGGAGATGAATTTTTATATATTTTGGAGAACAGGAAGCTCTCTTTGAAAGAAGTGATTGATGTATTTATTAATGCTATGGATGCGAGATTTTTAAATTTAGTGGAGGGAATTATTAATATGGATAAAAAAATTCGTGATATTATGCTTCATTCTGTTTTTAAGCGTCTTTTAATCATTGTTTCATTGATTCTATTAGGATTATTCGGTGGGTATTTTATTGCTAATTACACTCCCTCAATTTCAGAATTATCACCTGAATTATTATTACTAATTGGTGTTGGCTTGGGGCTATTTGTTGGTTATGTAGTTGGTTTAGTAAGAGGGATTATGCGAGTAATAAAAGTAACTCAAAAAGAGGATGTGTTTTTACCTACCGGCAAATTAAAGTTTGATAAATTAGAAAGCTAAACTTCGCTAATTTTTTATGAAAGGAGAGGGGGAATCATGAATTATAAAGTTCTGAAAGATGTAAAAATAATATGGGGGTTTATTTCAACTGTAATGTTTAGTGCTATAGCAGTAGCACTTGCGATATATAATATTGGTTATTGGGTAGTTTTTGTTATTTTATCAGTAATAGTTTTGTCTTTTAGTGTATATAAAGCAGATGAATTATATAAAAAAGAGGATGGAGATAATTAGATAACCTCATTACATAATAAAAGGACTATAATTTGTTAATCTTAAGAGCTGTTTCGACAGCTCTTATATATTCCTTCATTTTTTAAAAATATAGATTAGCTTTAAAAAGCTAATCACAAAGAATATGTATCAAATAGATACTCTCTAAAAAGTTGATTTCTTAACATACAGGAAATCGGCTTTTTCTTTATAGAATTTTTCTTAGCGTACGAAATTCGCGTTTGGTTGGTACTACCCCATCACTATCAAGCTAACAAAACAAAATACCCCCTAAATGAAATTTTTCTTTCTCTATAGTTAGTTATTTGGAGAAGTCAGCTCTTTTTTTCGTTTTTGGGGTGTTTACTTTTCTTAAGTTGATGGGTATGAGGCACGGCACGAATTACTTCCTTTTTGATCCACTCACAGAGAAAGACTTTTTATAATGACTGCTAACAATAAAATTGCTGTATTATCATTAATAAGTAGTGATTACCTCATGATAGTGAGAATGAACAGATAGGAGTTATAGCTTTGAAATAAAGTTTGGTTAAAAATTGGCCAGGG
>NZ_JAJJBY010000139.1:0-1669 GCF_022625245.1 Bacillus sp. TL12 | reverse complement strand
CTAAATCCTTAAGTTGATGGATGTGGGGTACAGACACATCGCCAATAAGTCAAAAGCCCGTTGTTTCTCAAAATAAAAAATGAGCTAAATTTTTAGCATAAACAAATAACGCAGCACGTGTTGCTTACTATAAGTAACATGTTTATTATCCCTTTCTAGTTTACTAGCCATAATACTTCCTTCTAGGGTTGCAATAATAAAGGAAGCTACCGCCTTTGTATCGATATCCGGTTTTAACTCCTCGTTCTGAATACCTTCTACTATAATCCCTTCAATCATATTGAGAAATGTATAGAAAACTTCAAGTGCCTTTTCTCTTAACAGTAGATTCGTATCATCACTGTCTACAGCAGTATTCAGCAAAGGACATCCCCCTTTTATTGGTGGATTATTTATTACATCTTCATATACATTAAAAAAAGCACCAACCTTTTCTAATGTTGTATTAGCATTGCGTATCGCCTCAGAAAAATGTTGAGAGACAGTATCAATGGCGTATTCAAATGCCTCTAAAGCAATCTCATCTTTACTTTTAAAATTACGATAAATCCCCCCTTTTTGTAGCCCTGTAGCCTCCATAATGTCATTCATCGAACAGCCAGCATAGCCTTTTTGATTAAACAATTCTGCCGATTTTAAAACAATGTTTCTCCGTGTTTGTTCACCTTTTTGCATAATATCCTCCATTATTATTGTTAAAAAATTGTAACATGTTTTAGTTGTACATTAACATATAATAAGTTACCTTAAAAGAGACCGTACGGTCCTTTTTGAGATGAGAGTAGAATTTCTAAAAGAAGAGGGTGAGAGAGTTAGTATTTGATTAGCACGTAACATTCCTATCATGCTATTGATATCCGACATGAATTTATTGAAAAACAATTAAAACTAAGGAGGAAATTATGCATAACATTATTATTCCAGATAGTAAAGTAGCAAAAGAAGCTACCCAATTGGTTTACGAGATTTCTCCAGAATTTCTTTATAATCATTGTTTACGGACATATGCTTTTGGTGATGCATTGGGGAAAAAATATGGATTTAAATATGATCAGGAGTTATTTTATCTTGCTTCTATCTTACATGATGTTGGTCTTACAGAGCATGTATGTTGTAAACATTCATTTGAATATGAAGGTGCTGATCATGCAGAAAAATTCCTTCATTCCCATGGTTTTTCACAAGATAAAATTGATGTGGTACGTGAAGCTATTATTCTACACACCTCGGAAATTGCTAAAGAAAAACAACCAGAGATTGCTTTAGTTCATTTCGGGGCGGGAATGGATGTAGTTGGTTTACGTATAGAAGATATTCCGGAGGAAACATTTAATTTTATAATTGAGGTTTATCCTCGATTAGGTTTCAAAAAATCTATGATTGAACTTATTAAATATGATTCCAATCTAAAAAATACACAGCAACAGCCAAATAATTTGAGTTCTTCTATGCTTCGTATGGGGTTTTCAGATTGGGTGATGAATGCTCCTTTTAAAGATTAGAGAATAAAGAATTAGGGTTCTGTCGCAAAGTTTTCTAAATGAGGATACACTCTAGAAAAAAGAAGCCAGGAGAATCACAAATGCGATATTTTAAAGGGAAACAGTTTAAGAAAGATATTATTTTAGTAGCTGTCGGCTACTACTGTCGTTTTTCTTTAAGTTATCGC
>NZ_JAJJBY010000138.1:0-1671 GCF_022625245.1 Bacillus sp. TL12 | reverse complement strand
TGATATGCTCCCCTTTAGGTAGACAGATAAAAAATAAAAATCTGTTTGCTTGAAGGAGAGCTTTGTTAATGTCTAAAAGGTTTTACTCTGCGGAAGATAAATTTAATATATTAAAAGAATGGGAGGATGGTAATTATTCATTAAATGAACTTGAGTCCATTTTTAAAGTAAGTCGCATCACCATTTATAGATGGAAATATAAATTTGAGAATTATGGAACAGAAGGTCTAAAAAGGGCCTCTTCTTGGAAGAAATACTCCAAAGAATTAAAATTATCTGCCATAAAGGACTATCTCTCAGGTGAATACTCCCTTCGGGAGGTTACTAGAAAGTATGAAATCTCGGACGACTACATCCTACGAATGTGGATTAAAAAGTATAATAGTCATAGCAAATTAAATAATACAACTAAAGGACGGATAAATGCTATGACTAAAGGAAGAAAAACAACGTTAGATGAACGAAGGCAAATTGTGCATTACTGCCTCAAGAACAATAAAGATTTTCAGACAACAGCCGAGACCTTTCAGGTCTCTTATCAACAAGTCTATCGATGGGTTAGAAATTATGAAGTTGGTGGAGAAGAAGCCCTTAAGGATAATCGTGGAAAGAAGAAGGAAGAAGCTGAGCTTACATTAGAGCAGAAAATGAAATTGGAGATGCAAAGGCTTAAGAAAGAAAATGAGCGATTGTGTATTGAAAATGCTTTCCTAAAAAAGTTAGAGAAAATCGAAAGGAGGCGAAGATAAACCAGTTACGATTAGAGAATAAATATATCGCAATCCAGGAACTTCATCAGAATGAGGAGTTTCCTATTGTCATACTTTGTGAAATTGCTGGAATTGCCCGTTCTGCCTATTATAAGTGGCAAAATCGTACTTTTTCAAACCGAGAAGAGGAAAATGTAGAAATCATAAATGAAATAAAGAGTATTCATGATGAGGTGAAAGGTATCTTTGGTTATCGCCGCATGACTTTAAATCTGAATCGAAGATTCAAAAGAAAGGTTAATCATAAGAGGGTTTACCGGTTGATGAAGATATCTGGAATCCAAAGTGTAATTCGGAAAAAGAAGAAACACTTTAAAAAGCCCCTTCCCCATTACGTCGCAGAAAATATTTTAAATCGTGAATTTAAAGCTGAAAAACCGAATAAAAAGTGGGTCACTGACGTTACCGAGCTAAAGTATGGAGAGTCTAAAAAGGCTTATTTAAGTGCGATTCGTGATCTATATGATGGATCAATAATTAGTTATGTTTTAGGTCATTCAAACAACAATAAGTTAGTGTTTGCGACACTTGATCAGGCTACAGGCCTTTTAAATGGGGAGCACCCTCTTATTCATAGTGACAGGGGATTTCAATACACACACAGAGATTTTAAACAAAGAGTAGATAAGGCCGCAATGACACACAGTATGTCTCGTGTCGGAAGATGTATTGACAATAGTCCTATGGAATCTTTTTGGGGCACACTTAAAAGCGAAAAATATTATCTAGAAAAGTATAAGACATTTGAACAACTTTCTACAGCGATAAACGAGTACATACATTTTTATAATCATGATAGATATCAAAAAAAATTAAACGGACTTAGCCCTATAGAGTATAGAGCTAAAATCGCTTAATTCGTTTTATTATTTTCACTGTCTACTTGACAGGGGGCAGTTCA
>NZ_JAJJBY010000137.1:0-1805 GCF_022625245.1 Bacillus sp. TL12 | reverse complement strand
TGTTATCTCATAGAAATGAGTTGGTGATGTAAAGGATATAGATTCCCGTAGTACTTCGACGAGGGACATCTCCATATATGCTTCCATATCAAGAAGTACACCAATCATATCAATTGCACCAACTGAAAAGTAAGAGTTTAAAAAAGAACCTAACGAATATTTCCTATATGGGTTTCTTTGCCCATCCCCATTTTTGGGTAAAAACACCCGATATGTAACGTTGAAGTAGGGTTTGATAATCTTGAAAAGTATTGATAAAGTTTGTTTTTTCTGAAAAATCAAACTTAACCACTTCTTTCCATTTTTTCATTATCTTATAATGAAATTATAAAAAATTGAAAAGGGGACTGAAGTTATGGAAATTTCTTATCTGAAAAGTAAAAAAGGAATATTAACAACAGGAATTGTTTTACTTTGTATTATAGGCTTCATTGTAAGTGGATCAATAGCCCGTCATTCTAAAGAAGAAGTAAGAGAGAAATTACTACAGGCTTTTGAAAAGAAAGATGCTGATACATTTTTATCACTTTTACCAAAAGATGCACAGTCTGCTCCATTTGCTAAGGAAGGTGTACAATCTTTTTTAAAGGAATCCAATGAATATAAGCAAATGTATCCTCTAATGGTGGATGTCATGGATGTAGAGAATACAGCCGTTTCTGCTAAGGCATTGGAAACACGTAGTAAAGGTATATTACCTTATACCATAGCAAAAGAAGGAAAGATCTGGATATTTTTCGATAATTATGTTATTAAACCAGCAAAGGTAAAAGTTAACCTTAAAGATATAGACAAAGACGTTGTTTTATCTTTAAACGGTAAAAAAGTTTCTCCTTCTGTATTTGATAAACCTTTTTTACCTGGAGTGTATGAGTTAACTGGAATAAAAAAATATAAATGGACTACTGTCACAGATAAAACCACTATCCGTGTAGGAGGAGATGATCCTGTTGAAAATGTATCACTCAGCTTAAAAGGAGATGAACTAGATTTATCTAAGGAATTTATAGGTTCAGAAATTGTATTCAAGGGAAAACCTACAGGTATTAAGGTTGGAGATGATGAATCTAAAAAATTTGGTCCGATTAATAAAAAAGATGAAGAAGCAATACAATTAAAAGCAAACTTTCCTTGGGTAAAAGATGAAATTTCTAAATTAAACGATCAAAAAACCTCTTTATTTGGAGAACAACGAAAATATATGTTTAAAGTCGATGAAGAAAAAGTGAATCAATTTTTCCATACATTTTTAAAAGAATATGGGGATGCAAGTACAAAACAAAGTATTGAGCCTTTCAAAACAGTCACTGAAAAATATAAGAATCAAAAAGCAGAATCTTTTGCTTCGGCAGCACGTAATACATGGTCTACCCCGTGGGAAGGAACACTTGTGAAATCATATTTAAATAAAGAAGTAGTAAAGATTTTATCAAACGATAAAGGATATCCTATTTTAAAAATGGAAGGGAAAGCAAAATATCATCTTCCAGCTCAAAAATACTCATCTGAAAAAGATGCAGTTTATGATGTGGAGCTTAACGCACTATATGATACGGATCAAAAAACTTGGAAAATTAACGAGGTTTCGTTTGGTTCCTTTGCCACAGAGGAAATTGATAAAAATGAAGAAGGAAAATACATTATCACGAATGTTCAATAGGCCTCACTAGGTTCTGTTGCAAAGATTTCTAAACTGAGATAACCTGTAGAAAAAGTGTGAGCAGGAGAATGATATATGGAATATTTTAAAGGAAAACAGTTTAAAAAGGATATTATTTTGGTAGCCGTCGGCTACTATTGTCGTT
>NZ_JAJJBY010000136.1:0-1872 GCF_022625245.1 Bacillus sp. TL12 | reverse complement strand
CCGTTCAATGGCAGAAGTCATTAGCTTTTTTTTGCTGGAAGGAACTCCTACATGGGCCATTATTATACCTTTTATGTGGATAGGTCTCTATTTGATTATGAGTGGCATTAACTCAATTGCCCGGATGTTTGAAATCATATTCCCTATTACGGTGTTTATTTTTTTACTCATTTCCTTGATGAGTCTCGGAATATTTGAGATGGATAATCTCCGCCCCGTATTAGGTTTAGGAGTTAAGCCGGTGTTAAATGGGATAAAGACAACTGCTCTCGCATATACAGGTCCTGAAATCATGTTAATCCTTTTGGTATTTATGGAGCAACCAAACAAAGCAGTAAAAGTCATTCTAGTTGGCATTTCTATTCCCTTAATTTTTTACGTAATAACGGTCGTAATGGTCATCGGTGCATTATCCGTCGATGGAGTTGTAACGAGAACATGGCCGACAATTGATCTCATGCGCAGTTTTGAAATTTCTGGTTTAATATTTGAACGTTTTGAATCTTTATTGCTCGTAATATGGATTATGCAAATATTTGCTACATATACGATCAGTTACTACGCTGCTGCATTGGGGCTAGCACAACTCTTCAAAAAGAGCATTCATCCTTTTATGTTTGCTTTGCTTCCGATTATTTATATCATTGCTATGACTTCGAAAAATATAAATGATCTACTTAAATTCGGGGATATGGTCGGCAATACTGCTTTATTTTTATTTGGGTTACTACCACTGCTCCTTCTTATCGTCACGCGATTAAAGAGAAAAGGGGGGACATCGTGAAGAATAACTTTCACTATGTACGGGTTATTTTGACTTTGTTTTTGATGCTTGTGCTCCTGTTTCTGACAGGGTGCTGGAGTAGCAAAGAAATTGAAGAGTTGAGTTTAGTTTTAGCTGTAGCATTGGATAAAGGTAAGGAGTCAACAATTGAGAAAAAGATTAAGGACCGAGGAGGAGGATATCCTAAAAGAAACATCATAACATCTACTTATCAAATTGCAAGCCAACAAACGGGGAGTAAAGGAGGCGGGGCACAACAAAAACGTTATGTTAATGTTTCTGAGACTGGAGATTCTATTCATCAAATAATCCGTGAATTTTCATTAAGAGAAGATCGGCCTTTGTTCGCTTCACATTTAAAAGTGATTGTGATTAGTGAGAATCTTGTACGCAAATATAGTTTAAACCAATTACTTGATCAGTATCTCCGTGAAAATGAGAGTAGGCTTAGCTGTCTTGTGTTAATCAGCAAGGGGCGAGCTAGTGAGACACTGGAATCAAAGGAAATAGGAGAAATTCCAGCGTTTCATTTGATTGGGATTGCAGATAATCAATATAGAATAACAAGAATTTTACCTTTTGTATCGCTCGCTAAATTAAGAGGTAAGATGGAATCAGGATCTAGTTTTCTTTTACAAAATGTGATTTCGACAAATGGTGAAGTAAAATTTGCGGGAGCTGCCGTAATCAAAGGAAATACAAATAAGTTACGTGGTTTTTTAAATGAAGAGGAATTAGAGGGGCTAATATGGATCAACGGAAAAAGGAAAGGTGGTTTGGTAAAAGGCTTTGATAAAAAGACAGAGCAACCCATCATCTACGAGATAAAGTCCATAAAAAGCAAAATCACCCCGCATGTTAAGGAAAATAAGATTTCTTTTGATGTAAACATTGAATCAGAAGGGCGTGTGTCTGAAAATTGGGTGCACTCAGGAAAAGGTTTTGAAAATGAATTTTTAAAAAGGGCAGAAAAAGCTGCTGAACAAGAAGTAAAGCACTTGGTGCATCATGTAACAGAAAAAATGCAGAAAGAATATCAAGTTGACGTTGCTGGCTTTGGAAACCGATTAAGAATTGAAGACCCAAAA
>NZ_JAJJBY010000135.1:0-1903 GCF_022625245.1 Bacillus sp. TL12 | reverse complement strand
ATACAAACAGTTCTCTTTTTTAATTCTTAAAACTATTCACAACAAGGGGAGGTGCCAACATGACATATCGACTAGCAGAGGAGGAAGTCATGAAAGCAAAAGGTGTGGATCTGTTGTCGTATCTAGAGGCCAAAGGGGAGAAATTTCAAAAGGAAGGCAATTATTATCGTCATACCGAGCATGACAGCTTGATTATTCGAGATAATATGTTTGCATGGAATAGCCGAGGAGAGAAGGGATACGGGGCGATTAGCTTTGCCAGGATGTACTATGGTATGACTTTTCAAGAAGCTGTTCGAGACGTGAATCTTGGTGATTATCCTACTTTTACATCTTCTAAGGAGGAAGAAGTAAAACAAGACGAACCATTTCGGTATCCAGGACACTTAGAAGTTCAGGATAAACAAGCTATTAAGCACTATTTAACCGATGAGCGGAAAATTGACGCTCGTTTAGTAAATTGGCTGATTGGACAGGATTTGATTGCACAGGACAAAAAGAAGAATGTGGTATTCAAATGGCGAGAACAAGGTGGGACAGGAAATATAGTAGGGGCAGAGCGTCAAGGGACGGTTAAGATGGCAAATAAACGAGGTTCCTTTAAACAAATTTTGCCGAATGGAAAACCGCATACAGGGTTTATGGTGGATGTTGGAAAACCAACATCCATTTATTATTTTGAGAGTCCGATTGACCTTCTTTCCTATTGGACGCTACAACAAAATCGACTACAAAATGCAAGGCTAGTCAGTATGAATGGTCTAAAGATGAAGACCGTTTTACGCACATTTAAAGAAGCAAAAGATGAAGGATTTCCCGTGAATCGGATTGTCCTAGCAGTAGATAATGATAAAGCGGGGAAAGAATTCACAGAAAAGATAGGAGCATTAACGATTAATCCACGTGTCCAAATGCATCTTCCATCACAAGAAAAAGATTGGAATGATGTACTGAAGGCAGTCATACAATCAACAGAAAAACAGCAACAATCTCATATACAATCGCAAGGACAGCAAAAGAAACAAGTAGTATCAATACAGAGAAAGGAGATGGAACGAAGTGTCTAAATCAATTGAGCCATTAATACCAGTTGTGCCCCCTTCCAGCATAATACAGGTTTTAATTTACGGTTTTGTTTTGTATGTTCTCTTTCGTATGTATATGTTTGTTCATCGAATCATTCGAGAGAAAAGAGTATTGAAGATGATGGCAAAGTCAGGTATTCAATACATTGATAAAATGGACGGATATCAGTTTGAAGTGTACTTAAAAGCTCTTTTTCGAGAACTAGGGTACCGTCCAGAGGTCACAAAACGCTCTTGTGATTACGGAGTAGACGTCGTATTAAAAGGGAAAAATCGTATTGTGATTCAGGCGAAACGATATGGGGTAAAGAATCGAGTTGGGATTCGGGCTGTGCAAGAAGTATATGCAGGGAAAGCCTATTATAAGGCAGATGAAGCATGGATCGTAACCAATAATGCATATACAAAACAAGCCGAAGAATTAGCAAAAGCATGTCAGGTAAAACTCATTGATCGTTTTGAACTTCAAAAATTAATTAGTAAAGTGAATCCAGAACAAAAAGCAGAAGATGTGTATCATCGAGTAGATCCGGCTGAAAGGAAGTGTCCGGTTTGTAAAAATAAAATGATTGTGAGACAAGGGAAGCAAAACGGAAATAAATTTTTTGGTTGTTCACAATTTCCCACTTGTAAGCATACGGAACGAATTAACGCATGAGCTGGAAAACTTTCAGCTCTATTTCGCTTTTAGTAAGGTATTTCCATTTCTAAGTTTATAATTGGATTCTTGAACAAAAACGGATTCTCAGATTTGTTTGTATGGAGTTTTAACTCTTGGTCTAATGTAATTAGTCTCGGAGGAGTTATTTTTGAATACG
>NZ_JAJJBY010000134.1:0-1912 GCF_022625245.1 Bacillus sp. TL12 | reverse complement strand
CTAATCTACCATTGAACAGTCTATACAGGTTCCTATGCCTCTATCAAATGATTTTTGCACCAGAACCATAAATCGTAATGATTATTATTTATTGTGAATTTCGAAAAGATGTATTATACTAGGTTCTTAAACTAAAACGTAATCATTACGTTTTGTGTTGAAAAGATATTTTCTTCATAGAATTGGAGGAAATAAACTTGTAAAAAAGAAAAGAGGAGAATTTCATGCCAAAAAAATTAACTATGTTTTCATTCCTACTTATTTTCACTTTAATTTTTGCTGGATGTTCTAATAAAAAAGAAGGTGCAGTAAAAAAAGATGAGAAACTTTCTGTTTATACAACTATTTTCCCACTTGCTGATTTCGCAAAAAAAATCGGTGGTGACTATATAACGGTTAAAGCAATCTATCCACCTGGTGCAGATTCTCATACATTTGAACCAAGCCAAAAACAAACAGTGAAAGTTGCAAAAGCCGATTTATTCATTTATAACGGTGCAGAATTAGAACCGTTTGCTGAAAAAATGGAAAAAACATTACAAAAAGAAAATGTTAAAATTGTAAATGCATCAAAAGGCATCGAACTGCGTGCCGCAACCGAAGATGAACATCATGATCATGGAGATGGACATAAAGAAGATGAACATCATCACGATAAAGACCCACACGTGTGGTTAGATCCTATACTAGCGATGAAACAAGCTGAAAAAATCAAAAATGCTCTTGTAGAATTACAGCCTGATCATAAACAAGAATTCGAAAAGAATTTTGCAGCACTTCAAACTAAATTTACAGATTTAGACGATCGATTTAAAGCTGCTGTAGCAAATGCAAAAACGAAAGAAACTTTAGTTTCTCATGCAGCCTATGGTTACTGGGAACAACGCTATGGTTTAAAACAAATTCCTATCGCTGGGATTTCAGCTTCTGATGAACCATCTCAAAAAGAGCTTGGTGAAATTACAAAAACAGTTAAAGAACACGGGTTAAAATACATCTTATTCGAAACGTTTTCTACTCCAAAAGTAGCATCAGTTATTCAGAAAGAAACTGGTACAAAAGTTTTACGCTTAAATCACCTTGCTACTATTTCTGAAGACGATGCGAAGAATAATAAAGATTACTTCACTTTAATGGAAGAAAACGTGAATACTTTAAAGGAAGCAACACAATTTGCATTAGTTGCAGAAAAACCTTCTGAAAAGCAAGAGCAAACAACTGAAAGTCATACACATGAAAATGAACACGATCACAGTCATAATCATAGTCATGCTCATGATAAAGCAACAGAAAGAATTTATGAAGGATATTTTGAAGACAACCAAGTGAAGGATCGACCACTCTCCGATTGGAAAGGAGACTGGCAATCGGTATATCCATATTTACAAGATGGAACGCTTGATGAGGTATTTGCTTACAAAGCGAAACATAAAGGTAAAATGTCAGCCAAAGAATATAAGGAGTATTATAATGAAGGATATCAAACAGATGTGAACCGTATCGTGATTCAAGGAGATACTGTAACATTCTACAAAAACAAAGAAGAATATTCTGGTAAGTATATCTATGATGGGTACAAAATTTTGACATATGATGCAGGGAATAGAGGTGTAAGATACATATTTAAACTAGCAGAAAAAACAGAAGGAGTTCCTCAGTATATTCAATTCAGTGATCATGGTATTTATCCGAATAAAGCTGGTCACTACCACTTGTATTGGGGTGACAATCGTGAAGCTTTATTCGATGAAATCATACACTGGCCTACCTACTACCCATCGGATATGAATGGACATGATATTGCGCACGAGATGATGGCGCATTAAATTAGGATTCACGATAATTATTTCTTTGAACAATATATAAAATTCAAAGGTTATCAATCTAGAATTATATGGTTTAATACTTAAAA
>NZ_JAJJBY010000133.1:0-1927 GCF_022625245.1 Bacillus sp. TL12 | reverse complement strand
AAAGAAAATCGAACATTGAAAAAAGAAAAAAGTCAGTTGCAAAAAGAAGTTGGTGTATTAAATAAGGAAATCAGCTCATTAAAAGCTCATATAAGAGGGTTACAGACTAATATAAAGGTTTTATATGAACAGACGAAAAAGGCCTTTAAAGACAAATTTCAGACGTTTAGAGGGATTATTAAAAATGAATTGGATAATAAAGGCGTAGATAATCATTTTGAAGGTGAACATAAGAAGAGGGAAAAGAATAAACATCGAGGGTTTGATATGGAAAGATAGGCGTGATAATGGGAGAAAAGAGAATTAATTTTAACAGATGGAAACCTTTAACAACACATTTCATGTTATTATAAAGAAAGACGTATAAACGAGAAAAACCGCCCAAGCTTTGGTCGGCGAGGCGGTTTTTCATAATAAGGTTGGAATCAACCAATGCATATTCTATATACATTCTAACATATAAAAGTTGATTCCTTCCACTAAGGGAGAGAATTATTTTATGACAAAAGTTGTAGATTTTGGACAAGCTGAAAAAAAGGCGAAAATGAGAGATAGTAAGATTGATAGTATTTATAATCAGTTGCAAGCCGGTGGTTATTCAGAAGAAGAGAAAGCAATGCTTTTACAGTTATTAAGTAAGGCGACTGGTGGAGAAGAATATTTTATTGCAAAAAAGAAAAAGCCAACAGATCGGGTGAGGTTTGTGCAAATTATTATGGATAATTACAATTACCTGAGTGAAATTAATTATTTAACTACAGCTGAAAAAGCGTTTTTAATGGATTTAATACCTTATGTAGAATTTAAAACGAATATTTTGGTTGAAAGAATAAGTAAAGAAAACGAATTTGACTCTGATAGTGCAACGCCTAGTTATCTTGCTAGAAAGTTAAATAGAACTAGAGGGAAAGTATCAGAGTTAATGAATGGTTTAATGAAAAAAGGATTATTAGCAGTTGCAGAAACTGGAACAACTACAGAAGATGGTCGTATTTGTACAAGTCGTACATGGTTTGTAAATCCAAATATTATGTGTTGTTCTCCAAAAGATGGAGTAGATAAAGCAACTCAAAAAATCTTTAAAAAATCACTTAAAAATTTTGTAACTGACGATGGTAAAAAACATAAGTTACCAATTTATTTATTTTAGATGTCATTTTATATTGACATCTTTTTTTTATTTTATTTTCCGTTTTTTAGGTGTTCCCTTTTGGGTACACAGGTGTTCCCTTTTGGGTACACCCTATATCTCATAAACCCTTGATATTACTGACTTTCTTCACTTTGCTCTTCTCACTCTTATATATGGAGCTAAAAGTTCCGCAAGGAACGGGTCGTATTTTTGAGAAAATCACTCAAAAATCTCCACCCTCAACATCAAAAAGTCGGTTCGTTCATCCTCACCTAAAGGCTACTGCCTTTTCTTTTTGATGTTGTCCTTGCAAAACTTTTTTCGGCTCGTGTGCTTTTCTCGCCAAGCCGAAGGACAAAAAGCAATGCAATGGTTCTCGGCTTGGACTAGCAAGTATACGAGCCGAACCGCCAAGATCAGTCGTCCTAGATTTGTTCTTATTCGTTATGATGATACGTTTTAAACCGTGGGGTCTCGTCCCCACACGACGAGCCAGCACTCCAAACAAAAAGCAAAGGAAGGTCAAAAAACAAAGAGGAAAAATCCCTCTTTGTTTTGCTCGCCCTGTTAGGGGCAAGCTACGGGATTACCATGGTCTCCCCAAAAACGGTGTTTTTGACTTGGTAGGAGATTCCTACAACCTTTACCGTTTTTTCTGTCTCGAAATTTCATTTTTGCGTCTGAAAACGGTTGTCGCTTCACTCGATTTGCAATATATAAAAAGACAAGGTGAAAACAAAAAAACTAGCCCCTGCAAGAGGTGCTAGTTGACGTAAAATTCGTTATCAGAAGTTA
>NZ_JAJJBY010000132.1:0-1968 GCF_022625245.1 Bacillus sp. TL12 | reverse complement strand
TATTTGAAAACAATGAGAGAATTACTACAGATGATTCAATTTCTATGAATCTGAAGGTACTTTTATAGATTTCTAGATAGATTGATTACTGATAAGTGAGATTATGTTAACTATGATTGTATATGGTATACATATCATACTTCTTTTTTAATAACAAAATAATAGAAGGCAGAAACCACAAAAGCGATTAACAAAATAACGGGTACAATCATTGTATGTTCACCTTCTTTTTTGTAAGTGTTGTTGGTATAGACTTTTTATGTGCTTCTGGTGAATCTAAAAACACTCTTTTTAATTTTTTATATTCAAAGAAAAGTAAAGCTATACTCATACCTGTTAGTAAGGTGCTAACAGAACGAGCTGGTATCTCAAAACAAAAGTCAAGAATAGTAATATTTACTGTAATCGGTAAGTAAATAATATTCCCTAAAGTTGCTGTCCTTGGAATTAATAATAATAAAGCAGCTGTTATTTCTCCGAAAGCGATAAAAAGATTATATATATCTGAATAGCCAAAGAAATGCCATGCTAATTGCATAGCTGAATCCTTTGTCGAATCATATGTAAAGTCACCAGTAGAGAATTGACCCGGAAAGATCTTGATAATTCCATAAATCAAGAAGGTTAATGCTAAAGTCCATCTAAATGTAGTGATAATCGTCAGTCTCAGCTTTTTGAAAAACGTACTTCTATTCATTGATTTTCCTGCTTTCTGTTTGATCTGTAATAAACCTGTTTTGTATCTCTTTACTCGGGATGAGACAAGTTTCTTTTTTCCCAAACAATCGATATCGATTTCTTGAAATTAGTCTGTATATCTTATCTCTAAGGGGTTTAGGAATGAGACTGAATAAACGTAAGACTTTTATAGGTCCTTTAAGTTGACTTATTATGCGTAAAATGGCTGTAGATTCTATATGGACTTTATTATGTTCAATTAAAATAATAGAGGCTTTACCTTTCATCTTTATGTTGTAATCCTTAATAATTGAGTTTCCTAGTTCTGATTGAAGAGGTGCAAACTTAAACAGTTTCTTTGGGTCTCTTTTAATAACAAATTGAACCCACCCACTACATAGATTGCAAACACCATCAAAAAGGATAACAGATTGTTTTCTAGTCCCATTTTTGTACATATGTATCCTCTCTTTTGTGTAATTTTCCCATATTTGATTATAATACAAAAACCAAATAATGGCACCTTACAGTATTGTAAGGTGCCATTATTTAAAGGTATTTGTGCCGATAAAATGTTTTATGTGAACCAGTAGTATGTATTCATAACTTTTTATTTACAGTGTTTTGAATGTATACTTTTGTTATGTATTTTGAGGATATCAGGGGAATTGGGATGGGGTCAAGGTTTATAGGGATTTGAAAGTAAACTAATATTTAAAAGTTTACTTTCATTATTACAGGATGTTCATTAACATTTCAAAAATAATTAAAATATATGTACGACTAAAGTATAAATAAAACCATTAAGCTTTGCTAAAACTACGTAATAGAGATTTTTCAAATTTACATATACTCTAGATAATTAAGATGAAGCATCCAAAACGGGTGTTTTTTTCTTTGTTATATAAAATTTATATAATAAACGTGAAATTGAACAAAGTGGACAATTGAAAATATAATACCTCGTAGCCAAAATGTTTTAAACAAACGTTTGTTTAATTTTCCCACAATTGATTTCTTCATCATATAAGTAAAAAAGGGATAAGAACACTTTTTTAGTGCATTATCTCTTTTCGAATATGCATTTCATATCCCACGTAAATTTACCACATATTTCAATGGGACTTACAAATTGCTCTTCAATAATAATTATATCTTGTTTTTGTAAAAAATATACGATTTCAAACCTTTTCAAAAATACATGGCCAGAATGTCCGTGCTTTACATGTTTTTAAGAATTATAGTTGGTTACAACATGAACCTCATATAATTATAATTTATTAAACACGA
>NZ_JAJJBY010000131.1:0-1971 GCF_022625245.1 Bacillus sp. TL12 | reverse complement strand
GTATCTGGGGTTGCTTCTTCTGTTTACTCTTCGATAAAATAGACATATAGAATATCGAAAAGAAAGGTGACTCTAACCATGAATCAACCTTTAGTGAATTTACGAGTCGATTTTGCGTTCAAACAATTATTTGGTGTACAAGGACAAGAGGAATTACTGATTTCGTTTTTAAATGCAATCTTGCACGAGTCTTTATCCTCACCAATTGTATCTCTTCAACTTGAAGATCCACATTTGCATAAAGAATACGAGGAAGACAAATTATCCATACTAGATATATTAGCGACACTTGATAACGGAACGAAAGTAAATATAGAAATCCAAGTACGAAATACACAGGATATAGTGAAACGTTCCCTTTATTATTGGAGTAAACTTTATACATCCCAGCTTGAAAAAGGAATGCCATATCGTTCTCTTCGCAAAACAATTGCGATTAACTTATTAGATTTTCATCTCTTTCCTGATTATGAAGATATGCATACAATCGGACAGTTTTGGAGTAAGCAACAGAACCACGTCTTACTGGATGACCTTGAAATTCACTTTATTGAAATTCCGAAATTGCTTCAACAATGGAGAGAAGAAAAAATTAATCTGTGGGAAAATGAATTTGCTCGTTGGTTACTGTTGTTACCAGCACATGAAGATGAGCATTTAACTCACACTTTGGAGGACATCGCCATGAAACAAGACCCGATGTTACAAAAAGCTATCCATAAATGGGAGAACATGAGTCAGAGCAGTTCTTTCCGCCTAGCGTATGAAGCCAGAGAAAAGGTTTTATTTGATGAACAAGCCAAATTAGCACATGCTCGTGAAGTCGGTATCGAAGAAGGTATTGAAAAGGGTAAATTAGCTGAAAGAGAACAATTAATCCGTGGCATGCATAAAAACGGAATGGATATAGAAGATATTGCGAAGTTTACGAATATGGATATTACGGAAGTTCGTCATATTTTGGGACAATAAAAGGTAGACATCTCATTCAAAAGAGGTGTCTACCTTTTATTTCTTCAGTTACCGTGCCCCTATTTGGCATACGGCAACCATTCGTTACTTTTGGAGCCACTCAAGAAAAAGATACTAAATAGGTCTACTTTTTTAATTTTTTTTATTCGGTAAAGTGAAATTAAAGTTAGAAATTACGTGTTCGGTAAAGAAAACCACTAACTTTTTACTGAATAACTGCACCGAAGTCACTTTCGGTATAGTAAAATGCCATAAAAAACATAGAAATTGCCGAGTGGCTGAAGTAATCGTTGCCGTACCCCATGCCCATCAACTTAAGAAAACAACTCCACCCCAAAACGAAAAAATGATCTTTTTTATTACAAGTTAGGACAAAATCTCGTTCTGGGGGTAGTTGGGGTTCAGCCGAGATACGTGTAAAACTAGGTCATAGCAATACATTTTTTACCAAATGTTGTTTATCGGTGATATTTGTAATATAAACGTTCGTTTTTGTTACATTTTTTCTTTTTAAATTCTAAACTAGATTGTATTGAAATCAGATATAACAAAATACTGTCCCAAAAATAATTTGTCACAATATAAAACTTCTACTTTTTTGTTGCATTGATTGTTTATTGATTTATAACATTCTATTTTCTATTCAACATACAATTGGTGTATTCTGTCTTATTCCCCTTTTTCGGGGGATGGGCAAAGTTATCCATGTTAGGATCCAAGTCATATGAAACAGCCACTTCTATATTGAGTGGCGTTGAAGCCATGCATATGATGAAAAAAGGATAACTTTACTTACAGGTGAAGTCTGCCCAAAATGAAGTTAGATTCATACATGAATTATTTGGAATTGCATCATAATCTACCATTGAACAGCCTATGCAGGTTTCTATGCCTCTATCAAATGATTTTTGCATCAGAACCGTTTTTAGTTCTTTTTAGTGCATCTATCATTCTGTTTTTTTCGACCACTTCCAACAATTATACCAATAACTAATCCAA
>NZ_JAJJBY010000130.1:0-2003 GCF_022625245.1 Bacillus sp. TL12 | reverse complement strand
GTTAATAGTATAATTTTTATTTTCTTCATTATTTGCTCCTTTAAATTTAAATAGTTTTAATATGATACTGTTTTGCTTGAGTTTAATAGGGGCACGGCAAGAATTACTTCTTTTTTGAGCCATTCGGATTAAAATGACGTAGAAATAGTCTTCTGCCCCAATATAAGATCCTGCTCCACCTGAACTAGTAGTGGTCAAATTAACATCCCGACAATGAAAGTTATGTGGATTCGTATTAACTAATATTGCTCTTTTATTTCCTAAACCAGCTGATTTTGTTGTTATGGTTGTTGCTCGTACAGCGCTTATGCTATCATCTGGCGTTCCTGTTCCAAAAGAATGAATTCCATACACATTGGAAGTTCCACTTGTTGATGCGGTTGAATTATCTACAGTTATTACTGCCGTTCTTAATCTAGCAGTTTGTGATGTTGTTCCAGGAAAAGCAACTCCTGTTAAACTTACATGATTAGATGACGTTAATAGTACCGTGATATCTTCTGCTCTTGTATTTCCCCCCATTGTGAGCACTGTGGTATTTGAGGTTACATTCTGTTGACGAATGATTACCGTCGACAAGTTAGTCCCCCTTAATGAATTTCCATTGGGAATGACTACTTTCTCATCATAAACTCCAGGAAATACAAGAATTGTAATTCCAGTAGCCCCTATTGCATTAATTGCTGTTATCGCTCCATTAATTGTTTTAAAAGGATTTCCTCCAATAAAGGCTGTTGAATCATCTCCTGATTTCATAACTACAGCTGTATTTGTCCTTGGTATCAGTATCTCTTGTATCTCCATACAATTTTACTTCTCCTTTCATTATTAAAGAGGTTTGAGGAAAAGTGATTCGTAATCACTCTAGTATTTAAAATATGCGAAGCAATTAAAGATTCTTCTTATTTATGTAGATATAAATTCGGTAATTTCTAGCTATTTTCCTGTACTTCGAAAAAGTGTACCTTTACGAACACTGACTGTTTATTGAGAAAGTCTCTTCAGTTAATTGATAAATTGAATGTTACAATTTTCCAATCATATAATAAATATGCCAATATTGACTAGTTGGTATTGGCATATAACTCTTATAAAGGAGTGAGTTTATGACATTGTTCTGATACCGAAACTCGAGGTGAATGGAAAATTTCAACTTAATTGCGAAAAAGGAGAGATTAAATCATGAAGAAGCTCAAGAAGTTAATGGTAACGTTAGGTTTAATTACAACTTTAGTAACAGGTATGACATTTGTATCACCTATACAAGAAGCTTCTGCTGCAGATCACAGATCTTTACGTGTCCATGCTGATTATGAATATAGTCAAGGACGGATTTGGTTAGCTCCTGGAGAAAGGGTAGAGTTTGTGGCAAGAAACTATGGAATGTATGGAGTACATGTTAAAGTCTGGCAAGGGAATAGAACCTTTTATAAATACCCAATCAAAAAATTTGATACAGGCAGATATAACGCAGCAGTAGGTTGGGTGAACTACAGCTTAGAATGTGTGGATACAGATCATTGCGATGGAGGAATGTGGATTAAAACTGGAAAGTTTTGACTTATAAATATTAAATTTTAGAAAGAAGTTTAGTAATCTGAGAGATAAATACCAAGCGAAAGGACGTCTATTTTTAGAAAGACGTCCTTTTTGGGGTACCGCCACATACCCATCAACTTAAGAATTTTATAACACCCCAAAACAAAAAAATTGTACATTTTTACATGAAGATGTCAATTTTCTCGTTTTGGGGGCAATCTGTACTGTTAGGTTGATGGACATGGGGTATACAGCCAACGTACTAACATAAAACCCACGCTAAGGAAAAGAAAACTTAATATAAAAGGATTCCTTGCGTAACAAAAAGGATTACGATTAATAATGTTACAGTGATTACATAACAAATTCTACTTTATAAAAAAGCAGTAAAGTTAAAAGCTCCAGTTACTCTATTCTACAATCGATCCATCTTGAGTAAGAGAAGGAATTTTTAGATAATTAGC
>NZ_JAJJBY010000129.1:0-2051 GCF_022625245.1 Bacillus sp. TL12 | reverse complement strand
TTTCATTTCATTGATTTTATTGGGTTTATCCTACCTTAGCTATTTTTAGCAAAAACACTGAAAAAAGTATACATTCAAAAATGCATAAATAAAGAGATTACAAAACCTATTCGAAGTAAAGAACTACTTAATTGAAATGATCTAATTAATCAAAAATCTCATAATTATGATAATATATTGTTTAATAGATGTTAAAAAGGAGGACATAACAATATGACTGATTCTAAACAAAAAACACCCCTTTGGGAATGGTTTGCTTATCTTGGAGCAACCGTAACAATTATAAAACTTGTATATACATATTTATTTTAAAATCAAACATATACATTCTACACAACCGTAGTTACCATAACACCACTTATCAGAACTCAATACATCTAGAAACCTAGAAAAGTCCCCTCAAAAAAAATCTGAAGGGACTTTTCGTTCACATAATCTCACTTATCGGTAGCAAAACGAAAAAGGAACTGACTCATGATCTTATGAATCAGTTCCTTTTCCATTCTTCTTTATAATATATATAGAGTTTCATAATAGTAAAAAAACAATATTCCTAGTCTGTACGTAGTATCGGCCCCACCTACGCCAGATACCCTGATAGCCACTCGTGCCATCCAACCCATTATCATCATATAAGAAACCGCTTTCAATATAAAGAATTTTCTGACTACTTTGATTTAAAAAACACAATTAGTCCTATCTAAAAGATAAAAGGTAATTGTGTTTACATAAATTCCGTTATTGGAAGTTACTTTTCAGGTATTAATAGACGGTCAAGTTCAGTTTCGTGATAACTCTACACGCTCAAAGTGTTCAACTGTTGGAAATGGATCATAAAAGTGATGCAATAATGTTTTCCACTCTTGATATTGTTCAGATTGACGAAATCCTATCGTGTGGTCTTCTAAAGTTTCCCATTGCACAAGGAGCAAATATTTTCCTTTCTGCTCCATACAGCGTTGTAATTCATGATTTATGTATCCTTGCATGGAAGAGATGATTGAGGATGCTTGCTTAAATACCGATTCATACTCCGTCTCCATACCGTCTTTTACTTGCAATATGACTGCTTCTAAAATCATTTTGAAGTCCTCCTCCTTTTCCTAATTGTACCATGTGGGGGAAACGCTGTATGAGGAGTTTTGATGTATAACATATACATGTAAAGTTAACATAACGTCTCATTATCCCCATAAAAAAGACTATTTTCATTTTTTACAAAATGAAAATAGTTATAGTAGAGTTTATATATTTACAGCTGTAATTTTACAAGTTGAAATAGCAAATCTATAGTCGATTGGATTAGATGGATCTATAGGTAAAGTACCTATCACTATACCAAGATCTGTTCGTTCCACGTTAAAATTTATTGCAGTAGAACCATTACTTACTAAAAGGTTCACTGTAGAACCAATACGTGTATCTAGTACTTGTCTAATTGGTCGTTCACGACAATCACATTCGCACCCTGAATCTGTAGGTGAAAGTAATGTTATAGGTGGTACTGTTGGTAAGAATCCTACTCCTATTACATCAGAAATATTGACTACGAAGGATCCAGTGCCACCTGTAACTGTAACTAAAAAATCATTCACGGAAGTGATAGTAAATAGAAAGAAAAGAGGGGGCATGTTTGGTGGGTCTGCAATAGTGGCAAGAATTACAGTTTGCCCGATAAGTTGTTGTAAAACATTCTGCATAGGTGAAACGCAGCAATCACAAAGGCAACTTAGTTGTTTTGGAATAGGACTAGGAAAAGGAATAGAAACCGAACTGGGAACAGGACAAGAAATCGCAGGAGAATTACAGTTTTTTTTGTTGTTTAATCGCAAGAATAATCACATTCCTTTACTTATAAATCACTTATATAACTATAGATGCAAAATGGTTTTGTTTTTCTTGTATATTTACCTATCATATAAGCTAATTACTTCCGGTCTGTATCTGTTCTCTTAACCATAATTATTTTCTGTAATGCAGTATTATTTTTACTTACTTCTTTTCATTAAAATCTTTTTGCATAATTTATACATGCTCGGTTAACATAACCT
>NZ_JAJJBY010000128.1:0-2059 GCF_022625245.1 Bacillus sp. TL12 | reverse complement strand
ATGATTAATGGGCTTCTTTTTTAATTTAAAGTTTGCTCATACAAATGATTGCTAAGTACTAAAACTTACATAAATGCTTTTAAAAGTTCTTGAACTAATGGAATTGCTCCACCTAAGAATGTTAAGTTTGCCATTGCGATTGTCATATTATTTCCTCTTCTTCTTTGAATGTTAAGGTGTAGTAAATATTATAAATTCATTATGGTAAACGAATATATTAATATGCAATATTACATCTTCGAATTCTGTTTTATACCGTTATACTAAAATAGATAAATGTGCAGCTTTCTCAATGAACTAAGCAGCTAATGAACCAAAAAAGGGAGAGAACTATAAAAATTCTCTTCCTTTTAAACAGTTACGATTTTATTTAATTATATCGAATAGGAGCAGAAATACATGAAAAGAAATATGTTGGAATATCAATACAGCTTAAACACATTAAAAAATTGTATATATATTTTTGGTATCTTGTTAATTATTAATTGGTATAGTTTATGCAAAAATCTTATACTAGGACATAACTTTTTGTGGAAAGAGGCTTTTTTAGTGGTAATATTTTTTGTTGTATTTATAAATACTTTACATCAAATTAAAATCAAAAACTATAAAGGTACATAATATTCGGGTAATATATTGAATTTAATGTAAAAAATGGTTTTGGTGCAAATAGGGGTCCCACCCCATCGCCATCAAGTTAAGAAATTCATCGTTCTCCAAAACAAAAAAAATGCACTGGATTCTCATAGACAACTGTGGTGAGATAACATTTTTGTTTTTGGGGTACTTCAAAAACTTAGCTTGATGGCAATGGGGGCATCTCAAAATCTTGTCCTGAAAAACTGGACTTTATTCTTTCCTGGTATTAATGAGTAAAAGGAAATTCGTACTAAAATGGGAATAATACATTACTATCTATGAACAAGGGGGATTATTTTGAGCAATCGAGTTTTAAACCTTACTAAAGCAATTCATAACATAATAGATGAACAATTTTCTGGAGCTATTTACATCAAGGATAACAATAAAGTCTTATTTGAATCAGCATTTGGTTATGCGAACAGGGCGGATAAAAAATTGAATACTGTTCATACACGTTTTGGAATTGCATCTGGCTGTAAGTTGTTTACAGCTGTTGCTATTTGCCAACTCGTTGAAAAGGGTTTACTATCATTTGAAACTCGTCTTGAAAATTGTTTGAACATAAAATTTCCGCATTTTAACAAAGGCGTAACAATTCATCACCTTTTGACCCACAGTTCTGGAATACCGGACTATTTTGATGAACAAGTAATGGATGACTTTGAAGAGCTTTGGAAACAAATACCTATGTATCTCTTGAATGACGCAAAAGATTTTCTTCCTTTATTTCAAAATGGGGAGATGATGTTCCAACCTGGAGAAAAATTCCACTACAATAATGCTGGATTTATTGTTTTAGGTTTAATCGTGGAACAACAATCAGGACTTTCTTTTACCGACTATATTGAAGCAAATCTCTTCCAACGATGTGGAATGAATAACTCAGGATATTTTCCTTTAGATCGACTCCCTAAAAGCACTGCCTATGGGTACATAGATAATAAAGATGAAACATGGAGAACAAATACCTACTCGATTCCAATAAAAGGTGGAGCTGATGGGGGGGCTTTTATTACACCATCAGATATGATCAAATTTTGGGAAGCATTGTTAAATCATCAACTTTTAAGTAAAGAATACACAGAAATACTTTTAAATTCGCAAATCCATGTTAAAGATGGGATAGATTATGGATATGGACTTTGGATCACTAAAAGGGAAAAATCTATAATAAAGTATCATGTAATGGGATATGACCCTGGCGTGAGCTTCCATTCTGCTTTTTATCCTAAATCAGGAATCAAGATAGCGATACCTTCAAACAAAAGTTCAGGATCCTTTGAAGTAATGAAGGGGATTGAAGGAATTTTTGAGATATGACCAAACTTTTTTATAAGGAGTAGCACCACATCGCTATCAAGCTAAAAAATTGTATCCATAAAACGAAAAAACGCTATTCTTTTGGTAGATACAAGTA
>NZ_JAJJBY010000127.1:0-2119 GCF_022625245.1 Bacillus sp. TL12 | reverse complement strand
TGGCGTATTATTCTCTATGACGCTTGGTATTATCTTTGGATTAATTCCTGCAAACAAAGCAGCAAAATTGGATCCAATTGAAGCACTTCGTTATGAATAGGTTGCATGTATAGTAAAGATATTTTCTTTACTATACATGATTCTATTAGACGAAACGTTGGTTTGCGAGAGATGATGCGAATTGACTAATAGAACGTAGTATATGAAAACAAGGGGGCTATAAAAATGGAATTAAATGTTGATAAACAAGAGGTTATTGGAGAAAAACCATCGTTATTAGGAATGATTACATCTCCAAGTTTACAATTTGAAAGAATGAAGAATAGTAATGTCATTTGGAAAGGTTTTTGGCTATTAGCAATCTTAACGGGTATTGTATATCTAATTAATACATATGCGTATGTTCTGTCTCTAGAAGGTAAAAAAGCAAATGCAGAGTTAGGTTTAGATGTCCCTTTAAATTGGCAATTAGGGAGTGGATTTTTTACAGGAGCTATTGGTTTTATGATAGGGGCTTTTATTACTGCAGCTTTTTATAAAATATTAATGATGTTTATGAACAACGATACGTCTTATAGAAAATTATTAGCGATTTCTGTGTATGGAAGTATTATTACGACACTTGGTTTACTTATAAATAGTCTTTTGGCTATTACAATTGGAGGAACAGGGCAAGAAATGTATACAGGGCTGGGTTCTTTGTTTTCTTCATCTAATGATGTTTTACATGGTGTTATGAAATCATTTGAAATTTTTACAATTTGGTCATTAGTTATATCTGCATTAGGATTACATACTACAGCTGGATTAAGTAAAAAACAGGCCACAGTGGTTGTAATTATCTTCTTTATTTTATCATTAGTTCTTGGAGCACTTGGTGGTATGGTGCCAAAATTTTAAGTGTAGATGCTAGTGTTAAAAGGCTAGATATTTAAGTTTTTTTACCTTTTTCCAGTAGAAAATATCTTCCTTCAAAATGTGAAGGTGTGGAATCTCTCCATTGGCTGGGAGAAGATTGTTGATAAGTATAAATAAACATATTTAAAAGGATGTACCTTAATTAACATCTTACAAAAATAACACTAACAAGTATAAAGGGAACTGGAATGACCCAATGAAATAAGACAAGGAATAACAACCTCCGTATATTCATATTTAAATTAAATACGAATATACGGAGGTCTTTCTTTTATTCCTTGCTTGGTATTTCAAATTTCCCCATATCTAATGAGGATTGGAGAATTAAAAGAATCTCTTTTTCGGTGGCATTTAAATTTTTTATATCATTTATAAATTTATCAACCAACTCTTTTATCATTTTTGTACGAAGTTCTTTGATTTTTTCTTCTCTATTGGTTATATATCTTCCTATTCCTCTACGTGTCACAATAACCTCTTCTTTCTCTAACTCTTGGAATGTACGTTGAATCGTATTTTGATTTACTTCTAATTCATTAGCTAATGCACGTACAGTAGGAATTTTATCTCCTATTGCCAAACGACCGGTTGCGATTTCTATTTTAATAAATTCTATTAATTGAATATATATTGGTATATTAGGTGAAAAATCAATTCTCATTTCCTTACCCCTCAAAATTAATTTGTTAACTATATAATATACTGGTTCTGGTGCAAAGGTAAAATAGATTCTGTTGCAAAGTTTTCTAAATGAGGATACACTCTAGAAAAAAGAAGCCAGGAGAATCACAAATGCGATATTTTAAAGGAAAACAGTTCAAGAAAGATATTATTTTAGTAGCTGTCGGCTACTACTGTCGTTTTTCTTTAAGTTATCGAGATATATCTGAAATCCTGAAAGAACGTGGTATTTCATTTCACCCAACAACCATCATGCGCTGGGTTCATGAATATGGCAATCTCATCTATCAAATTTGGAAAGTGAAAAATAAATCTGCGCGCTTATCTTGGTATTTGGATGAGACTTATATCAAAGTTAAGGGAGAATGGCGTTATCTCTATCGTGCAATTAATAAAGATGGACACACATTGGATATTCAACTTCGTAAAAAACGGGATCATCAGGCTGCCTATACCTTCATGAAAAGATTAGTAAAACATTTTGGAGAACCTACGGTTCTCACTACAGACAAAGCGCCGA
>NZ_JAJJBY010000126.1:0-2155 GCF_022625245.1 Bacillus sp. TL12 | reverse complement strand
TGTGTTATAACAGTCGCTAAGAATCCAGCTTATCCTATAGCAATTGAACAATTGAAAAAAGAAAAAAGCATACCTGATGGTATGCAACTTAGGCAACAAAAGTATTTGAATAGCATAGTAGAACAAGATCATCGTTTTATAAAGAAGCGTATCCGTTCTATGCTAGGACTCAAATCTTTTGACACAGCTACATCCATTCTTTCTGGAGTAGAAGTCATGCGTATGATTACAAAAAACAGATTGATTTACAGAATCAGTCCGTCCAAACTCAGAAAGAATTCATCCATCAATTGCTTGAATTTGCAGCATAAGATACGATTCCGTTAAGAATATATGTGCTTTATTCTTTTTTATTTTTGCACCAGAACCATTCATTCTAAGAGATACGACTTTTTTAATCTTCTCGTGATAAAATGGTTATAAAAAGAAATTTAGGATAGGAGACTAACTCTAGATGAAAAGCACTATTGCTATTATAGGAGGAACTGGAAAAGTAGGTAAATTTTTAGCAGAAACGGCAATTAAAAAAGGCTATACAGTTCGCATGCTCGTCCGAAATCCAGAAAAAGTTTCAGTAACTAGCCCAAACATAGAGCTTATTAAAGGATACGCTCAAAACCCACATTCAATTCGCTCTTTACTTGAAGGATGTGAAGCTGTTGTTAATACTTTTGGACAACCTAATAGGGACACACCTTTATACAGTGAAGTTACAAAACTGATAATTACTATTATGGGAGATATCGGAATCAAAAGGTATATTGGAGTAACAGGAGGTTCTTTGGATATATATGGAGATAAAAAGTCATTCGTAAATAAGTTGGGGGCTATCGTCTTTCGCATTATGTATTCTAAGATGATTAAGGATAAGAAAAAAGAGCTTATTATTCTCCAAGAAAGCAAGATAGATTGGACACTTGTTCGGTTACCATTTATATATGAAAAAGATATTAATAAAACTATAAAAGAAAATTTATTTGATATGCCAGGACTAACAATTACCAATCGCAATATTGCAGATTTTTTAATTGATGAAATTTCAAATTCTAAATACATACGTAAAACACCATTTATAGCAAACTAGATTCAACAGAAGTACATATGAACTAGAAAAGATATATTACTACTATTCCAAATTGAAAATAATTGCCGATAACGAGAATTATGTAAATGAGCTGTCCAAATGGATGGCTTATTTTATTTTTTGCTTAGCTTGGGTTTTTTCCGAAATGCTGGCGTTGTAAATAATTGTTTTATAAAAAACAATTATTTACAACGCCTTCTCTTTGCTTTTTTACGCTGATGTGTATGACTATATTTTTTTATATGAGTACTTTTGTTCTTCTTATAATTAGGTAACTTAACTATAAGAACAGTAATTGCAAAAAAAATGAAAAATATAAGGTTTGCAATCATCCAAAGCTTAATATCATAGTCATATAGCTTACTAAAATATTTTTTGTCAGGAGTAATATGGCTTACGTTACTGTCAATTGCTTCGAGGGTGTAAGGAATAACCCAAAAGGAACCAATTAATATAACAATTGTTCCAAGAATGAAACTGAGTATATGTTTTATCAAGTTCTATTCTCCTTTAATTATGTTTATTGTATACGTTCATATAGTATATATGGTTCTAGTGCAAAGACTGTATTTATTTGAAAAAAGTATATAAATTTCTATTGGAATCTATTTTTATAAATGGGTTCTCGCCACATCACAATCAAGCTAAGAAAAGCAAATACCCCAAAACTAGAAAAGCTTAAATAACTTCCGAGAACAATAACTATGTGAACACGAAAGTCCTCCAGTTAAACAATCTAGAGGACTTTTAATAGTCTTCGAAATACATTGAAACCCGATAATGATGCGTTATGTTAACCTTACATGAATAGCCTATTCATCCAAGTTTCTTATAATTGGTACTGCACTATTTTTAGGAATAATAAAG
This sequence comes from Bacillus sp. TL12, assembly GCF_022625245.1. Classification (NCBI taxonomy): domain Bacteria; kingdom Bacillati; phylum Bacillota; class Bacilli; order Caryophanales; family Bacillaceae; genus Bacillus; species Bacillus sp. TL12. The sequence continues at coordinate 204 of NZ_JAJJBY010000126.1, read as the reverse complement.
TATAATTTCGGAAGGCGAATTGTTAAACATATCCCCCTATATTTCATCTTTTAATTTTTCTAACTCTAATTCAGATATAACTTTGATTCCATTGATTTCTAATAAAGCTGTCGTTACTCCAACTCCATCTCTTTTTTCTCCAATAAACTCACCATTATAAATTTTTTTGCCTCCACACGATGGACTATATTCTTTTAACGGTTT
>NZ_JAJJBY010000125.1:0-2172 GCF_022625245.1 Bacillus sp. TL12 | reverse complement strand
GCATTGTTGCTATCAGCGACTCGTATAATATTACACTCGTATATAGTAATAGTCAATGGTTTTTATTAAATAAATTTAAAGTTTTTTTATTCGTCAGTCACTATATAGACTCCCATAAAGTAAAACCTTAATCAAGGGTAGATCTTCATCCACCTGATAACATGGATCAGTAACAACTAGTTTTTCATTTTCTATTGTAAAAGTACCAATTGTCTTTTTCTTTACCATTCCCTCCTCTACTGTACAATCATAATATGCTTCACAGACAATAGGTTTACGTTTCCCATTTGTTAACATCATCATAGACAACTTAATTATTCATCTTTATTGGCTCCATACAATTCATACTATTTAATTGTTATACAGTCTAATTGGATTATAAGATAATTATCAATCATCCCATTTAGATTGTATAAGTACACTTAGACTTTCGAAGGCAAAAGAGTCGTTGTACTTTATTAGTGATGTGATTTCTATCAAAGAGTACCGTCCTTTTATTCATCACTATGAATACAATAGCATGTTCTCTAATCTCACTGTATCTTCCTATAAATCAACTAAAAAGAGGATGTCGTATTCAATGAATCACACACCCTCTTTTTTATATTCATATATTAATATGTTTTATATTTTATATTTTCTTTCGTCTTTCGATCTACAGATTTCATTAGAGCACGTAATTTATCTTTATCCGCCCAGACCACTCCAAATAAAACTAGACAACCACCTATTAAAACCTTCCATGTTAAAGATTCATTTAATAGAATAACCGAAGCGATAATACTTATGAGTGGTAAAGCATTTAGATACAGCCCACTTACTGATACCGAAACCTTTTCTAGCGCCTTATTCCAAAGCCAATAGGCCAAAATCGTTGCACCAATAGCAAGATACATAAAACTAAATCCAATCTTCCATGTATACAGTTGCGGTAAACCGTAGTAAAAAGCTTCTATAGCAGCAAAAGGCAATAAAATAATCGCTCCAATTAGCAATGTTAATGTAGTAAACACTTCATTCGATAACTTCTTTTCTTGTTTTGGCCGTTTGAGTAATATCGTATAGTAAGCAAATAAGAAGGTACTACATAAAATAAGTATGTCTCCTACTAGAGAAGCACTTTGAGTGTCATTACTGGCTGGAATTGTAATACATACTACACCAATAAAACCTAATATAATTCCAATCCAATAGTTTCTGTGGATTTTTTCTCTTAACAAAATTGCAGAAAAAACAATCGTAACTAATGGCAATGCAGCATCAATAATACTAACGTGCAAACCACTCGTTAATGAAATGCCATATGATGTAAACATAAAATAACCAGCCACACCAGTAAAAGATAATAAACTCATTCTCCTCCATGGTACGATCCTATTTGTAATACTTTGCCGCAATTCATTAAAAGAAAACATTGCACTTATCCCCCCAGCAAAACAAAGGCGAAGAAATAGTAATGTAAATGGTTGAATTGACTCGAGCGCCCACTTTGTTGGAGCAATTGCTATTCCCCATAATATAATTGCCGTTAATAGCATACATATCCCTTTAATGTTTATCCCCCCTTTTTCATATTTACATATATCCCTATCTTACTATGTACTCTAATGTTGACCACTCCCACGGTTAAAGCCATGGGATTCTTTTTCGCAAACATCCTACTTACATTCTTCCAGAAGAAGATGCAGAGGCAAGGCTTGGGCGAACAACTCTTACCAGTGAAACACACCAATAAGATGGCAAGGTCTGTGCCAACTACGCCATTCAACAGGCGATCCTTTTTTTCGGTTTATCATTTGGATGTTTCGTTTTTTGTCTCCTATCCTCAGACAAAAAACGTCTATGCCAAACGGGCTGTTTATATACAATCGAAACGATGGTTTTTACGTCCATCTGATATAATTTACGAGCAATATTCTGTGCACCATTTACATCACGATGGATTTCTGTTTTATAAACAGAACATTTAAAAATTCGTCCATTTTGTGGTGGTAGACATAAAATGGACGAATTTATGACGTATAACTTTCTTCTGTTTGTTCGATTTGTATACCTTTTAACTGTGATTTGTATGTTAGTTTTTGTTTCATTTTCCCTCGATTCCATTTTATATTTTTTAAAACACTTATGTAAATACACAAAAAAGACGAGTCATTCTGACTCGTCTTAAGG
>NZ_JAJJBY010000124.1:0-2185 GCF_022625245.1 Bacillus sp. TL12 | reverse complement strand
CGATACCCCTACTAACAATTACAGTTTGGTCGCTCATATCCATTCCCCTTTTCCATAATTACCTTTTCCTATCTACTTACTTTTTTGGTAACAATTACTGTTGTATCCACATCCGTTACAGGATATCATGTAATAGCTCGATAGAAACGAGCGTTATACCCATTACCCTAGGAGACTAGGGCTTTGTTTTGTACAAAATGAAATTTTTATATTAATCTTCTTCAAGTTTCGTAACAGTTAAGTAATTTCTTACTCTCTTTCGCTTCGCTAACTGCCTTTGATAAGCTGGCGTTGTATAATAACGAACAGTTTCAGGAAGTACTCTCATATGTTGAGCGCATTCCAGTATGGTCCATACATACTAGCGATTCACCTTTGTAGACTGCATATTCTTTTAAGTTTGTTAAAACACTTATTTTTCAGCCCCCTTTGTTTAGAATTATTAAAACTTTATTTCTCAATATATAGAATCTAGAGTTATTATTAATATTCGTGTATTATATGAACAAAGAGTACCGTAAGAATTACTCTTTGCCATCTTGGAGAGGACCTGCTATTCGTAGCTGGTCCTTTTCTCATAGATTTAAAACCGTACAAAATAGCGTTTTTGTTAAACTTTCACTTTAATCCACTTTATTTATGGTATAATCTGTATAATTTATTTTTTCAAGAAAGGCTAAAGTAATGAGAAAATACTTCGGTTTCGTTTCAATATTCTTAACTTCAATCTTATTTTTCAGTTCATTTTCTAAGTATATACACTTTGATTTTTTTACTGCTATTTTTATACTGTCTATCTCAATTGTTTTAGCTATTCTTGCTCCGAAAGGAGATGCAGCGAAAAAAATTACTTTTGCTATGTTAATAATTTTAGGTATTTTAATTGCTTTTGTATTAATTATTGCTACTATTATTGGCGCAGGTTTAGCTGAATCACAGCTACAACATTTGAAATAATTCTATTACTCTCAAATAACTATTTTGTATAAACATCTTCTAAAATTAATTTAATACGCACTTTTCTTCCTGAATCACCAAACAAATCATTAGGATACAAGCGTAATGGAGAGTTTGTGTCAGGGATATACTCACCATCACCAGAATTAATTGCAACAAACTCAAATTCCCTCATTTCCCTCTACCTCCCTGGACTCATAAATACTCCCTAAGACTTCAAATTCATTTGGTCCCTCAACAGCTGAAGGCCATAGGAAATGCGCTCTTTCTTCCATAACCAACACTAACGATGTATCCGTCCAATCAATTATTCCTTCAACTACCTCAGTACTTTCTATCTCTGTCATGCTGCAATCCGTATACTGTACCTTTGTCCATCGAACTTTATCGCCAATATAGATATCATTGCCATGCTTGTCCTTTAATCCTGTAGATGGAATGAGAGAATCTTTATCCAACATCTCTTTATTAATTCCATAACCAGGATCGTTGTAAGTTATCGAAATACTATCATCATCGTGAAATTGTAATGCTATTACTGGAAATAGTCCTGTATTACCATCAAAACTTGTTGTAAAAACTTTATACTTAATGTTCTTCATTTTTCTCCTCCACCTCAAATCCAAATACTAAATCACTTAATGCATCAGCCACTTCGTGGGCTTCATCCATATTTAACGTGTGAAACTTTACCATTCTCCCGTCAGGAAACTTAATTGCAGCTCCACATCCAAATGTCCCAACTTTCATCTCTTTCCATCTACAATAAGCGCATTCTTCTGGATTAATATGACATGTACATGCACTACTCATTACTTTCTTCCCCCCTGAATAAAATTCAATATTCCGTCAATACTGTAGATACCCATTTCTCTATTACCCATGACCTGAGCAGTTAGCTTTTGCTAGCTGCTCTTTTAGTTTTTCCGAATAAAAATCCAAGTTTCGGCTACACTATAAACGGGCTGGTGAATATCCATAATCCATTTTTGCAGTACCAAAGCTCTTTCTTCCTATTCCCTTGGGCTGAGCAGTTAACTTTTGCTAGCTGCTCTTATTTCTTCATCTGTAGCATGTCTTAAAAATTCGATATGAACAAACCGTTCGCTATTATCTACATATAGGTAAACCCAAACTAATGCTATTTCATCCGACGCCTTTGTTACTATTCCTAATCCCTGCAATTCTGGATAATCAGGATGGATAACCATTACGAACGTGGTGTTTC
>NZ_JAJJBY010000123.1:0-2240 GCF_022625245.1 Bacillus sp. TL12 | reverse complement strand
GATGGAAAGTTTGTTTTGTTAGATTGATAGCGATGCGGCAGGACCCTATTAAGAAAATCATTTTGAGTTTCCCTGTGGTTGATTTTATCAACTAAAATCAACTTTAAATCCATGGTTTGTGTGACAATAACCTGTATAATTATAACTGAGGTGATGAAATGAAAGAAATCAATATTGCTACAACACTTATCGCAAAGCGCAGAGCAAAAGGTATTACGCAGGATGAACTGGCAACATATATTGGTGTTACAAAAGCATCTGTTTCAAAATGGGAAACAGGACAAAGCTATCCCGATATTACCTTTCTTCCTCAATTGGCTAAGTATTTTAATATTAGTATAGATGAATTAATAGGATATGTGCCCCAAATGACGCAGGATGATATTAAAAAGCTGTATCACAGGCTTGCGTCCGCTTTTGCTGAAAAGTCTTTTGATGAAGTGATTGCAGAATGCAGGAATATCGTCAAAAAATATTATTCCTGTTTTCCTCTGCTGCTTCAGATGGCGGTGCTGTTTGCCAACCACTATATGTTGGCGGCGGAGCAAAAAAAACGGACAGAAATTCTTGAGGAAGCTGTCAGCCTGTGCATTCGGGTGAAAACAGAATGCGAGGATGTTTCGCTTGCCAAAGATGCAGTATCGTTGGAAGCTACCTGTTATCTTGTGTTACACAAACCGCAGGAGGTTTTGGACTTGCTTGGTGAAACCATCCGTCCCCATTCCCCGGATGATGAAATAATAGCACAGGCGTATCAACTGATGGGAAATATGAAAAGAGCCAATGAGGTCATGCAGATCAGTATGTATCAGCATCTGATGTCACTAGTTGCAGGAATACCGTTTTATCTGTTGCTGAATGCACCAAGCGTAGAAAAAACAGAGGAAATATTACACCGTACTTTTGTCCTTGCAGATGCTTATGACCTGAAGAAGTTACATCCTAATATGCTAGTAAAGGTATATTATACGGCTGCACAGGTGTATTGCATGCAGGAAAATCACGAAAAGGCATTGGATATGCTGCAAAAGTATTCGTCTGTCTGTACTTCGACTTTTTCTTTGTATGGTTTACATTTACATGGCGATTCCTATTTTGACGCCATTGATAACTGGTTTGAGGAATTCCAGATTGGATCAAAGACTGTCCGACATGAAGATACCATCAAAGCAAGTATGGTACAAGGCATTGTAGAAAATCCTACATTTGCTGTTTTGGCGGAACTGCCGAGGTATAAGAGTATCGTTGGAACTTTAAAATTCAAGTTGGGGATGAACGAACATGAAAAACAATTATAAGAATGCACTGAAATTTTCACTTTGTATGTTACCAATTGGTACTATTGGTGGAGTACTGATTGGAATGTATAGCATCGCTACGATGAATCAAGAAATTATTAACCAGATATTAGATAAGATGTCAAAAGAATCATATATTCTACTTTCAGGTATTCAGACGGGTATTTTATATACTGGTGTTATGGGGTTTTTTGGTTATATTTTAGCCGATAAGGTAAACTTGCTGAAAAAGCTTAACTTTACAAAAAAAAGTGTTTTGATTACTTTATTTATTGGCATTATGGGTGGTCTATTTTTATTATCGGATTACTTCACTTTCGCCAAAGTGATTCCCGAAGTCGCGGCAACTTATACGAAGGATAACTATTCGCTAGTCAATCTGGCAGCCTCGGTTATTTATGGTGGAGTATTAGAAGAAATTATGATGAGATTATTTTTCATGTCATTGTCTGCTTTTATCTTGTGGAAACTGTTTGCCCGCAACAAAGACAAAGAGAATATCCCAGTATGGATATTTGTAGTTGCTAACATTGTATCAGCACTTTTGTTTGCAGCAGGGCATATTCCGGCAACGATTACGATGTTTGGTGGTCTGAATGCTCTTATTCTGCTACGCTGCTTCTTACTCAACGGCATTTTTGGAATGGTTTTTGGTTGGCTGTATCGGAAGCTAGGATTGCAATATGCGATGATTGCACACGCTTTGTGTCATATTATTCCTCATGTTATCCTTGTCTGCTTCCTACTTTAATAGCGATAAAGGTTCAATACAAGCTATCACTTCAAGTGCAGTGATTACCTAGAGTCTTACATGAGAAATAATAAAGAGGGAGAGAAATAAATTCATTTATGCGTAAATGAATAGAAATTAATTATTGAGAGTATGAAAAAGCAGTTCAATTATACGAATTTGAAATTCGTCCAAACAAAGTTTTTGGTGGA
>NZ_JAJJBY010000122.1:0-2280 GCF_022625245.1 Bacillus sp. TL12 | reverse complement strand
GGGTACAGCCGAGATACGTGTAAAAATAGGTCATATACTTACTTTTATTTCCATATGCAATTTATAGGGCTTATAAATGCCGTTTTGTCTATTATGGGTACACTCAAAATATACATAAAAGAGCGTAGCGCATAATAGAAATTAATCATTTAGATAAGATCAATACAGAAGTCATTGAAGTAGTGAGAGATTCTTTAGTGACTGGTGAAAATGAATAATATAAAAAGAGAAGTCTGCAAATTTACAGACTTCTCTTTTTAATCTATATGCAATTTAGCATTTAAAAACTACGCAAATTATCTCCTAAAGTTACAACTCCTTCTAAATCGCTTAACTTCGTTATCAAAATTATTATCAAAATCAAATTAACTTTAACTACCCTTTATGATAAAATTATTGTGAAAAGGTTAGGTGATTTCATGAATTCATATATTTATGGTTATGCGAGAGTAAGTACAAAACAACAAGATTTGATTCGGCAAATAGACATGCTTCAAGAATATAACTGTACCGAAATTTTGACTGAAAAAATGACAGGTACAAAAAGTGATCGACCAGAGCTTAACCGATTAAAGGATAAAATTCGGCCTGGGGATACGTTAGTTGTTGAAAGTTTCTCTAGGTTAGGACGAAGTACAAAGGATTTAATTGAACTGGTGGAGTATTTTGAGAGTAAAGGCGTTAAACTCATTAGCATTAAAGAACAGTTTGATACAAACACTCCTCAAGGAAAACTAATGTTAACTGTATTTCAAGCATTTAGCCAGTTTGAAAGAGATTTAATTGCTCAACGTACTCAAGAGGGACTTGAAAGTGCAAGAGCAAGAGGAAGAGTAGGGGGACGCCCCCGTGTTAAGAATAGCTTTATTGAAAGGGCATTAAAGTTATATGATTCTAAAGAGTATAGCATACAAGAAATTGTAAACATGACAGGTATTAGTCAAGCTACGCTTTACCGATACATACGAAAAAATAAACAAACTGAAAAAGATGAAAAGACTAAGGAACAAACAGCCATCATCCGTATGTTGTTACGTGTAGAAAATAATAATAAATTTGTACGAGGAAAGGGGAAAGTTCGAAAAAATATTGAATCCTTTCTCATATCACAATACAATATGGAACAACGTTCAGGAGAGTACATATTCTATATTCCTTACAGTACAATTCCAGACTTAGAACAAAAAGTAGATAGCATAATTCGTGAAATTAATTTTGAAGCGGATTTACAAAATTGTTTTACGGAGTTAGATGTGTACTGTGATGAATTAGAGCTACAATGGTAAAAGTAGCATTTGCTTATATAAAGAATTACATTATAAAATAGTAAGAAGAACAGAAAGACAGGGAGAGGAAACCCATGTCCACAAAATTAGTAAATTTACGAATTGATTTTGCTTTTAAACAGTTATTCGGAACGAAGGGAAACGAAGAGATTTTAATTGGATTTCTAAATGCTATCCTAGAAGAATCTTTAGATGCACCTATTGTATCTCTACAACTAGAAGATCCCCATCTTCATAAATCTTATGAAGATGATAATTTATCCATATTAGACTTATTAGCAACACTAGATAATGGAACACAAGTTAATATCGAAATTCAATTACGGAACACACATGATATGGTAAAGCGATCTTTATATTACTGGAGTAAACTCTATACATCCCAAATGCAAGAAGGGATGCCGTATCGTTCACTTCGGAAAACCATTACCATTAACTTATTAGATTTTATATTATTCTCCCAGGATGATTCATTTCACACCATAGGACAATTATGGAATCCTAAAAAGCAACAGATACTAAGTGATGATATTGAAATTCATTTTGTAGAAATTCCAAAATTGGTCAAACAATGGCGTGAAGAAAAAGTAAATCCATGGGAAAATGCATTTGTTCGCTGGATGTTATTACTACCAGCACATGAAGATGAACATTTAACTCAAACATTGGAGGAGATTGCAATGAATCAAGATCCAATTTTACAAAAAGCAATAAATAAATGGGAAAATATGAGTCATGATTCCTCTTTCCGAACAGCTTATGAAGCTCGTGAGAAGCTACTTCTTGATGAACAAGCTAAGTTGGCTCATGCTCGAGAAGAAGGATTAGAAGAAGGTATTGAGAAAGGGAGAATTCAATTAATTCGTGGTATGCATAAAAATGGTATGCCATTAGAAGACATTGCAAAATTCACAGGTCTCAGTACAGAAGAAATACGAAAACTGGTTCTGTTGCAAAGTTTCCTACATGAAGCTACACTCTAGAAAACAGGATA
>NZ_JAJJBY010000121.1:0-2287 GCF_022625245.1 Bacillus sp. TL12 | reverse complement strand
CTATCAGAAGTAACCCAAAAGGATCATTCTTTTTCATAAAAAATGATCATTGTCCTTATTTTATCCTTTTATCTTATTAACTGATAAATTCAAACGATAATTTCCAAATATAAGAATCTCATCTAACAAACTATTTAACTGTTCCTGTGACTCTAAAACCAATTTTAATATATAACAACCTTCCCCACTTATCTTATGAGCTTCTACAATAGAATCTCTTGTTACAATAAAATCTAAAAACCTAGAATGTTCATTCGTCTTCATAAAAATAGTAATGAAAGCCAAATAAGATTTCCCTAATTTCATCTCATCTAATAAAACTGTATAGGCCTTTATAATTCCTTCTTCCTCCATTTTTCTAATTCTATTACCTACAGCTTGTCCAGTCATATGTATTTCTTTTCCAATATCTTTCCACTGTACTCTTGAATTTTCTTTTAACAAACTTAGTATCTTAATGTCTACATAATCAACCATAATTTTAAATCCTTTCACGACGAAATGATTTGAAGCCAAAGTCTTTCATGAGGATATTACTAATTTTCCTTAGTCTCCCTATAATAAAATTATAAAACAATTTTCAAAATATTGGGGGATGCAAAATGAAAACCGCTTTAGTATTAATTGACATTCAAAATGATTATTTTCCTAATGGAAAAATGGAATTAAATAAACCATTAGAAGCCGTACAACATGCAAAACAAGTTTTAGATTCTTTCCGAGACAAAAAAAGACCTATTATCCATGTACAACATATTTCAGCTAAAGAAAATGCTACTTTTTTTCTACCAAATACAGAAGGAGCCGAAATTCATCAAAAAGTAAAACCATTAGAAAAAGAATATTTGATTAAAAAACATTTTCCAAATAGTTTTCGAGATACTAATTTATTAAGAATTCTTCAAAAAGAAAGTATTGATACTCTTGTTATATGTGGAATGATGACTCATATGTGTATAGATGCAACTGTAAGAGCTGCTAATGATTTAGAATTTCGTTGTATTGTTATAGAAAATGCTTGTACTACAAAAGATTTAGAATTCCAGGAAAACACTATCCCTGCTCAACAAGTACATCAATCTTTTATAAGTGCTTTAAACAATGTATATGCAGAAATAACTACAGCAAATGATCTTACACAAATCATAAATATATAAAAAATATCAAATATACTATTACATAAATCTAAAAAAGATAAAATATTTTTCTGTTGCTGGTTCTCATAATCTCACTTATCAGCAGTCACTGTATCTAAAACCCTAGAAAAAGTCCCTTCAGAAGATTTGAAGGGACTTTTTCGTTCACATAATCAGCGATATCGGAAGTAAATTTAAGTTGTTATTAAAGTAGGTATACCTAGTAGAAATTCTTGAATTGTGCCCGTTTGTTGAAGTTTAATTTTCATTATACTTTTTGTACTGAGTCCAGTGCTTTTTTTAATTCGTCTGATTTTTGAGTGCCGATTACTACTGTGTTATATTGCAACTTTAACTCTATACCTTTATTTCCATTCATGTTATAGGCTTTTTCATTCTTAAGGTTAAAACGAATTCCCCATCCCCCAAATCGTTTTAGCGGACTGTAAGTAATGCATTCATAATGATGTATATCTTTGAAAAGGTACTGCTTATATTGAAAATGAAAAGGAACAAAACGAACATAAAGACCTTTTTCACGGACCTCAATAATCAGTTTCAATACTCCAAGCATTAATACAGGAAAGACAATCCCGAAAAACAACCACATAACAATTAATACACCATTAGGAGCTGGTTTATCTCCAAACGGGATATCAAGAATAATTTGTTGAATAAATCCATACCACATCAGTATGGCGATCCCTAATATGAGTATCCATACCCAAATTGGGGATCGCTGAATCTCACGAAAGATAACTTGTTCTTGTTGTTTCATTAATGATTGTCACCTCCTAAATGGTTTATTTTTTCTCACTCATTTTAAGCTGTTTTGCACTTCCGAAAAATGCGCTCCTAATTATGAATATAACGGAAGAAAGATACATTGTTATCCCTGAGTATTTATTATCAAACATTGTAATATTAAGTAAATTAATGAACATCATCAATATATGTGATATGTACAATCCATTAATATATTTCATTTATCTCCCCTTTACTTTACTTTTTTTCGAAAACCCCTATGTAATAAATAGTGGTTTCTAAAGGTATTATTCAGAATGTCATTTTCCCTATTTTACCATTTGAGAGAGTTGATATGTTGTTTGTTTTTGGTTGAATATTGTATACACACTCGGTTAACATAACGC
>NZ_JAJJBY010000120.1:0-2347 GCF_022625245.1 Bacillus sp. TL12 | reverse complement strand
GAGTTTACGAGCAGATAATAAATATTTAGAAGAAACAATAGAGGGTAATAATCTTGCTTTAAATCATTCTCATAAACAAAATCGTGAATTGAGAGAAGAAAATAAAGAATTACACATTGAAATAAACAGTTTAAAAGCTCATATAAGGGGTTTGAGGGAAAATATAAGAGTTTTATATAACCTGTCAAAAAAAGTTATTGGAGAGCGATTTAAAGCGTTTAGAGGGCTTGTTAATAGTGAATTAGGTAGCAAGGGAATAGATAATCAATTTGAACGTGAACATAAGAGGGAAATGAGTAGATCTCAAGGTTTTGATATGGAAAGATAGGTGTGATGATGGCGAAAAAGAGAATTGATTTTTAATAGATGGAAACCTTTAACAATGCATTTCATGTTATTATAAAGAAAGACGAAAAAACCGCCCAAAGTCTTGGCGGACAGGCGGTTTTTCATAATAAGGTTGGAATCAACCAATATATATTCTATATACATTCTAACATATAAAAGTTGATTCCTTCCACTAAGGGAGAGAATTATTTTATGACAAAAGTTGTAGATTTTGGACAAGCTGAAAAAAAAGCGAAATTAAGAGATGGTAAGATTGATAGTATTTATGATCAGTTGCAAGCCGGTGGTTACTCAGAAGAAGAGAAAGCAATGCTCTTACAGTTATTAAGTAAGGCGACTGGCGGAGAAGAATATTTCATTGCAAAAAAGAAAAAACCAACGGATCGGGTGAGATTTGTGCAGATTATAATGGATAATATGGAATATTTAAATGGTATTGGATATTTCACTAATGCAGAGCAAGCGTTTTTATTGCAGATTTCTTCTTATTTAGAATTTAAAACTAATGTAATTATTGAAAAAAGCAATAATGATAATGAAATTGATACTAATGCAGCAACACCTAGCTATTTAGCTGAAAAGCTTGGTAAAACAAGAGAAAGTGTTTCTAAAACAATGAATTCTTTGCTAAAGAAAGGTGTTTTAGGGGTTGCAGAAGCAGGAATGACAACTGATGATGGAAGGATTTGCACAAGTCGTACATGGTTTGTAAATCCTAATATTATGTGTTGTTCTCCTAAGGATAGTGTTGATAGAGCAACTCAACATATTTTTAAAAAGTCATTAAGAAATTTTAAGGTTAAGGGCGATACTAAAAAACATAAATTACCAATTTATTTATTCTAGATGTCAATTTTACTATTGACATCTTTCTTTTTTGTATTATTTTCCATTTTCTAGGTGTGAAAAAAAATTCACACAGGTGTGAATTTTTTTTCACACCCTACATCGTATAAACCCTTGCTATTACTGACTTTTTATATTTTCTCTATCTCACTCTTATATATAGGGCTAAAAGTTCCGCAAGGAACGGGTAGTATTTTTGAGAAAACCACTCAAAAATCTCCACCCTCAAAATCAAAAAGTCGGTTCGTTAATCCTCACCTAAATGCTATCGCCTTTTCTTTTTGATTCTGTCCTTGCAAAACTTTTTTCGGCTCGTGTGCTTTTCTCGCCAAGCCGACAGACAAAAAGCAATGCAATGGTTATCGACTTGGATTAGCAATTATACGAGCCGAACCGCTTAGATTATTCGTTCAAAAAATAGTTCTTATCCAAAATTCGATACGTTTAATACGTGGGGTTTCGTCCCCACACGACGAGCCAGCACTTTAGCCAAAAAGCAAATATTAGATCAAAAGACAAGAATACAACCTTAAAAAAATAGAAAAACTCTCTATGAATGTTTATTCATAGAGAGTTAATATAACGCCCTATTATGGATTTGAGACGAAGCTATTTTGTAGATTTTGAATAGCTGAAATGATTTGTTGTACTTGAGCATCTTGTGCAGGAGTTAATGGAGATCCATCAGAAGTAAATACTCTAATGCAAATTGGACACACTTCTACATTCAATCCGAGCAATTCAATGTCAATTCTTCCAGTATGAACACTAAGAATAGTATTATCTCCCTCACAGGTTGCACAGTTGGTTTCAAAGGCCATAGTAATCAACTCCTTTCATTAACAGAGTTAATATATTTATATGAAAAAGATTGTTTATCTGATATAGATTGCTATATGATTTTCTACTTTACCATAGAAAATGTAAGAAAATAGGTTCTTACATGGTAGATTAGCGATAAATGTTCTTTTAGGAGTATCACTAGTATTTTGGAAAAAACCATGCTAAGCAAAAAATACAATAAGCTGCCCATATGGACAGCTTATTTACATAATTCTTGTTAGCGGAAGTTCTAATTTAGTTAATAACCTGATTGTCATGATAGTTCATATACATACTTATCTATAACAGAAATGGTAGCCACTCGTTTTGG
>NZ_JAJJBY010000119.1:0-2580 GCF_022625245.1 Bacillus sp. TL12 | reverse complement strand
TAGTTTAGAAATCTTTGCAACAGAACCTAAAAATGGTACCATTAAGAAACAATCAGAATACATACAAATTGATGTGAAACAGCTTTTAAACCAACTACAGCCCGGAGAAACATTTGAATTAAAACATGCTTATATTGGTGATAAACAACAACTTTTTACACGCGTTATTTTTAATCGATTAACAGAAAAACAACTTCAAAAACGACGAACGAAGATCGCAGAAAAAGAAAAATCACAAAATAGAACGTACTCAGAGAAAAGTAAACTGGTAGCGGGATTAAACGTCTACGTGACGAATATACCTTGGGAATGGGTTCCGATGGAACAGGTACATGAATTATATACTTTGCGTTGGCAAATAGAGATTGTTTTTAAAACGTGGAAATCACTCTTCAAAATAGACCATTATCGCAATGTAAAACAGGAGCGATTAGAGTGCCAATTATATGGAAAGCTAATCGCTATTTTCCTGTGCTCCTCTACTATGTTTAAAATGCGTCAACTTCTTTTGAAAAAGAAGAAAAGAGAATTAAGCGAATATAAAGCGATTGGAATGGTTCAAGATTATTTACATCTGTTGTATCAAGCTATACAACAAAACACTCAAGAAATAACAAAGGTTCTCATCCGCCTGTTTCACCTCCTACAGAAGAATGGACGGAAATCTCACAGATATGAGAAGAAAACAATCTTTGATATTATGGGTGTTGTCTATGAATATAGTGGATTGAAAAAACAAAAGAAAGTTGCATAATTTTTAAAAATGACACCTAATTAGGTTTATTTGGTATGCCCATTTTTAAGGATAAATAGTGTTTTAAGAGTTTTTTAGTTTATTTGAACGAAAGTTCATTTAGTTTCCGTTCTTAAGTTGATGGGCATGGGCCACCATATCAAAAAAAGAAAATTGTACGTTTAGACACATTTTGGACACAAATTAACCGGTACCTTGTACGTTAAGGAACCGGTTAATAATGTTGCAAATCTATTACTGATTTTTTCATAATGAACAGAATTTATTTACATCGGCATCCCCGGTAAAAATTTCGCTATTAATACCATAATTGCCGCTAAGAATACCGCTTTAATAATGAATAGAACAATAATTGGAATTGATGCTTTCACCTTACTTAATCCAGCTGTAATGTGTAATCCGAGCCAAATTAAAACTAAATTCCATACATAGAATATTTCAATTGTATTACCAATTCCGTATGCAAATGTACCCTCCTTAAATAATAATCCTAAACTAGTATACTGAGTCGTTCCACTACCAAAGATTAGACTTAAAATTGTATTAATAAGTCCACCAATAATAAGGACAATGTTTGTATAAACTACAATATTCAATAAGGTTTTGTAAGGAGTATCATTACCAAAGAACATCATAAATATTTTATAAATAGCTGCTATAAATAGTGTTCCAATCATTGCACCAGCAAAGCTTGATCCAATTCCAGAAATAACTTCTGATGTAAGTGAACTTTGTCCAGCAAGATCACCTAATTCTTTTTTCATATTAACCATCTCAGGTGATGTATACATAACATACGCACTTAATCCACCTAGGAGCCCTTGTAATAGTGCTACTAAGAAGAACATACCCCAAACTTTCTTCTTTGTTTTCATTCTTTCAAATTGTACTCCAGGAGATGTAATCATTCCAAATAATGATGGCTTTTTCACACCTACATCTTGTGTATTCATATTCGCTTCCATATATAGCGCCTCCTTCTATTTATATAACTCGTTCTAAGTGGACGGTTCACATCTTCTTAAAGGCTGCTCTGAATCGCCCACTAGAACGATGTGTATGTGTAGTAGAGAGAATTATCTCTACTACACTAGTAAACTATTCGTAACGAAGTGCTTCAATTGGATTTAATTTTGCAGCTTTATTCGCTGGAATTGATCCGAAAATAATACCGAGTGTCATTGAGAATAATACGCCTTCAACAACAACTTCTCATGAAACCAGCGGTGGCCATTTCGCAAATGTGGAAACGATATATGCCTCGCCATATCCAAGACCAATACCAATTAAACCACTAAGAAGCGTTAACATAACTGCTTCAATTAAGAATTGTAATAAAATTTTACTACGGGTTGCGCCAAGTGCTTTACGTACACCAATTTCACGCGTACGCTCTGTTACAGATACGAGCATGATGTTCATAACACCAATACTACCAACAACTAATGAAATGCCAACGATACCACCGATAATCATTGTCATAATTCCCGTCAGCTTTGAAATACCCTCTTGAATCTCTTTTAAATTCATTACTTCGTATTTACCAGTTGCATCACTCGGTTTACGACTGTTTAAAACATCTGCGGCTTTTTTACCTGCATTCTCTAAATCATCTATATTTTTTGCTTGAACAGAAATATTTTGAATTTCATCTTTTCCATACAGTGTCTGCCAGGTTCTGTTGCGAAGTTTTGTTAAGGTTAAGTGGTGCCAACAAAAAGTTGTATATTTTATGCGATTGTTAGTAGCTCCTGTAATTTATTGTATGTCGAAAAACCGAAATCTGAGCCAAGACTTCGGTTTCGTTTATATAAAGCATGAATGGT
>NZ_JAJJBY010000118.1:0-2650 GCF_022625245.1 Bacillus sp. TL12 | reverse complement strand
CCGTTAAACAAAAAACTATGTATACCGTATTCATGTAAGGTTAACATAACGCACAATTATCGGTACTGAAAAAGGATCTTTGATTGAAGATCCTTTTGTGCTGCTTATTGAACAATCGCGCCAATTCTTGAATATCACTATTTTGAAATCCAAAGGTTAAATGGCAGAATGTCCGCAGTTTATTTTTTTCTTTTTTAATCTCTTTACAAGAGTTAAATAAACAAAAATGCTTAATATCATTAAGATAAAAGTAACATTTTGTGCTATGCCAACCATATCCCCCCAGCTTCTTGTACCATTTACAAACAACTGCAATATTAGGCCTGAAAGTAAAATGAGTAATACATACGGTGTTTTTTTTAATAAAAATCCAACAATTCCACCAAAGATACCACCGACAGTTGATCCTCCGTACCAAGATACAAATATAATTACCATCTCTTTAAATGATAATTGTATTTGTACATCTGTATAAAAATTGCTAATCACGAAATAAAACGAAATTGCAGTCAATGTATAAATGGTACCAAGTAATGCAGCACCTTTAATGTCTTTAGCAAATAAATACCCAATAAGCATGGCATATATAAACCACATCGGTAAGGAATTAATCATTACTGCAAGATAGGATATAAAGAATTTAATAACTGTTACACCATCACCTAAATATGGTAGATTATCAGAAACAACAGATAAATAAGCAACAACAAAACCTAAGATGAGTGTAAAAATAATAAATCTTTTCCAATCTATTCTATTTTCATGACTCTTTTCCAAAAAATCTCCTCCTATTCCGTTGTACTACTATTAATAATTCCAATTATTTCAAAAAAATATCATTTTCACAATACGTTATTCCAGAATTTGGCCCTTTAGTTAAAGAAGATCCGAAAGGATTGAATGCATACTCTATACAAATTCAGTTAACATAACGTAAAAAAATTATCCGTAGCAAGGAAAAGGCGGATCTCTAATCTCACAAGGAATCCGCCTTTTTCTTTTTCTATGACTCTATTCATTTTTTATACAATCCTATTCTGGCGTGGGTTTCAGAGTACCCGTTTGTTATTGGATTGACTGAAAAACTGTATAAAATCTTGCATGCTCTTAGCGTGGGTTTTTTCCGAAATGCTGGCGGTACCCTATGTCCATCAGGCTAAGAAAAGAAAATCATAACCCATAAAGAAAAAGAACCTGCTTGAATGCAGATTCCTTCCGATAATGATCTATGTAAGTAAGACACGAAAATATGATACAATGCATTAGAAATGAATTCAAGTATAAAAAGAACCCGTTGAAGTTCGGGTCCTTTCAGAAGTGATGATGTTTTCTCTGTTTCAAATAGAGAAAAAATACAAAAATATAATACATCTAAGTATAGAAAATTTCAATATGAATAAATGGATTTTTTAAGAGATACTAAAAAAATAAATCGCTCACTTTTATCAATTCACATAATTTTTGAAATTTAATTCTTCAATTGTTAATATTTGTTATATAATAGACCTATCAAGAAACATCCCTATGTTTTTCTAATATGCTTGTTAAGATAGTTTGTGTTACCCTTTTTGTCACCTTACCTTAAAAAGAACTTGTAGCAATCACTACAAGTTCTTTTTGTTTTTCTAATCGTACATGGACAGAAGATAACGGTGTGACGGTACCCCATAGCTATCAACTTAAGAATTTCGTTGTTTTCCAAAACGAAAAAACAAGCTTTTTGTTACAAGTTAGCACAAAATTTCGTTCTGGGGGTACTATAAAATTTTAGCTTGATGACTATGGGGTCACCATATCAAAAAAGAAAATTATAAGTTAAGACAATTTTTTAGTTAAATAACGGGTACTAACGGCATTTTATACGCTAAGAATATGCAGGATTTCATGCAAGCTACGAGAACGGTTTGAACTGCCAAATGCTGTTGTGACAGAGCTGTATGAAATCTTGCATACAGAAAAGGAGCGGAAAGCTAGAAAACTCTTGTTATGAATAGATTTCTGGGATTTGATTACTACGGATAATGGGACGTTATGTCAACCAAGCATGAATATCCTATACATCTAAAAATCTTAATGAGCCAGTTCTCTCAAATGTTACAATTAGAAAAATAATATTGAAGAAACAAAAATCAAATATCTATAATTTAAGGAGTGAAGTTATGATAAGTGTTCACGATAATACAATTGTTTCATACCAAGTTAATCTTGAGAAAGAAGAAATTCGTATTCACACTCTTACTGAATCAGGAGACAATGTATATATAGTTTTTTCAGGTGTCCTAGCACATTTTTTTGAAATCCAAATAAGTAACAGCATTATTTTTAATATAGACGAAGATCCACTTCCAGATTTTTTTAAAGAAAATAAGAAATTATTAGAGCAACAAAAAAATTATTGTTGGCCAATATGTTATGACAATATTAAAGAATTAGAGGATACATTGATAAAAGAGAATTATTTTTATTACAACATTTGTGCATCTTATGGTCTAAGTGGTTGGGTGTTAGCTAAAAAACTTGAGATATTAGACTCTTATTAAATTAATGATGGTTTTAAATGTACTTCCAATAACAAAAATTATGTTAAACGTAAAGCCGTCCATCAGGACGGCTTTTGTACTTTTTGACTAACGTGTTTTTTCAAAAATGC
>NZ_JAJJBY010000117.1:0-2699 GCF_022625245.1 Bacillus sp. TL12 | reverse complement strand
GTACAACTTTTTGTTGGCACCACTTAACCTTAACAAAACTTCGCAACAGAACCCTTTTTTCATTATCATTTTGAATTGATTCACCTTTATCATTACTTATTTTATTATTTGTAAATGTTGCTTGACATGGTTAAATGCTATAATAGTAAATTGTGGATAAAGGATATGCCTTATATGTTTATAGAGGTGATGAATTATATGTTTATAGAGGTGATGAATTATGCTTAATAAGCCGAGTGATTATATTGAAGCTGGTTTGAAGCTGGAGTTGGAAGAAGATTTAAAATACTTATTCAATTCAACAGCTGATATAAAGATGGTACCAAAGGATACAATTGTTTTAAGGCAGGGGCAAAGAGTTTCTTCACTGTATTATATTCATAAAGGAATTATGAGAGGCTATTATATAGATGCTGCAGGGAATGATGTGACAAAATGTTTTGCAGCTGAAACGGAATTTGCCTGTGCAGAGGGTTTATTAAGAGTTGAAGAAGCTAGCTTTAATGTAGAAAGCCTGCAAGACAGCATTTGCGTAGTTATTCCGTATAATTCCATAGACCAAGGTATGAAGAAAACTAATCAAATGAAGGTTATATTCACTAATTATATTCAGAAGATTCTTGTTGGTATGCTAAATCGAGAACAGGCGTTACTTATGAAAGATGCACTGGAAAGATACATGGAGTTTAAAAGAGAGTATTCTTCTTTAGAAAGTAGAATAAATCAATCATATATTGCTTCTTATATTGGAATTAGAGCAAGCTCACTTAGTAGAATTAAGAGAAGTATGAAAATAGAATAAACGTTTTTAGGAAACATCAAATAAAAGTATTTGGTGTTTTTTTATTGCAATTTACATATGTCAATTACAACAGGCTATTATCGCATTATGATAACTGGTGTAATCACTGATTTAGGAGGATTTATTTATGAAGAAAATTTCCTTGGTAACAGGTGCAAATGGTCATTTGGGTAACAACTTGGTAAGGGAATTATTAAAAAGAGGAGAAACTGTTAGAGCAAGTGTACGAGATTTAAATGACAAAGAACCATTTATAGACCTTGATTGTGAGATCGTCTACGCCGATTTGAGGGATAAAGCCTCACTTCATAAAGCACTTGATGGAGTGAATACCTTATATCAAGTAGCTGCTGTATTTAAACATTGGGCACAAGATCCTGAAAAAGAGATAATTATTCCTAATGTTGAGGCAACTCAAAATATAATGGAGGCTGCTAAAGAAGCAAATGTAAGAAAAATAGTATATGTAAGCTCCGTAGCAGCATTGTCATTGGACAAGACAAACTTAAAGGGTAAAATTGATGAAACTACATGGCTTGAAAACAGTCATGGAAATGCATACTTTGATTCAAAAGCACGAGCTGAAAGAACAGCTTGGGAGCTGGCAGAAAAATATGATTTGAATATGGTTAGCGTTCTTCCTGGTGCAATGATTGGTGGAGAGTTTTTAAAGAAAACTCCAACCATACTGGCCTTCGATAGTATTCTTTTAGGAAAGATGAAAGTTAACTATATAAGTGAAATGACGCCAATAGATGTAACTGATGTTGTGAAAGGTATGATTGCTGCAGCGGAAAAAGGTGTAAGGGGTACAAGATATATCTTGGCTAATGAAGAGCCTGTAACTTCAGATGATATCATTAAAATTGCAAAAAAATTTATTCCTAATCTTGAGATACCACAAAAATATACTAAAGAACAGTTGTTAAATTTAGCTGATAAACTTGAATTTGAAGCAAAGGAAAAGAATACTCAGCCATCACTACTTAGAAGTCAAGTAGAATTATATTATGGTGGAATAAATAGACACTATGACCTTACCACATCAAGACAGGATTTGAATTTTAATCCTAAGTTGGGTGAAGTGGCATTAGAAGAGTATTTTAAACGGTTTTTTGCTAGCCTAAGAAAAAAATCCTTATAGGGGTAGCATCCATGCCCATCAACTTAAGAAATGCATTGTTCCCCAAAACGAAAAAAATGAGCTAAATTCTTATAAATAACTGCAAAATAATAAAATTTTTGTTTTGGGGACACTTCAAAGTACTAGATTGATGACAACGTGGCGGGGTTCCTAAAATAAGATTATAATTAGCATTGCTTTTAACAATGTGACAATGATTATTGTCAGACTTCCATTTCGGTTGCAATCTATTTTGTTATTTAAGGCGTTAAAAGAAAACTTCAGAACAAATAGGTAATTTATGTTGAAATATAAAGAAAAATGATAAATATTATTAATTGTAAAAAGGACAAGATTGTAAAATAAGAATTTAATTCGGAAGGATTGAGTTTACTTATATATTCTTAGGAGTGATGGAATGGATAATCCTTATAAAATAGCTGTAATTGGTGGCACTGGTAAGGTAGGACGTTATATAGCTTCAGAATTGTTAAAAAATGGCTACCAAGTTCGTATGCTTGTTCGGAATCCTAAAAATTTAAAATATAACGATGATAAAGTTGAGATTGTAACAGGTACTGCGGAGAATGTAGATGCAATAAGACAACTACTCGAAGGTTGTCTTATTGTTATAAATTGCTTTGGTCAACCTATGAGAGATACACCTATATATAGCAAAGTTACCAGAGATATACTTGAAGTAATGAAAGAAAAGGATATTAAGAGATATATTGGAGTTACAGGAGCTTCTCTTAATATTATAGGAGATAAAAA
>NZ_JAJJBY010000116.1:0-2773 GCF_022625245.1 Bacillus sp. TL12 | reverse complement strand
GGGTACCGCCACATGCCCATCAACTTAAGAAATTTTAGTACCCCCAAGTATAAAAAATGGTTATTCTTTCTAACTAAACGAGCAAAATCAGAAAGGATAACCGTTGTTTGTGTTGATTTTGAATAAAGATTCATAAAGATTAGAATTTGAATAGCGATTTATCCATATACAAAAATAAATCGTTTAAAACAAAGTAAACTGTCGGTAAACTATCTAAGTAACAACTAAGCACTCATTTTTTTTCTATAATAAATATAGAAAATCCCATACATTACTAAAAGAATAAGTAAAACTTGTATTTCAACATTTTCTTGTAAGATAGTAGCTATCGGTTCTGGAAGATAAGGGGATTTTTGAGCACCACCTAGACCTAATACTTTATTAAAAATTCCAATTATACAAAAGAAAAAGATCCCTGACCAACTTGCTATAATTGCTTTATGTTTAATATCTTTATCTCTTTCATCATCTTTAACCCAAGGAGCTGATCCTTTGTCACTTGTAAAAAATCCATTAATATAAGCCCACAATATAGCCCCTACAAAATATACTAAATAATTCATAATTCTATACTCCTTTCTTTAAAAAAAGTTCATCTACTGTTGTATTCAATACTTCTGAAAGACTAAAAGCTAATTTTAATGTAGGATCGTACTTATTATTTTCAATTGCATTGATTGTTTGTCTACTAACCCCACATTTATTAGCCAAGTGTTCTTGCGACAATCCCTTCTTCTCTCTCAAATCCTTTATAATATTTTTCATATCTCTTCTCCATTTTTTATAATCAAAATGTCAAAAGTTTTTTACATGTCAATTGTAAAAAATCTCAATTGGATTGTCAAATGTTTTTGACACAATGCATTAAGTATATTTGTAATTTTCAAGTGGAATTTGGTAAAAAAGAAGGTGCTAATCCATATTTAAAAGCAAACAAAAAGAAGTTACAATATACGGGGCACGATGCATTACTATCAACTTAAGATGAATTTATACTCATAATTTATAGAAAGCGTTATTCTTTTTGTAGAAATATACAGAAGGGATGATGTTTTTTATGAATCTCTCGATTCAAGATGAATTACAATTATTTGCTGAAGAATTATACCAATATCTTACTCCTTCATTTTTAGAAAGACTTGCTAGAAAACTAGATTTTGTACAACGAAAGCGTAAGTTTTCGGGCCATGATTTATCCACTATCTGTGTTTGGATTAGTCAGCGGGTAGCGAGTGAGTCTTTAGTTAGACTATGCAGTCAACTTCATGCCGCCACAGGAACTCTTATGAGTCCGGAGGGACTCAATAAACGTTTCAATAAAAAAGCTGTTTGCTTTTTAAAACATATTTTCTCTGTATTATTAAAAAATAAAATTTGTGAAACATCGGTAATTCCAAGCTCTTCAATTGCTTATTTTCAACGAATTCGTATTTTAGATGCAACGATTTTCCAAGTGCCAAAACATTTAGCTAGTGTGTATCCTGGATCAGGTGGTTGTGCACAAACAGCGGGTATAAAAATTCAATTAGAATATGATTTACATAGTGGACAATTTTTAAATTTTCAAGTTGAACCAGGAAAAAATAATGATAAGACCTTTGGAACAGAGTGTTTAGCGACACTACGACCTGGTGATTTATGTATTCGAGACTTAGGCTATTATTCACTGGACGATTTAGATCAAATGGATCAACGCGGCGTGTATTATATATCGCGACTCAAATTAAACAATATGGTGTATATCAAAAATGAGTCCCCTGAATATTTCCGAACTGGGGCAATAAAAAAGCAGTCTCAATTTATCAAAGTCGATTTAGAACACATTATGAATACTTTAAAACCGGGACAAGTTTATGAAATAACAGACGCTTATATTGGAAGAGATAAAAAACTATTCACACGAGTCATTATGTACCGATTAACCGAAAAACAACTTCGTGAGCGTAGGAAAAAACAAGTAAATACGGAAAGTAAAAAAGGTGTTACGTATTCAGAAAAAAGTAAACGATTAGTTGGTATGAACATGTATGTTACCAATACTTCTTGGGAGATTGTTCCGATGGAACAAATACATGATTTCTACTCCCTTCGCTGGCAAATCGAAATTATCTTTAAAACTTGGAAATCCCTATTTCAAATTCATCATTGGAAAAATATCAAACAAGAGCGATTAGAATGCCATGTTTATGGAAAGCTTATTGCCATTTTTCTCTGTTCTTCTACTATGTTTAAGATGCGCTAATTAATTTTACAAAAGAAGAAACAAGAATTAAGTGAATATAAAGCAATTGGAATGATTCAAGATCATTTACACATTTTATATCAAACTATACAGCAAAACACCCAAGAAATAACAAAGATCCTAGTCTGCCTGTTCAACCTCCTACAGAAGAATGGACGGAAATCTCATCGATATGAGAAGAAAACAGTCTTTGATATTTTGGGTGTTGTCTATGAATGTAATGGATTGAGAAAGTAAAAGCAAGCTGTATAATTTTTAAAAGTAGGCCTATTGAGGCTTATTTGGAATGCTCATTTTTAAAGACATAAAATATTTTAAGCATTTTTTAATTCATATGAACGAAAGTTCATTTTGTTTCCATTCTTAAGTTGATGGGCATGTGTTCTTCCCCCATCGCCATCAAGCTAACAGAAATAGAAAACTAAAGTCCGATGAACTTACGTTCAACTTCTGTCTGTTTCTTGTATTATTCACTCTTATATTTAAAAATGAGTATGCCAAAGAAACATCCGAATTTTGGATGTTTTTTAT
>NZ_JAJJBY010000115.1:0-2926 GCF_022625245.1 Bacillus sp. TL12 | reverse complement strand
ATGCCTTGACACTAGGAGTCGATGAAGGACGGGACTAACGCCGATATGCTTCGGGGAGCTGTAAGTAAGCTTTGATCCGAAGATTTCCGAATGGGGAAACCCACCATACGTAATGGTATGGTATCTTTACCTGAATACATAGGGTATTGAAGACAGACCCAGGGAACTGAAACATCTAAGTACCTGGAGGAAGAGAAAGCAAATGCGATTTCCTGAGTAGCGGCGAGCGAAACGGAATCTAGCCCAAACCAAGAGGCTTGCCTCTTGGGGTTGTAGGACATTCTATACGGAGTTACAAAGGAACGAGGTAGACGAAGCAGTCTGGAAAGGCTCGTCACAGAGGGTAACAACCCCGTAGTCGAAACTTCGTTCTCTCTTGAATGTATCCTGAGTACGGCGGAACACGTGAAATTCCGTCGGAATCCGGGAGGACCATCTCCCAAGGCTAAATACTCCCTAGTGATCGATAGTGAACCAGTACCGTGAGGGAAAGGTGAAAAGCACCCCGGAAGGGGAGTGAAAGAGATCCTGAAACCGTGTGCCTACAAATAGTCAGAGCCCGTTAACGGGTGATGGCGTGCCTTTTGTAGAATGAACCGGCGAGTTACGATCCCGTGCGAGGTTAAGCTGAAGAGGCGGAGCCGTAGCGAAAGCGAGTCTGAATAGGGCGTTTAGTACGTGGTCGTAGACCCGAAACCAGGTGATCTACCCATGTCCAGGGTGAAGTTCAGGTAACACTGAATGGAGGCCCGAACCCACGCACGTTGAAAAGTGCGGGGATGAGGTGTGGGTAGCGGAGAAATTCCAATCGAACCTGGAGATAGCTGGTTCTCCCCGAAATAGCTTTAGGGCTAGCCTCAAGTGTTAGAGTCTTGGAGGTAGAGCACTGATTGAACTAGGGGTCCTCATCGGATTACCGAATTCAGTCAAACTCCGAATGCCAATGACTTATCCTTGGGAGTCAGACTGCGAGTGATAAGATCCGTAGTCAAAAGGGAAACAGCCCAGACCGCCAGCTAAGGTCCCAAAGTGTGTATTAAGTGGAAAAGGATGTGGAGTTGCTTAGACAACTAGGATGTTGGCTTAGAAGCAGCCACCATTTAAAGAGTGCGTAATAGCTCACTAGTCGAGTGACTCTGCGCCGAAAATGTACCGGGGCTAAATACACCACCGAAGCTGCGGATTGATACCTATGGTATCAGTGGTAGGGGAGCGTTCTAAGGACAGTGAAGTCAGACCGGAAGGACTGGTGGAGTGCTTAGAAGTGAGAATGCCGGTATGAGTAGCGAAAGACGGGTGAGAATCCCGTCCACCGAATGCCTAAGGTTTCCTGAGGAAGGCTCGTCCGCTCAGGGTTAGTCAGGACCTAAGCCGAGGCCGACAGGCGTAGGCGATGGACAACAGGTTGATATTCCTGTACCACCTCTTTATCGTTTGAGCAATGGAGGGACGCAGAAGGATAGAAGAAGCGTGCGATTGGTTGTGCACGTCCAAGCAGTTAGGCTGATAAGTAGGCAAATCCGCTTATCGTGAAGGCTGAGCTGTGATGGGGAAGCTCCTTATGGAGCGAAGTCTTTGATTCCCCGCTGCCAAGAAAAGCTTCTAGCGAGATAAAAGGTGCCTGTACCGCAAACCGACACAGGTAGGCGAGGAGAGAATCCTAAGGTGTGCGAGAGAACTCTGGTTAAGGAACTCGGCAAAATGACCCCGTAACTTCGGGAGAAGGGGTGCTTTCTTAACGGAAAGCCGCAGTGAATAGGCCCAAGCGACTGTTTAGCAAAAACACAGGTCTCTGCGAAGCCGTAAGGCGAAGTATAGGGGCTGACACCTGCCCGGTGCTGGAAGGTTAAGGAGAGGGGTTAGCGCAAGCGAAGCTCTGAACTGAAGCCCCAGTAAACGGCGGCCGTAACTATAACGGTCCTAAGGTAGCGAAATTCCTTGTCGGGTAAGTTCCGACCCGCACGAAAGGTGTAACGATTTGGGCACTGTCTCAACCAGAGACTCGGTGAAATTATAGTACCTGTGAAGATGCAGGTTACCCGCGACAGGACGGAAAGACCCCGTGGAGCTTTACTGTAGCCTGATATTGAATTTTGGTACAGTTTGTACAGGATAGGCGGGAGCCTTTGAAGCCGGAGCGCTAGCTTCGGTGGAGGCGCTGGTGGGATACCGCCCTGACTGTATTGAAATTCTAACCTACGGGTCTTATCGACCCGGGAGACAGTGTCAGGTGGGCAGTTTGACTGGGGCGGTCGCCTCCTAAAGTGTAACGGAGGCGCCCAAAGGTTCCCTCAGAATGGTTGGAAATCATTCGTAGAGTGCAAAGGCATAAGGGAGCTTGACTGCGAGACCTACAAGTCGAGCAGGGACGAAAGTCGGGCTTAGTGATCCGGTGGTTCCGCATGGAAGGGCCATCGCTCAACGGATAAAAGCTACCCCGGGGATAACAGGCTTATCTCCCCCAAGAGTCCACATCGACGGGGAGGTTTGGCACCTCGATGTCGGCTCATCGCATCCTGGGGCTGTAGTCGGTCCCAAGGGTTGGGCTGTTCGCCCATTAAAGCGGTACGCGAGCTGGGTTCAGAACGTCGTGAGACAGTTCGGTCCCTATCCGTCGTGGGCGTAGGAAATTTGAGAGGAGCTGTCCTTAGTACGAGAGGACCGGGATGGACGCACCGCTGGTGTACCAGTTGTTCTGCCAAGGGCATAGCTGGGTAGCTATGTGCGGAAGGGATAAGTGCTGAAAGCATCTAAGCATGAAGCCCCCCTCAAGATGAGATTTCCCATAGCGTAAGCTAGTAAGATCCCTGAAAGATGATCAGGTTGATAGGTTCGAGGTGGAAGCATGGTGACATGTGGAGCTGACGAATACTAATAGATCGAGGACTTAACCATATAATATGAAGCAAATGTTATCTAGTTTTGA
>NZ_JAJJBY010000114.1:0-2940 GCF_022625245.1 Bacillus sp. TL12 | reverse complement strand
TTAGCTACTTCCTAAACATTGCTCCTCATTTACCAACCTGTTTATGTTTTTTTCAAACTTTGCAACAGAACCACCGGATGGATCGAATGATTAAGAACGTAAAAATCGTACAAAAGAAATATGGGTATATCTCTGCCCCTAACCTTTGGAGAAAGATAAACGGTCTACAAAAACACATAATGATAGATACAGCTCGTCGCATCGTAAACTTTGCGAAACAGCACAATGCGGATGTGATCGTATTCGAATTTTTAGGAAAAATGAAATTCCTGCCTCATACGTACGGATCTAAACGACTCAAACAGAAATTGCACCACTGGTGCAAAAATGGCATTCAAAATAAAGCGCAACAAATGGCGCACTATCAAGGAATTCGTATTCATCGAGTGAATGCTGCAAACACTAGTAACCTAGCTTTCGATGGCTCAGGTGAAGTTGTACGTAATCACAAAAAAGACCTCGCTACATTCCAAAATGACAAGGTCTATCATGCTGATTTAAATGCAACCTACAACATTGGCACATGTTATTTCTTACGTGAGTATCTTAAAGCTTTTTCTGAAAAGAAAAATTTGAAATTTGAGGAAAAAGTTCCTCAAATTTCAGCCAGAACACAGCAATCCTTATCTACATTCATTAGTTTTCTTCAGGCGGTCACACCAGCGGTGTGAAAATGCTCGAGTTAACCGTATTTATGATAAAGAATGCTCCATCAAAATCTATGATTTAGGTGGAGAGGTTCACCCTAACACTTTAAAGTCATAAGCATGAATTGATTTTCCTCCCCGCACAGAGTTAATAATTTCTTCCATACCTATAACTTCACTTTCTTTAATCTTCTTCCCATTTTTTAAAGAGTAAATTTCTATATAATATTTACTTTTTCGATTTTTATCATACCGTAAGACATGTAATTGATCGTCCTTGAAGAAAGTTTGCTCATTGTATCTAACACCATCTGTTACATGATAGTCAATCTTAAACTTAGTATTTACTGTATTTGTCTGTGTATTAAACGTAATAACGTTACCTAATCCATTTATAAAATATAATTCATTGTTATGTAGATATGCGGAATTGTTTTTTGTAAAAGGTATTGAAGCTGTGGTATCCTCTTCGGAAGACAACAAAATTAATTCTTGTTTTAATGTCGTTTTATCGATACGTAACAAATAAACTTTTCCTTTAATCGTATTATCATTTTCAACTAAAACCGTATAATAAAAATTTTCATCACTTAAAATAGAAGAATAACTAGAATATGACATATTTTTATCTAAACTAATTTCTGTAACATCTTCAAGCTTCATCTTTAAATCATTAAATGTTACCTTTTTTAGACTATATTCTTTTTTGTCTATATCTTGAGTCATGACTAAAATAGTTTCTTCATCCACTCCAGAGCTCATAAGATAATGTGGGATATTTCCTTTATGAATACCTTTTTTATTACCATATACAACATTTGAATCATATCCTCCGGTATCAGGATTACTACCAGAATTATAGATGTTTACAAACAAGTCGCTGTTTTTTAAATATGCTCTGTAATCTCCTGTATGTTGGTATTTCATCTTAAACTCTTTAAAGTTCTCTCCTACAATTTTAAGCTTGTCCTTACTTTCTAATAAAAGTTCTTTTTTATTTTCTGATACTCCTATACCACCAAGCTCTAAACCATTCATTTTATAACCACTTGCTTCCCCATTCTTATTAATAAACACTGCATAACTAATACCCTTACCATCCATGTCTTGATCAGCTGTAGAAGAAAGGTATATCACAGCTTGTTTATCCTTCAAAAAATCTTTTTTTTGAACATCCTCCTCAGATATCAAATTCACATTTGAGTTACTGAAAAAGAAAAAATAAGCTAATACTGTAATCACAATTATCCCTAAAATAACAAATAGTAGTTTTTTCATTATGATATATTCCTTTCTTACAAGAAGAAGTGCAACAAATGTATTCGTTGCACTTCTTTCTATTAGATATTTCGAACTACTGATGTCTGTTTCGCATCACGAACATCTCGTGGATATACGCCAGCGCCACCATCTTTGTCTAAATCTAAACCACCATTAAGCTTGTAAGCTGACCAGATAAGTTTTGAACAATTTTTAGCTCCATAATGATCAGTAGCTCTATTCGTGGCGAAATTATAAGAATATCCGTCTATACCTACACGGCTTTTCGCCCACCATGCAGCATCATTTTTGTTTTGCCGAGTAGTATTTACAGATTTGACAACAGCGTCGCCTTTATCGACTTTACGAGCTGTGGTACTAAGTGTACGTACTCCATCACCTGGAACTGATTCTACAATTGTATTTGAATTATAGTACATACCAACATGTCCATGATTCAAATATGCAGTATATGAACCAGTATAAAAGAAATCGCCCATATTGCTATTACCTACAGATACTGTACCACCACTACCGCCTAACGTGTTTATTTTTTTATTTGCTTCTTTTTTACCTTGAGCTTCATCTGCTTTGAGTTCTTTATAAATTTGTTTAGTAATTGCCTCTTTCGTATTTCCTGTATTCTTTGCCATTTCATTAATACTTGATATTAATTCCGATGTACTCAAATCCGGTTGCATTTTCTTAATTTCATTCAAATAAGGTAAATCATCACTTTCTGCAAAAGTAGCAGTAGGTACAACTACAGCTGAAGTCATTAAACCCATTGTTAATGCTAATGCATGTAATTTTTTCATATTACATCCCCCTTTTTGAAACTATTAATAAAAATATATATTTAACAATTCATTTATTTGGAACATTATCCTCATCATATCTTACAAATAATGTATGTGTAAATGTGTTTTTCGGAAGAAAATTATTTCTCAAGACAACCTTTGGCAATGTATATAGAACAATCAGCAGTGAATATTTTTTGTCGACTTGGCTGTATTTGGAGTATCGTGGAAAG
>NZ_JAJJBY010000113.1:0-3065 GCF_022625245.1 Bacillus sp. TL12 | reverse complement strand
CAACTTCTGATAACGCGGCGTTATGTTAACTGAACATGTATAGAATATACATTACTTCTTATTTAACGAATGGTCAGGTTGTTGAATAACGAAAACCTTCCAAGTTATTTTTCTCCGGAATGTTAAGAAAATCTTAAGAAAGCTCTTCACTAAGTATTAAGGTTTTCTGGTTAGAATAAAGGCAGTGATAGAAAGAGAAGGGGGTCTCCGCCCTACATTGAACCAACTAGAAAACCAGTTTTCCAACGAATTAAATACTACCTTTCAAGAGAAATACAAAATTAGTTAGG
Organism: Bacillus sp. TL12; assembly: GCF_022625245.1. NCBI lineage: Bacteria > Bacillati > Bacillota > Bacilli > Caryophanales > Bacillaceae > Bacillus > Bacillus sp. TL12. The sequence continues at coordinate 2,775 of NZ_JAJJBY010000113.1, read as the reverse complement.
AGTGAAATTATGAAAATGTTTCTTGCAACACGTATCATTTGTTTAACCTTGTTTGGCTGTTCTGCTCAGAAAAAAACGAACGAAGCTTTATCTTTCGAGTTTGTAAGCTGGGAGAACGAAGTTTATGTGGTCAGTGATGGTGAAAAAGTTGAAAAAGATGAAGTTGGACAAAAGATTGGAGAAGTAACGGAGTTTATTGACCAAAAAGGGCGCAACTATCAAGGAACAGCATCAAATGTATTCAAAGAGGGAACAAAACTTTATGAAATTAAAGATATAGAAACTGATAAGGGTATAGCTATTCAAAAAGACGATGGGACATTCATTAAAGGGACATTATCTGATAAGTGGCTTAAAGAAAATTTAGGGTCAATTGCTAACCAAGAAATTTCAATTCCGATTGGAGAATAAAACTTGTTCGTATAAAAAAATGCCTTCTGGCTAAGTGACCCGGAGGATATTTTTATAGGCTTTTAGATACATTGACTCCCGATAATGAGATGTTATGTCTACCTCACATGTATAGGATATACACAAAAAAAAAACTAATTTACGCAAATTTAAATGGTATAATTTAACTCTTAAGATTGCACTCTAAAAATGAATAGGAGAACTTCTATGACAACAATTAGTACAGAAAATCCATGTGTTACTTTAATCAATGTATTTACTGTCGAACCTGAGCGACAAGATGAATTATTAAATCTATTAATTCATGCTACAGAAACAGTAATGAATAAGATTCCAGGATTTATTTCTGCCAACTTTCATAAAAGTTTGGATGGAACAAAAGTAGTAAACTATGCCCAATGGAAAGATAAAAACGCATTTTATGTTATGCTAAAAAATCCTGAGGCCGTTATTCACATGAAGGAAGCAGAAAAAATTGCACAGAAATATGAACCAACTCTATATCAGGTAGCTTACACTGATTCGATTTTTGATCATAAAAAATTATATTAAAGTTTTTTGAAAAAGCCCCTTTAGTTTAAACTAAGATGCTTTTTATAACTTCATAGATACATTGACTATCGAGAACGACAATTATGTAAATACGAAACCCTTTCAGCAAGTAAATTGAAGGGGTTTTTTCTAGATACAGTGACTACTGATAAGTGAAGTTATGTCAATTTCACATAAATACAATATTAAGAAAAAATTACATAAAATTGTATATTTTTAATTAGTAATATATAATTTTGATATGAAATTTATTGATTATATGGAGGATACATATGACTGATAAAATGAAAATTACGATTGGTGTTTTAGGTGGCATAGTTGGAGGATTACTTTCTTTATCGGTTTCTCTTCATTTAGATTGAAATTTATTAATAAGTCTAGGACTTTCGATTGTAGATGGTTATTTATTGGGCTATTTAGTTTGGTGTTTGTTAAACATAAAGAGAAAACAGACAAATAATATTTAATTCAATTCTTATAAATAGAGAACTTTTTAAGATGGAGAACAAGAATTGGAGAAACTTTTAAAAGCAATTTCCGATAATAATGCGTTATGTTAACTCTCTATGAATAGAATATACATTTTTATTTACATAGGATTTAAATATATTCATAGCGAAATAAACTAAATACAAAAGGAGGAGTAACCATTATGTCATTTCCAGTTCTAGAAACAGAAAGATTAATACTAAGAGAAATTACAAAAGAGGATTCAAAGGCTATTTTGATTATTTTTCAAGAGAGGATGTAACACAATTTTATGGTATGAATTCTTTTAAAGATTTAAAAGAAGCTGAGACTCTTGTTGAGAACTTTCAGAGTGCTTTTCATGATAAAAGAGGAATTCGATGGGGAATTGTTACAAAAACAGAAAATGAATTTATTGGAACAATAGGATTTCATGCTTGGAGTCCTCAACATAAACGTACAGAAATAGGCTATGAGATTCATCCAAATTATTGGAGGAAAGGATATATATCGGAAGCCGTGAGGACAGTTATTACATATGGATTTAATAAATGGGATTTAAATAGGATTGGTGCAATTATCTTTACAGACAATATTGCTTCACATAAATCAGTACAAAAATTTGGTTTTAAACAAGATGGATTATTAAGAGAATACATGTATCAAAATAATTATCCGAACGATGTTATCAGTTATTCTCTACTAAAAAGTGAGTGGAATAATTAAAATCATTTTACTACCGCTAACGAGAAATTATGTGAACACGAAAGTCTTCCAGTTAAATAATTTGGAGGGCTTTTAATAGTCTTCTAAATACATTGAATCCTGATAATGATGTGTTATGTAAACTTCACATGTATAGGATATACATCCGAAAATCTAAACAAATCGGTTCTTCCTAATAGTACAATTAGGAAAAGGAGGAAAAATAATGGTTATAAAGAAACAAAAGGTGGAACCGCTATGGTTAGTCACAATCGGATCTATTTGTATGCTTATGGCTTTTCAAATTCAACATTCGGGGTTACAGCTCGCAGGACTCATCGCTGGGGCTGGTTTAAATGGTTGAGCTCTCGGATTAACAATCATGCGTTCCAAAAAGAAAGATTAACATATCCCCCTCTCGAAACGGGAGGGGTTTGCTAAAGAGGAGGAATACAAATGACTGGGAAGAAGACTTTAATGAAGTCATTGATTGATAATGGATTCTTGACTTCAATATTTGTAACGCTTATTGGGATTCTCACGCTTGTGTATGTCCTTATCTAACCGAAGACTGCACTTCTAATTGCAAATGTTATTTCCTTCCCTTCATTTTGGAGGGGGAATTTGCTTTACTTCCGC
>NZ_JAJJBY010000112.1:0-3264 GCF_022625245.1 Bacillus sp. TL12 | reverse complement strand
TTCATTTACCAACCTGTTTATGCTTTTTTCAAACTTTGCAACAGAACCAGTTTAACCATCATCATGTTCATGGAACTTTAGGTTATTTAAGTCCAGTTGAGTTCAGAAAACGAGCCCTTAAAAAAGCAGTCTGAATTTGTGTTGACAATCCACACCTCCATCAATACTATCAAAAGAACCTTTATACTGTTACAGCTTGAGAAATCCATTGAGCAGTTAGTTCAGGAGATTCAACAGGAAACTGATGACCGTACTGAATACGTGTAATATCCAAGTGTTCAAACTGCTTTGGGACATGATGATCTTTGTCCAAAGCTCCCCATAGTATCTTAATTTTCCTCTTATCCCATGTCTCGGGATTTAACTGAATGGATTTTGATATAGTTAAGCAAGACATGACCGTAGCGTTAGTTTTACGTATACGGGGGGATTTTAAATCACGGACCACAGAATGAGCGTAATTACTCAATAACTGACTGGATGTTCTGAAGCTATTGGCTTGAAGTAGCTCTTTTTCCAAACGGGCGGGATCCATATATTTTAGAACGAAACTTGTAATACGTCGAAATCTATATTTAGGTTGGATAGGATGCAGTACTGGCTGCAATAAAATGAGTTGTTTGATCAGTGAGGGCAGCCGTTCCATCACTTGAGCCGCAATCAATCCGCCAAATGAATGCCCCACTAATATAACGGGTCTGTTCAACTCAGTGATCATAGTGGAAATGCTCTCTACATAGCCTTCTAGCACAGAAGGATTATGGTGATAAGGGGTACGCCCAAATCCAGGTAAATCTACGAACCAAGTATTTAAACTGCTTAAAAATTGTGAGAGGGGCAAAAGGGCATCAGCATTGCTGAACGTCCCATGAAGAAAAATAATAGGCGTTTCATTCCTATCTTTCTCTAGCGAAACTAAGTTAGCCCTTCTTCGTTGACTAAAATCTTTCTGCTCATTTTGATTCAGGCCTAAATGATTTAACCGATAATCCAAATCACTAATGATAAAAGGGAGCGTGGACGGAACTACGAATGAATTTCTGCCGTTCCTTTGTTCTATTTCTAATTTACTGTAAACAGGGAATTCCGACTTAACAAGAAAACTCATGGATTCTTTAGGAATACCAAGCATCTTACCAGCACCCATTCTAAGCACAGTTTTCAATAACGGAAGCGGTATAGTTCCTAACGGCTTTGTTGTCTGCAATTCGTGTGCCATGAGTTTGATGAAAGTTCGGATCGACGGACTCTCTTGCTTAGAATCTAAAAGATAGTAGGTATTGCTTGATAACCCTTCTGTATTAGCAAGTTTTGAAATAAACGAAGCCACATGATCAATATGAACCATTGGTAACCAATAATCGTCGCCGCCTGGAACAAGCGGCATAAGATTTCGCCTTACGGCATCGACTAAGATACTAAGGCCTCCAATCTGTTCTGTTTTCCCTGAGAAGGAGTCTCCGACGATTACACTAGGATTAACAGTAGATAAGGGAATGCTCATGTTATGAAGAGATTTTCGTATATAAGAGTCTGCTAAAAACTTCATTTTTTCATAAGGCGGTTGATTGTCCAGCAAATGATCTAGATCCAACAATGCATTTTGTTCATGATAGGGACTCATAAAGCCTGCGACATGGATAAAATGCTTTAATTCTTTTGCAGCGTGGATATCCTGTGCTAGCCGAGCAAGGGATTTTGCAGGGGCGAGGAAAGACTGCTCAGCTTCACTGAGGTTCAACTCAATATTCATTGGACCTCCTGCATGAATAATTAGATCAGTTGCAAGTAATTGCTTGTAGCTGTCATCACTTAAACCTAATCGAGGCTGCGTTAGATCACCGATAACAGGAACAATGTTGTTCTGTTGATCGGGTGCCAGTTGATTGATGATGGTAAGAAGACGATTTTTTTGACGTACAAGTGCATAAATCTGATGCTGAGAAGCTAACTCAGCGATTAAATGATGTCCAATATAACCAGTTCCGCCGGTCATGAAGATTTTCATAATAAAAACACTCCTTTATTATTTTATAGTACTAACTAGTACTAATATATCTAAAAATATTACTTTAGCATGGAAGCTAAAGCAGGAAATAAATTTTTGATCATATCTTGGTTGTTAGAAGCTTGAGCCAAGAAGAGAGCACCCTCAATAGAGGAGACAATCAACATAGCTGTTTGTTTAACGGGCAGCTCTTCCTTTAGTTCTTGTCGTGCAATCCCTTGGGCTAAAATCAATTCAACACCATGCAGCTGTTTTTCAAAAAAACTCTTGATTCTATCTCTAATTTCAACCGCGTCAATAGGCGTCTGTGTATACAGAGTCAGGAAAGGACAACCGCCAAGGTAGTTATTTTGTTCAATAGTATCGCTTAAAATGTGGAGTACCGCTTCTAATTTCTCCTGAACGGTGAGCTCAGTTTGAGACACAATATAATTAATTCGCTGCTCGTAATGTGCTATCAACTGATTAACAATAGCGAGCAGCAGCTCCTCCTTGCTCTTAAAATAATAATAAATGTTCGTTTTTGAAACTTTGCTATGTGCGACTATGTCGTCCATACTTGTTGCCAGAAAACCTTTAGTAAGAAACAATGTAAAAGCGGATTGCAGAGCAATATCTTTATTGCTAAGTGTATTTTTCTTCATATTAGTACTATACAGTACTAGAAATAGAGAGTCAAGGGAATGATTGATGAAACACATACACGTATGAAGTTAGTTGGAATATGTATTGTTTAAATAGCCAGCGGGTGGTGACAGGTACTAATTTTTTAACGATTTGGCACAACCAAACACTTAGTTTGCATTTTCCATTAAAAGTATCTTGCGTTATCTCTTCAGAAAGGGTTGCATCTCTACACAAAGAAAAAACATATTTGTAAACCGTACCAAAGTATTGTTGATAAATCTCATTATATTCTGTCACATTATCACCACGCTTTCATATATAAGATTCCCCAAACACAAAAACGTTACAAAAAAATCTATTGTTTCTTATAGCCTGTTGAGTAACTAACCAACAATAAAACTAACCCTTGTATTTATGGAGAGGTTTTGATTTTTTACTGCAGCTTCATCGTGCATTTTTTAAGGAGTGAATTTTACTGCAACTTTTTTAACTTTACTTGTATTAATTTTTTTACCAACATATATCCCAGCACCGATCACAATTGTTACACCTGTTGCTAATAATGCTACTGGATAACTCATGGTACAAAATATTTTAAGAGTTTTTCCGTTTATATGAACTAAAGTTCA
>NZ_JAJJBY010000111.1:0-3359 GCF_022625245.1 Bacillus sp. TL12 | reverse complement strand
AGAAATCGAGGACTCTTTTTTATGATTTGAAAGTAAATTTTTGAATAAACGACTATTTTCATTTTGCAAAAAATGAACTGAGTTATAGTAGAGTTTATATATTTACAGCTGTAATTTTACAAGTTGAAATAGCAAATCTATAGTCGGTTGGATCAGATGGATCTATAGATAAAGTACCTATCACTATACCAAGACCTGTTCGTTCCACGTTAAAATTTACTGCAGTAGAACCATTACTTACTAAAAGGTTCACTGTAGAACCGATACGTGTATTTAGTACTTGTCTAATTGGTCGTTCACGACAATCACATTCGCACCCTGAATCTGTAGGTGAAAGTAATGTTATAGGTGGTCCTGGTGGTAAAAATCCTACTCCTATTACATCAGAAATATTGACTACGAAGGTTCCAGTGCTACCTGTAACTGTAACTAAAAAATCATTCACGGAAGCGATAGTGAATAAAAAGAAATGAGGGGGCATGATTGGTTGGTCTGCAATAGTGCCGAGGATCACAGTTTGCCCAATAAGCTGTTGTAAAACATTCTGCATAGGTGAAACACAGCAATTACAAAGACATCCTTTTTTTTCGTTCCTGGAAAAGGAATGGAAATGGGAATAGGAACAAAACAAGGAATCGCACAAGGGTTACAGTTTCTTCTTTTATTTTGGCTCAAGAATAATCACATTCCTTTACTAATAAATCACTTATATAACAATAGGTGCAGAATGATTTCGTTTTTCTTGTATATTTACCTATTATATAAGCTAATTACTTCGGGTTTGTATCTGTTCTCTTAACCATAATTATTTTCTGTAGTGCAGTATTATTTTTACTCACTTCTTTACTCTCCCTCATTCCTGTAAGACACTAGCTTGCTACTCACCTTGTTTATATAAATTAGTGATTAGAATTAGTTTCTTTTCATTAAAAGTCTTTTGTATACCATATACAGGTGAGGTTGCCATAATGTCTCATTATACGCAGTAAATACAGAGATAAGTTTTTGTTGTAATAAGTGAGTTTTTTAGAATTGTTCTTATGTCTCTTATAAGAGCCCTATATTAACTATATAGTCTAATACTTTATTTTAATAAAAAGCTTTTTCGCGAAATGAAACCTATTCATCAGTCTAAAACATTTTTAAAATGAATAATTATATGTGAGATTTCTTGTTCGATGTAATAATTACATCCATACAATGCATGAATCTAAAAGGCTATGTAAGTTGATTTTTGTTGTGGGAAAAATGAAAGGATGTAGTAGAAAAAGAGGGCATATGTAGTACAAAGAAGGGTAGATAAAGCATAAATATTTCTCCTTTATCTATCCTTCTTTAAATTAAAAATGAAGGATGCGAACCTTAACAGTTATAGAGATTGATTCGTATTTACGAAAGTGGAGCTTTTGTCCTTAACCTGCTTTAACGTCGCTACTATAAGAAAGCTAACAATCACTAATAAAAGCCAGGAACTCACCTTTCCGAGATGAACGAGATGCCATGTATCGGTTTGATTAGGATACTTCCAAGCGCCAAAGAACGTTGCAATATTTTCTGCTATCCACATAAAAAATCCGATGAGCACAAAAGAAAGTGCGAGCGGCATACGGTAACGAGTTCCGCCAACCTCGTATGAGACCCATGAACGCCAAAAGACGATAATGACAAGTGCAGATAACCACCAACGAACGTCAATCCAATAATGGTGGGTGAAAAAATTTAAATAAATCGCAGTTGCAAGAGGGACAACTACTAAAAAAGGTGGCCACTTAACGAGTTCAACTTTCAACCTTCTCCACGCTTGGCAAAGATAACTCGCTACACTCGCATACATGAATCCGCTATATAAAGGCACTCCAAAAATTTTAAAATATCCTTCCTCCGGATAAGACCAAGAGCCCATATGTACTTTAAAAAGTTCAAGAGCAAGTCCAATCAGATGGAACAACGTGATAACCTTTAGCTCATCACGTGTTTCAAGCCCAGAATGCACCATCCACCACTGCATCAGAAGACAGATGATGAGCAGCCAGTCATACCGCGTGAGGAAGGGAAGTGGCATGATTTGTGTTAAAGCCAAAGAGGCAAAAATAACGACAGGAAACAAACACGATAGGGCCTGTTCAAAGCCAAAACGAACGAGTTGTTTTAGTGCTCTCATGATTTGCGCCACACTTTATGAATCTTGATTGTCTTCGTCATTTCTGTATTCTAAAATGTCTCCAGGTTGGCATTCTAATGCTTTGCAAATTGCCTCTAAAGTGGAAAAACGAATTGCTTTCGCCTTTCCATTTTTCAATATAGAAAGGTTAGCCATCGTTATTCCAACCCTCTCTGAAAGTTCTGTTACGCTCATTTTTCTTTTAGCCAACATTACATCAATATTGATTATTATTGCCATGTTCATCACCTCAGACCGTTAAGTCATTTTCTGATTTTATATCAATCGCTTCTTTTAACAGTTTTTGAAGAACAGCAGCAAACACTGCAATTACCATTGAAGCAAAAATAACGACTAAGCCGATTACTATAATACCTGGAGCGTCGTCTATCTCTGCCATGAAATAAAAGAATGGCATGCTTACCACATATAAGATACTAATTGTGATTGCACAGTATTTTATATTTTTTAAAGCTCTTACAGATAATTCCGAGAAAGCTTTGTTCTTGTCAATGTAGCTTAGAAGTCGGAACGCCTGATATAACGCAACGAAAAAGGGTATTACTGATATATACATAATGATTAAAATGGGATGTAGTATATGGGCATAATTTGGATTTACTGGATTATTAGCTAACCAAGGTAAGCCAAATATACATAAAGCAAGAATCGGAATTCCAATAAGCATAACAGCGATCTTTAAAAAGAGCGTTGATACTTGTTTCATAAAAAGCACCTCACTTATTTATTCTAAAGTTGAATTTAACATAATGTTTATTGTTTTACAATAAATTTTTATTTATTATAATGATATTTTTGTTGTTAATTAAATGTTAGCTGTAGACAAAGATAAAGATAAAAAGTATTTCTCATTATATGAATGGATTAAGCTGTGACGCTATTGTGAAGAGGAAAGAAATGCGGTTACGTAAAGTACAACACCTTGCTCATGATATTATGGATGAAGTGCATGGGGAAAAGAAAGGGATGTTGAAACTTTATAAAAGGTAATTGACCAACTTTCAGGAGCAATTGGTGATTTAGTGGATACTTCAGGGACTTATTCATTAGATTATTTGGAGAAAAAAGTAAATCATGCACATTCTTTATTGTTTTAAAATGGGGTACCGCCCCATCGCTATCAACTTAAGAGATTTTAATACCCTTAAGTACCAAAAAAACGTCATCCTTTCTAATC
>NZ_JAJJBY010000110.1:0-3380 GCF_022625245.1 Bacillus sp. TL12 | reverse complement strand
CCTCCAATTGTTAGACTGTGTCTAACAATTGGGGTACAGTTCACCCCTACGCTAAAGGAAATTCGGCTTTAGTTACGTTCAGTGACGATATGGACTGCAAGCTAGTGTTACTATTATACTCACAGAGGAAATTTATATGTTACCAGGCCAGAGGTGATACGTGAGGTAATAAATCCTCATTTAACTCCCCTTTTTTAAGCCATTACATAATTCTAATATAATCAACGATATTTTTTCCAATTAAGATAACAGTAACAAAGATGAATAACACTCTTACATAGGTTACTCCTTTTTTAATAGCAAAATTAGAGCCAACTAAGGCTCCTAATATCATAGAAATCCCCATCGGTATACCATATGAGAAATTAACCATATCAAGAGAAATGAACATGATAAGTGCCGCGATATTACTCCCAAAGTTTAGAAATTTTGCATTTCCTGCCGATTGTAAAAAATCGAAGCCAATAATCAAAAAGGCAAATAAAATAAATGAACCTGTTCCAGCACCTAAAAAACCATCATAAAAACCAATAGCAAATATGACAAAGGAAAACAGCAATGCTTTTTTCCAGGTAAGCTTTCGATAAGTCGATTCATGTCCCCAAGTTTTCTTTAGAATCGTATATATAGCTACGGCTATTAGGAGAACTAATACTAATGGTTTTAATAATTCAGATGAGACAAAATTGACAACCCAGGCACCTAATAAGGAGCCTGTAAAAACAAGGGGAAACAATTTAGCTACTAAGTGAAAATCAACCTTTCCTGATCTGATAAAGGCAATTGTACTTGTCAAGGAGCCCATTGAACTGGCCAACTTATTCGTAGCAATGGCTGCTGAAGGTGGGAGACCTGAAAATAATAAAGCGGGTATAGAGATTAGACCCCCTCCCCCCACTACAGAATCAATAAAAGATGCTAAAAATCCGAAACATACCAACAACAGAAGTGTATAGACATTAATATCTTCCATCCAAGAAACCTCCTTATAAAATAAGAATACAAGCGATCTACTCACTATTGAGAAGGGAGTTTGATCGCTCTGTTCGTTATTTTTGTAACTCCAGTTCTATTTTTAAAGGCATACAAACATGGCTCTTGATAGAACGGCTTGCGCTAGACTTATTAAAGTCAACAACTACAAACATTCTCTGTAACCATCGATCTTTGCCATCATATTTTGGTGTAAAAGCTGTTCGAGCATGTGCTGCTAAATGATTATCTATAATAATAAGATCACCTGGTGTTAGAACCACTCCAGAAGAAACCTCAGCTAATGCTTTCTTTAGTTCTTCTAATGCCCATTGTGCTTCTGCATTCACCCCTTGCATTAAAGAGCCATGGATACATAAGTTTGGCTGAATAATATTACCGGATAATACGGATGTTTGAGTGGATAGCTCGGGCGAATTAAATGACGAAGGCGGACTTAACCGATACAAAGGTTTTCTCAATAAGTCAATCGCGTATCCTGGTAATAGTTCAAGAGCTTGAACTATAGAAGCGGTTTCTGTTTTTGCCTTTTGTTCATGATCTGATCGTAAGCATACTAAGGATAGGTAGTCAGGTTTATGTGGGTGAATGGCATCTTCCGTATGATAGGTAAAAAACACTTGAGACCCACTATTTTCTAAATTAGTTTCTTTCCCCTTAATTGGGCAAATATCATGAATAATTTGTCCATTTTTTTCATCCGCATAACCAATAGGTTCGCCCAAATGTAACATGAATAAATACAATAATAGTTCACTTACATTCTCTTTTTTGTTTTTAGGAGCTTTACCGTCATCTGGAGTATTTGGTAATTCTTCGTCAGTCGGAAGGTTCCTAAATAGAATGGTCCCATATCGGTTTTTTTGCCTTTTAAAACTGATGAGATGATCAACTACTTTTTCGGGGAGCTTGTAGGATTCTCTTTCCAACTGGTTCAACGTGTAATGATCGAGTTGATTTAAATCAAGTTTGATGGAATGGATTAGTTGGTTTAAGTCCTCTTTTTCCTTATCCGTTAGAACGTAAATGTGCGAATTTTTAATTTCAGGCATTTCTAGGGTAGAGATCACTTTTTTTCCTCCTAATGTTGAATTAATTTTAGTCACTATTTAAATAGTAACTAAAAAATATTTTCCTGTAAATAGAAAATTCATTATTTACAATTGCTTAAATTTTGAAACGGAATCAATTTTAAATAGAGATTTGATATGATAGGTATGTACATATACTAATTGTGTTGGAGGATACTATGCAAGATATTATTCAAAAAATTCAATCTTTAGGTTTTAGTCAATATGAAGCAAAGGCTTATGTTTCATTGGTCCGCCAAGGACCAACGAGTGCCTACCAAGTAAGTAAAGAATCAGGAATTCCCAGGGCCCGTATATACGAAATATTAAATGGGCTTGAGGAAGAGGGGATTGTGATAAAAGAGGAAATTAATGATTCCGTTCAATATTCCCCTCTACCTGTCGATGTATTCTTAGAATCCGTTCAATCAAAATGGAACCATACCTATCAATCTATAAGTGATACATTAAAACATTTCGAAAAAACGGAACCTATGTCTGACAACCGTGTTATGACCCTTAAAGGAGACAGACATATCCTAGCCTTTTGTCGTACTTTATTGCAAAGGGCTGAAAAAAAAGTCGTCGTCTCTTTATGGGATAAGATGTATGGGAGACTGGAACAAGAACTGAAAGATAAAGCAACGAATTGTAAACTCAAAGGTATTGTCTTTCAGGTTGAAAATCCATTATCGGGTCTAGATATTCATCGTAAGACAAGTTATGTAGACAATATTGGAGAGAACAAATGGTTTATCTTATCCATTGATGGTCGGGAAATGATATATGGCCCTTCTATCGAAGAAAGAGAAACAGCATTTTACACAGATGATCCTGTTCATATCTATCTTTTGGAAAATTATATTTGGCATGATATCCTAGTTAATCGCCTAGTTAAAAGAGGTAAAGAGGATACTAATAATTGGATATCAAAGGAAAGAGATAGATTTTTCGGATATAATTGAATATTACGACTATGAAATCTCAATAGGATAAAAATTGGTAAGGTTAGAGGTCGTCCCACATGCCCATTAATCATGGCTAAAAACATAAAGTACTAATTTCCTATTGCTAGATTATAAATAAAGCCAAATATTGTCTTAACGAAAATATACTTTAAGCAAATTTCGACATGAAATGAGCCGGATTTTCTACTCTAAGAAAAATCCGGCTCTTATTTTTAGGCTTGTTGTAAAGGACGAAGAGATTCTAACGTTGTAGTTTCTTTCATATTAAATCGGTATTCACCTAAAAAGTTGATATGTTCCCATCCTAGTGGTGAAATATGTTTTAATAGTTCTTCATTAAACCCATGCG
>NZ_JAJJBY010000109.1:0-3488 GCF_022625245.1 Bacillus sp. TL12 | reverse complement strand
CCATCGCCGATTGGCGACTTCCTTATGTTAGCATCTTCATTTTTTGATGTCAACTAAGTTTTAAAATTTCTTTTTTCGCTTTCTGCGTTTCTCGCATCAGCGACGTTTATTAATATACCACCCTCATTTTAAAATCACAAGTGTTTTTTAAAAAAATATAAAAATGTTTTTCGTTTCATAATTCCACCTCTCTATTTCATATTAAATAGACTTTCTTCTCCCTTAATTCAACAGAACTTTTAAACACCAAAACCCTCAAGCAACGCTCTAGCTCTCACATACAAAACCCTATCCCCTCTCTAATCTTAAGAATGAATTTAGAATATTTTTACATTTAATTAATGAAAAACATCCAGATTTTGTTATATAGTAACGAAGTAGGCTAAAAAAAACAACTTAAACGGAGGAATTACTTTTATGGATAGGTTAACAAAATTCTCATTAAAAAACCGAGCCGCTATTATCATCATGGTTTTTCTCATTTCTGTACTCGGCATTTATTCTGGTTCGAAATTACCAATGGAGTTTCTACCTAGTGTCGATAACCCTGCAATAACTGTCACTACATTGTCTCAAGGGTTAGATGCTGAAACATTGACAAAAGAAGTAACTGAACCGCTCGAAAAAAAGTTTCGAAATTTGGAACACGTCGATACAATCACCTCTTCTACTTATGAAGGTTTATCACGCATCGATATCGCTTATAATTCTAAAGCTAATATGAAAGATGCCGCACGTGAACTTGAAAAAACCACTAACAGCATGGACTTCCAAAAAGAAATTACAAAACCAGTTGTCAGCCAACTTAACACCTCTATGATTCCACTTGCACAAATTGCCGTACAAAAACAAAATGGCTTTACAAAAGCAGACGAAAAACAAATCGAAAAAGAAATTATCCCGCAGCTTGAAAATATCGATGGGGTTGCTAACGTCATCTATTTCGGCAAATCAACATCTGAGTTATCAATCACGCTAGATACAGAGCAAATGAAAAACAAAAATATAACACCACAGCAAGTATTAACTGCTTTACAAGGAAAAGAAACTTCCACTCCAGTTGGGCAAGTTACTGTTAATAACGAAGAGCACACCCTTCGTATCATTGGAAATGTAAAAAATATAAATGAAGTAAAAAACATGACACTTGCACCTCAAGTGAAGTTACAGGATATTGCGCAAGTAGAAGCAAAACAACATTATGACACCATCTCACATATAAACGGTGAAGACGGAACTGCATTAATTATTATGAAAGAACCTAGCAAAAATGCAGTTGAAATTGGAAAAGAAGTCGATAAGAGAGTGAAAAACATAAGTAAAGAATATAAAGACACTTATACAATTAAGGTACTTTCCTCTACTCACGAACAAGTGGAAAATGCTGTTATGAGTATGGGGAAAGAAGTCATTTTAGGAGCAATTGCCGCGACCTTTATTATCTTAATCTTTTTACGTAGCGTTCGAACAACTTTAATCGCTGTCGTTAGTATTCCGTTATCCATTTTACTAACACTATTTTTACTTGATCAATCTAATGTTACATTAAACATTTTAACCCTCGGGGGCTTAGCGGTAGCAGTTGGTCGACTTGTTGACGATAGTATTGTTGTCATTGAAAATATTTTCCGGCGTTTACAAAAAGACCGCTTTTCAAAAGACATCATTCTAGATGCTACAAAAGAGGTAGCCGTAGCTATTACCTCTTCTACTTTAACAACAGTTGCTGTCTTTTTACCTATCGGTCTTGTATCGGGGTCAATCGGTAAACTAATGTTACCTATGGTATTAGCAGTTGTATATTCTATACTTTCTTCATTAGTTGTCGCACTAACAGTTGTCCCACTTATGGCGTTTTTATTACTCAAAAAAACAAGACAACGTCAAGTGCAACCTTCAAGAAAATATACAATTACTTTAAAGTGGGCACTTTCACATAAGTTTATTATTTTATTCTCTTCATTCTTATTATTTGCCGGATCAATTGCTGCTTATATATTATTACCAAAAGCAAATATAAAATCAGAAGACGATACGATGCTTTCAATTGAAATGACATTCCCAACAAATTACGATCTTGAATCCACAAAACAAACAGCTTTTGATTTTGAAAAGAAATTACTCTCTAACAACGATGTAAAAGATATTATATTATGAATGGGATCCAGCGCAGAAGATGCCCAGTGGGGACAAACAATGAAAAGCAACCTTGCATCTATATTTGTAGTTTTTAAAAAAGGCACAGATATTGATCAATACATCAAAAAACTAAAAAAAGAACAGGCAGACTTCAAACCTGCCGAATTCGATTATATAAAAACAAGCTATTCAAGCTTTGGTGGAGGCAACAACTTACAATTTAACGTAACAGCAAACAACGAAACAAACTTAAAGAAAGCTGCTAATATCGTCGAATCAAAACTAAAAAGTATTGACAGTCTTTCTAAAGTAAAAACAAATCTAGAAGAGTCAAAACAAGAATGACAAATTCATATCGACCAAGCAAAAGCAGAACAGGTCGGATTAACACCAGAAACAGCTGGGCAACAAGTTTCATTCCTTATGAAGAAATCACCAATTGGACAATTAACAATCGACGATGAGAAAACAACAATCATGTTAGAGCATAAGAAAGAACAGATAAATAAGAAAGAAGATGTTCTTAATACAAATATTTTATCACCTATAACTGGACCAATTCCTTTAAAAGATATTGCAACGATTTCAGAGAAACAATTACAAACCGAAATTTTCCATAAAGATGGAAAAGAAACCATTCAAATAAGTGCTCAGGCAACAAATGATGATTTAAGTAAAGTAAGCGCCGAGGTAAATAAAGCGATATCCGAATTAGATTTACCAACCGGAGCAAAAGTTAACGTTGCTGGTGCAACTGAATCTATGCAAGAAAATTTCACAGATTTATTCAAAATCATGGGTATCGCAATTGGGATTGTCTACTTAATTATGGTTATCACTTTTGGGCAGGCACGAGCTCCATTTGCGATTTTATTCTCTTTACCCTTAGCTGCTGTTGGCGGTATTTTAGGGCTAATCATTTCAAGAACACCAGTCGACTTAAATGCACTAATTGGCGCATTAATGCTAATTGGTATTGTCGTCACAAACGCTATCGTCTTAATTGAACGCGTTCAACAAAATAGGGAACAAGATATGACAACACGGGAAGCTTTACTAGAAGCAGGCTCTACAAGGCTAAGACCAATTATTATGACAGCCATTACAACATTCGTAGCAATGTTGCCGTTATTATTCGGACAATCACAATCCGGCAGTATGGTTTCGAAAAGTTTAGCGGTTGTCGTAATCGGTGGTTTAGCAGTTTCAACTGTACTCACACTAGTTGTCGTTCCGGTTATGTATGAACTGTTAGATAAATTCGGCAAAAAGAGGAGCTCACGTAGAAAAATAGACTCTTCTATAGATACACCAAAAGCGTAACACCAAAAACGTTATCTTCCGTTCTG
>NZ_JAJJBY010000108.1:0-3709 GCF_022625245.1 Bacillus sp. TL12 | reverse complement strand
TACCTCTTCGGTAGCGTTTTTTTACATTGTATCGTATTTATCAGGATTCGTTCCAACATGTAAATTACGATCGAGCGTATCAATTTGCTTCATCTCTTCTTCTGTTAATGAAAAATCAAAAATCGTAAAGTTCTCTTGAATGCGAGATGGTGTAACAGATTTAGGAATTGTTACAATGCCACTTTGAATATCCCAGCGTAAAATAATTTGAGCAGGCGTTTTTTCATACTTTTTAGCAATCTCTTGAATAATTGGATGCTGAAATACTTCGCCACCTCTCATTAGCGGGCTCCATGCTTCCATTTGAATTTTTTCATTTTGACAAAAATCACGTAATTCAAACTGTGCAAGCATCGGGTGAAGTTCCACTTGGTTCACCATCGGCTTCACATTACAATTTGGCAGAAGTTGTTCTAAATGGTGCTGATGAAAATTCGAAACGCCAATTGCACGTACTTTTCCTTCTTCATATAATTTCTCAAGAGCACGATATGTATCTATGTATTTCCCTCTTATTGGCCAATGAATTAAATATAAATCCACATAATCCATTTGTAATTTCTTTAAACTTTTTTCAAATGCTTGAAGTGTTGTTTCATATCCTTGATCGTCATTCCATACTTTTGTCGTAATAAATAATTCTTCACGTGCGATTCCTGATTCACGAACCGCTTCTCCGACACCGCTTTCATTTTCATATACAGTCGCTGTATCAATAGAGCGATATCCAACTTCTAAAGCCGTTTTTACTGCTTGTTTTACTTCTTCTCCTTCTTTTGCTTTATATACACCTAAACCAAGCATCGGCATTTTCACGCCATTATGAAGTGTAGTTGTTGGAATATACATGATTGCTCCTCCTTCTTCTCTCTTTTGAATGATATAGAGAGATGGCATAAAATTTTTATAACCGTCACCTTATTTGAACAAGATTTATAGAAAAAGTCAAAATATATATACAGTTAACATAATATTTTTATAAAAATAACTTATGCTTACTCGTTCGCGTTCTTTTCTAACCATTGTTTTGCTTTCTCATCAATATTCCGTACAAAATCAGTCTTTCCTTCTGTATATCTCTCTCCATTACATATAAATTTTTCTGCTAAGTCTTTCTTTAATGCTGCATAAGCTTCCGCCTCTTCACAATGCGCCATCATATAATCACGAAACGCTAAATGACGTGTAATTTCTGGATTACCTACTTCGAAAACATGTAAATGGTACGACCTTTTTTCTTCGGTTCCATGAATAAAAAAACGCCGACCTGCAATCCCATTTTCGCCTTTTACAATATAACCAAGTTCTTCAAAACACTCGTTCCAATTATCTACCCTCTCAATATCTTCCACTTCCATAACCATATCAACAATCGGTTTTGCTGCGAGTCCTGGCACTGATGTGCTACCAATATGGTGTACTTTCACAGGCTCTGGCATCGCTTCCTTTAAACGTTTTTCTTCTATTTGAAATTTCTCATTCCAATGATTTTCATATGGAACTACTACAATTTTCCTCATGCCAATCCCCTTTTCTATTACATTGTAAAAAAATCATCAGGGCAATCCCACTGATGATTTTTTTGTATTATTTAAAGTCTTTCCAAGTGAGGTTACTTTCACTTAATAGTTCTTCAAACGATTTATTCTTTTCGCGTTCCTTCTGTTCTTTACGTTTTCTCTCTTGCTCTTCTATTTCTTTTTGTTCCGCTCTTACTTGTAATTCTTTCTTCTTACTTTTTAATTGATCCATTAATGACGCATTTAATTGATCACCAATTGTAATAGATTCCTTATCTGTCTGATTCATTTGCGTTTGTCTTTGCATTTGTCTTTGTTTCTTTTTCTTCATGACTTGCTCACCTTTTACTTTTTTCTCCATTATAGGGGAAATGACTCCCTCTCGACAATAAAAACAGACCATTCACTTTTCTTTTTTTCTATAATGTATATTTTGTAAAGATATGAACAAAAAGATAAAATTTTATTAATTTTTATAATAAATAGAATTTTTGTAGCAATCATTCTCTTAATCTATTAAAATTATGTCGTATGATGTCAGATTATAAAAAGGGAGAGAAAACGTATGTGGAAAAAAGTCATTCCGATTGCTCTAGCATTAAGTACCATTACATTTTCAAGTGTATTTGCTGCACCACCATCTCAGGTAACAGCAGAAAAAAATCGCTACATAGATGTACAAATGCTTGGAGTTAATGATTTTCACGGACAACTAGACACGGTAAAGAAAATTAACAACAAGGAAGCAGGTGGCGCTGAGTACTTAGCCGCTTATTTACGTGATCGTGAACAACAAAATCCAAACACACTAATGGTTCATGCTGGAGATATCGTCGGAGCAAGTCCTCCAGTTTCAGCACTCCTCCAAGACGAACCAACAATTGAATTTTTAAATGATTTAGGATTTGATGTTGGAACAATTGGCAATCATGAATTTGACGAAGGTATTACCGAAATGAATCGCCTTATTTATGGTGGATACCATGAAAAAACGGGAAATTTTAAAGGAGCAAACTTTCCTTACGTAGCTGCAAACTTCTATAACAAAACAACTGGTAGACTATTCTTACCACCATTCACTGTAAAAATGGTAGACGGAGTTCCTGTTGGTTTTATCGGGGTTGTAACAACAGATACACCTAATGTTGTTATGCCTACTATGCTTAAAAATGTACAAATTACAGATGAAGTAGAAGCAATTAATAAATCTGCACAACAACTGAAAAGGCTAGGGGTAAAATCAATCGTTGTTCTCGCACACGTGGGAGGTACAACTGATGATACTGGTGTAACGAATGGGGATCTCCTTCGTCTAGCAAATGATACTGACCCAGAAGTCGATGTCATTTTCGGTGGTCATAGTCACACTTATGTAAATGGAACTATTAACAACAAACTTGTCGTACAAGCAAATTCTTATGGAATGGCTTTTGCTGATGTTGATGTCAAGATTGATCGTAAAACAAAAGATATTGTTGAGAAAAAAGCTGAAGTGATCACCACCTATCATGAAGGTATAGCGCCTGATCAACAAGTGAAAAAGAAAATAGATCAATATAAAGAAAAAATCGCACCTCTTGTCAATGAAGTTGTTGGAAAGTCTACTGCACCGCTAGATCGTAAACAAAATGCTACTGGAGAATCCACTCTTGGAAATTTAATTGCGGACGCTCAGCGGGCAACAATGCAATCTCAAATTGCTCTCATGAATCCCGGTGGCATTCGTAATGATTTAGATGCTGGCGATATTACATGGGGAGAATTATATGGAATTCAACCATTTGGAAATCAGTTAATAAAGGTCAATTTAACTGGACAAGACATTCGAGATATTTTAAATCAACAATGGCAAAAAGATAAAACGAGAATGCTTCAAATTTCAGGTATTCAGTATACTTGGGATGCCAACAAACCAGATGGCGAAAAGGTTACAAATATTCATTTAACAAACGGTGAAGAACTCATTGCCACTAAAACGTATAGCATCGTTGCAAATGCCTTTCTTGCTTCAGGAGGAGATGGATTTGTGTCCTTTAAAAATGGAAAAGACGCTGAAACAGGGCCAAATGATTTTGAAGCGTTAGTGGATTATGTAAAACAAGTAAAAGAACCGATTCAACCTATTATTGATGGGCGAATTCAAAGAGTAAACTAAACTTTATAATTCATAAAAAGAGAGAGGTTATACA
>NZ_JAJJBY010000107.1:0-3843 GCF_022625245.1 Bacillus sp. TL12 | reverse complement strand
CCTGATATGTGAACTCTTTTTTACTATGCTTCCATCTCTTTCAATTGAAACCGTTTATTAAAGAAGGTTTTATAACCAAGTTGTAAAAAGATAATGACAGAAAAAGCTGTACTTCCGGAAATACCAAGTATAATCGCAATTTGATATTGAATGGCAGTAAATGGTGAAATTCCTGATAAAATTTGTCCTGTCATCATGCCCGGGAGACTAATGATTCCCATTCCGACCATAGAATTAATGGTTGGCAAAATAGCTGAATCGAAAGCATCTCTTACAAGGGGAGCGGTTGCTTGTTTTGGAGTTGCTCCTAGCATCAGTGCACCTTCAATTTGCTCACGCTTTGATTTCATATTGTTTAAGAATGAATTTGCACCGAGCGACACACCAGTCATGGCATTACCAATAAGCATCCCAGCGATTGGAACGATATATTGCGGAGCATACCAAGGGTCGTGTCCAATAATGACAAAGATAAATAATAAAAGCGGTCCGATTGAACCTGCAATCATTGAGAGTGCGGCTACACGTTTTAGCTCTTTTGACATAGGGATATTAACTCGTTTATAAATGTTAAAAATAGCGAATGTAGTAATAGAAGTAATAATAGCAATTGTATAAAATGGATTACTATTTTCAAATATGTATGTAAGTACGTATGCAACGAGAACAAGCTGAATGGTCATACGGAATGTAGCGATCGTAATTTGTTTTTCACGAGGTATTCCTTTTAGTTTTACAAGTCCGATTAAAACGATAATGAAAATATATGCCGCAGCAAGTTGCCAAATTTGTAGTTCAATAACGCCCTTCAAGTGCGTGCACTTCCTTTCTAATGGCACCTTTAGCTTTACTAATTTCAATAATGTCATCTGCGATTTCTTCTGGGAGACTTTGTGAATGGGTAATAAAGATAACCGTTTTCTTTTTTTGTTTCGCAATGGCAGAAAACTGTTTCATGACGCGCCTCTCTGTATCAGCATCTAATGCAGAAGTGGGCTCATCTAATAAATAAACAGGCGGGTCCATAAGTAAAACACGAGCTAAGGAGAGTCTTTGTTTTTCACCACCGGATAATGAAGAGGCGGTACTTGTTAAATCTTTTTCTAAGTTTACAATTGTTAGTGCTTCTTGCAGTGCTTCGTCAGGTGGAAAAGGTTTCTCTGAAAAGCGAAGTCCCATTAACAAATTATCTTTTACTGTTCCGTCAAATATAGGTGGTGTTTGACCTAACATAACAACTTCACGGCGTAATTGAATAGGTGGATAAGACGAAATAGATGCCCCATTATATTCAATTTCGCCGGCTGTTGGTGATTGTAAATCATTAAGTATGCGAAGTAATGTACTTTTTCCGCTGCCGCTTTCACCGATAATGCAGGTGATTTTTTCTTTGTGAATTTCTAAGTAAGGAACGTGCAGGATATTTTTATATGTTACATT
Organism: Bacillus sp. TL12; assembly: GCF_022625245.1. Classification (NCBI taxonomy): domain Bacteria; kingdom Bacillati; phylum Bacillota; class Bacilli; order Caryophanales; family Bacillaceae; genus Bacillus; species Bacillus sp. TL12. Next base: position 2,403 of record NZ_JAJJBY010000107.1, on the reverse strand, counting down.
TTTTAATAGAAACATGATTTTCTCCTTTCTGGTTCTATATAAATTTTAAAAAAACAAAACCCTTCTTTTTAGGAGGGAGAGAGGATCCAGCCATGCATAGAAGCGGTCAGGACCTTTTTCTGCCCCATGCTAAGTGAGAACAGAGAGAGAAAAGGAGTGTAAGTCCCTTTTTGTTTTCATAACAGTGACTTATATGTTGAGAAGTTAAAATGGATTTATATATTCATATCGTATCAAAAAAGGAGAAAAATAGAAAAAAACAAGAGCAATCTGCCCTTGTTTTTCTTCTTAACCATTATGATATTTATACATCCAAAGAATACCGGACTTTAAAAGTCTAGGTACACGTCCCATTAATGGTTGATTTGCTAATAGTCCGAATCCGTGTTTCTTACCGAGAGAACCGAGAACACCTTTTAATTTAATAACAGGTAGTTCATCAGGAAGTGTTTCATTGTTCCAACGTTTCAATAATATTTGGACAATTTGCTCACCTTGTCCTTCGGCAAGTTGTGCAGATGGTGCGTGTGGTAAGGATGCGCAATCACCTACAACATAAACATTCTCGTTATTCGGAATATTATGATATTTTGTTAATACAACCCGTCCGCTACTATCTTGTTCAACTGGAAGGTTTCGAACAACTTCATTTGCTTGAATACCAGCTGTCCATACGATTGCATCACATTCAAGCGGTTCATCATGGTTGTACACAATGTTTGGTTCCACTTTTGTAATGTTAGAGTTTCGTATAATTGTAACATTATGCTTTACGAACCATTCTTCTACGTATCTACTTAATTTTTCTGGGAAAGGGAATAAAATGCGATCCTTTCGATCAAATAAGTAAATTTTCAAATCAGAACGACTTTCCCGAAGCTCACTTGCCACTTCAACGCCACTTAATCCAGCACCGACAACTGCAACTGTTGCGTTAGGTTCTAAACTGTTTAATCGTTCGTATGTTTTGCGTGTTTGCTCAATAGATTGTAGGCTATGTGTATATTCTTTTGCGCCTGGAACATCGTGATATTTGTCTTCACAGCCAAGTCCGATAATTAAATCATCATATTGAATTTCTTCACCGCTATCGAGATGGACGGCTTTGTTTTCAAGATCAACATTTGTTACGGTACCGTATTGAATGTTGAGGCGCGGGTGTTCTGGAAACGGAATACGAATGTGCGTTTCTGAAATTGTTCCCGCTACTAATGCATAATATTCTGTTTTAAAACAGTGGTATGGTACTTTGTCGATTAATGTCACTTGGACATCATCTGGAAGTTGGTTGTTTGGAAGAAGCCGCTGCAGAATTCTCATTCCACCGTAGCCACCGCCCAGTAATACGAGGTGTTTCATGATGGATTACCCCTTTTCTGTTGAAATATCCCCTAATCATATAATTATATATTGAAAAAATAATTTGACTTTACTCACTCAAATTATATCGAATTTGTGAACAAATAACAATGCAGGAATGTGTACTCTGTTGTACAATAAGAAGAAAAGTGGGCAAACTGTTTTAATTTGTATACTGGGAATCAAAGTGGATTGATATAGAGAAGATCTTTTAGTTTGAAATGAAACAGTGAAGCAACTAAATATTTTAGCAAGTGTAACGAAAACAACAAGAAACAGCTTAGTTTTCTTATTATAGATTCATTTTTAGGGATACAGGGGGGATCGTTTTGATTAAACCATTAATCGAATTTTGTGTAGGTAATCTTGCAAGTGGCTCACAAGCAGCACTAGAGAAATTAGAAAAAGATCCGAATTTAGATGTTATGGAGTATGGCTGCCTAGGGTATTGTGGTATTTGTTTTGAAGGGCCTTTTGCACTTGTAAACGGAGAAGTTGTACAGGGGGCAACAGTAGAAGAACTTGTGAAAAATGTATATGATTACTTAGATGAAAATCCAATGTTTTAAGGCGTTGCAAATGAGCAACGTCTTTTTTATTGTCATCGTTTCTATTAGAGTAAAAATTCTTTCGAAGGAAATGCTAACAAAGAATTTGAATCTACTTGGAGAGTTAGGTGGAATGGCACCAACACGCCGTAGTGATATTGCTAAATTTGGATTAAAGTCGATTGTAGCAAGGACACTCGCCAATTTATTAAGTACTGCGATAGCAGGGATGTTTGTATAAAGTAGAATTTTAACCAGTAGGCTTCATTGCACTAATTATTAGTTCTCATCAATTTGTCTATCCACAAATAGCGAGATAAAGTGAAACTTTAATCAGTGGGGGTTTTCTTCATCCCCCACTGATTATTAGTTGAACCAATCGGGCTTTTACGGGCAGTTGATCCGCCACCTACCTTCCTCGTTTCTCTCTGAATCTTGAGGTGGGGGTCTTACTGCCCGTTAATGCGGGATAAAATAAAAAAAGGCCCTTTCCGAG
>NZ_JAJJBY010000106.1:0-3881 GCF_022625245.1 Bacillus sp. TL12 | reverse complement strand
GAGATAGTTTCTAAAATGAGTTTTGGGAGAAGTTTTCAGCAAAAATACAGTGAAAGTTGTTTGAAATCTGAATGTCCCAAAAAATAATCGTTTTCGGAACCTCCATCAAGAGTATGAAACAGATTTTTTCCCTTATTTTAAAGAGTATCATCCAATTTTGCACTTTCCGTCTATACATATTTGAGAGATAATCCTATGTATAAGTAATACAGGACATGTTGAACAGGAGGAATGAACGGATGAAAGGCTACCAGTTGTACGTGGAATTAGAAGAAAGCCCCTTTCCGATTTGGAGGCGGATTATTATACCGGATGATTTATCATTTCGTGAGCTGCATGATGTCATCCAATGTTTATTTCAGTGGGAGGATCAACACTTATATGAATTCACTGTAGGGAAGTATGCTATCTCTTCCCCACCAGACCCTGTAATTTCGTTTCACACATTAGCTATGTCAACCCCATCTCCGATGTTACACGCCGAAACTACCTTGTTAAAAAAACATATTCGAAAGGTAGGACAATCCTTTCATTATTTGTATGACTTTGGAGATAGTTGGGTAGTGAAACTTACGGTCGAAAACATGCTGGATATTCCATCCAATGCAATAAAATGTATAGGAGGGGAAAAAGCAGGTCCTCTAGAGGATATAGGAGGGATTCCGGGTTATATGGAATTTTTAGAGGCTATAAAGAATCCAGAACACCCTCAATACCCTATCTATGAAGAATGGGACTTGTTAGATTTTGATGAAAATCATTTTGATATTGAAGTCATTAATACCGGCCTGTCTTATTCAGATGATGAGTAAGTCTGTATAAGTAAACCAGGCACATAGTTAGAATTTCTTCGATCATTACAACAAGAAGAGCCATTTTTTTGCTTAAAGTAGAAAAACGGCTCTTTTATGTTGAAATATGCTTAGCGTGTAAAATTCGCGTTTTGCGGGCGGTACCCCATCGCTATCAAGCTAATATTTTGAAGTACCCCCAAAATGAAAATTTCCTTTTTCTACAGTTAGTTATTTGGAGAAGTCAGATTTTTTTCGTTTTTGGGGTGTTTACTTTTCTTAAGTTGATGGATGTGTGACGTGACCCCATGCCCATCAACTTAAGAATTTTCACTACCCCTAAGTACAAAAAAACGTTATTCTTTCTAAACAATCTAAGAAAAAAAACCTTTCTTAGATTGTTTAGAAAGGTCGCTTTTTTCTTATTCCCTCTTTTCGGGAGATATACATGTATGGTAACCCCTATCAGTGATTTTTCAGTTAAAAACAACTAACTTGCGATAAATAAAAAGGAAAAGGACTGATAAAGAGTCCCTTTCCTTTTGCATTAAAAAATGGCGTATACACTTACAGTAAATGGTTCAGATGCATTTTTAGGATTCGCAATATACAATGATCTTGCTGATACTACACTTGTTCTATTACCGCTTAATACATCGTGAAAAACAACGGGATCTACACCAGCAGATACATCTTTCATAACATTAAAGCTAACAAGATCTGGATTTCCTCCACCCTCAATTTCCCACTTTAAATATTGTGTACCTGAAGGAAGGCTCTCAGTACTAAAGTTCCCACTTGAGCGGTTTTTTTGTCCATCTAAAGGTTTTGGTTGAGATAATACCGTTGCAACTAATTGTTGTGCTTTTACTTCCATAATACAGTCCCCTTTGCTTAATATATTTTAGTTAGGTTACTACTGTGACCTAACTAAAATATATAACTAATAGAAGAAAATGGGTATTGAGAAAATGTAATTTCTTGGATATTTATAATTTGTTTATTCGTAAATTATTGCATAAACTTGTATTTTAACTTTAGATGGTGCATTTTTTACATTTTCAATATATAGACTTTTTTTTCTCACCACCTTTGTTTGATTCTTATGTAAAACCTGTTTGAAAATAATGTAATCTACTCCACCAGATATATCTTCAATAACGTCAAAGCTAATCGCTTCTAAATCTCCAATAGCTCCAATTTCCCATTGTAGATGCCTTGTTCCCTCTGGCATATTTTCAGTACTAAATGGATGGCCAGGTAACACATCTGCTATTAATTCTAACTTCTTAATGTGCATTAATATCAACTCCTTTTAAAAACATAGTTTACTAAAGTATAAATTTTATAAATATATCTAGGTATTGAGAAAATTTGGTTCTGGTGCAAAAAATCTAGTAAACTTGGACATACTGATACTAGTACTCTAAAAAGGGACGTGATCAGTATGGAAAAGCAAAATTTATTCAAGTGGAAACATTATCAACCCGATATTATTCTTCTTACTGTCAGATGGTATCTACGGTACAACTTAAGCTTTCGTAACCTTGTGGAAATGATGGAGGAACGAGGATTATCGATGGCTCATACGACCATTATGCGTTGGGTTCATCAGTATAGTCCTGAATTAGACAAGCGACTTCGTCGTCATCTAAAACGTACAAATGATTCATGGAGAGTGGATGAAACGTATATCAAAGTAAAAGGTCAATGGATGTATTTATATCGCGCAGTCGATTCAGAAGGAAATACCATTGACTTTTATCTCAGTGAATCAAGAGATAAACAAGCAGCCAAGCGCTTTTTCAAGAAAGCCTTGGCTGCTTCTCATATTTGTAAACCTCGCGTGATAACAGTAGATAAGAACCCTGCCTATCCTATAGCAATTCAAGAATTAAAAGAAGAGAAACATATACCTGAAGTCATACAAATAAGGCAAGTTAAATATCTCAATAATATAGTGGAACATGATCACCGTTTCATTAAGAAACGTGTGCGCTCTATGTTAGGATTCAAGTCATATGAAACAGCCACTTCTATATTGAGTGGCATTGTTATGTCTATTTACAATAGATAGCCTGTCTTTGTCTATTATGGGTTAACCCTAACCATCCATCGGTTAGTTACTGAAAACACTTTGTTTCAATTGCATGATTAGGGTATATGACAATAAGTTAAATGGAAATTAGTGGGAGTCAAATATACATTATTAAAATTAAAGTGCTTCAAATCGGAGGAAGACACCCTAGGGTGTCTTTTCTTTATGAGGACTTCTATTTTATCACTCTAAACCTTGATGCTATCCAAATCGTTCGAAAAATAGACAGAGATTTTCACATTCCAACTTCGCAAAGTAATTTTATCTCTTTTATTTGTTCTATGTGACGCTGTTCATGCAAATATATCAGTTCTATCCATTGATCAAGAAGTAATTCTCCCAGAGCAGGGTGCTTCACTGATTTTTTCGCTAATATGGATACATCTTCTATTGTACTAAGAAAAGTCATCAATTTTTTTCTCGAATCGTTTAACAAATCAACCATTTGCTGAACTTCAAATGGTTCTAAGCTTGGTTCAAGAGTTTCTGGAGCTGTAAATTTTTTCGTTCTATCTAATAATATAGAGTGAATTTCTTGACGCTCTTTTTGGGTACTATCAATCTCTTTTAATCCAGATGAAATAACTTTTATAGCTCTCTCATCTAATAAGACTAAGTGATGACAAACTTGTGCTATACTCCATTTATTCATATCTGGCTTACTATTGAATTGAGCATCACTCAATAAAGTAATTTCCTCTAATAGGTTATTTCTCGTTTCATAAAACTTGTCATTTACAAATTTATTCATGAGATTTCTCCCTTCACCTGAAAGTACATACTTAGATTCCTATTCTGTCATATATTCTCTACGATACAAAGTTTTTCCTTCACCACCCCTATTTATTAGTTCAATAGGTCGTAGGTTGGAAATAAAAGTAAGACTGTAACCTATTTTTACACGTATCTCGGCTGTATCCCTATATGGGGTTTGTGTACATGCCCATCAACTTAAGAATTTTATAACACCTCCAAAACAAAAAAAGGAGGTT
>NZ_JAJJBY010000105.1:0-3909 GCF_022625245.1 Bacillus sp. TL12 | reverse complement strand
AAATATTAGTTTACTTTCAAAAACCCTAAAACATTGACTTCATAACAATTCCCCTGATATCCTCTAAATACTCAACAAAAGTATACATTCAAAACATTGTATATAAAGGGGCGATTCGAGTAACTATTTACAACGGTTTATTAATTAAATTTGCCCATATTATAACTCCAATTGTACTTAGAACTACAAGAACTCCAAATATAATACCAACAATGTCACCTAAACTTTCTAGTCCAAAAGGTAATAAAAAGGTAACAACACCCACTAAATAAGAAAACATCCCAAATATTTTAGCTAACTTATTTTTATCACCTATAAAATTTCCTTCTTGATATCCGGCAATAAGAAATAGACGCTTTTTAATATGAATTTGATAACCAATTAGAATCATAATTAAACTAACAATTGTACAAGTAATAAAGCCACCCACCATTATTAATCCCCCTTTTAACAGAAATTTTACCATAATAAACCAAATTATATTTTGAAGATTTTTCTTAAAGTTTACATAACCCCACTTATCAGTAGCAAAACAGAAAAGGAACTGACTCATAAGATTATGAGTCAGTTCCTTTTCCACTCTTTTTTATAATATATGTAGAATTTCATAATAGTAAAAAACAATATTTCTACTCTGCCCGTAGTATCGGCCCCACCTACGCCAAATACCCTGATAGCCACTCGTGCCATCCAACCCATTATTATTATAACAGAAAGCGCTTACATTGTAAATGATATCCAGATTTTCATGATTTTAAAAAACACAATTCCCTCTATCTAAAGGATAAGGGTAATTGTATTTACATAACTTCCGTTATTGGTACTGAAAAAGGATCTTCAAATGAAGATCCTTAGGCTATTTATAGTGTATTTAAGTTTATTCAAAAGTAAGGTCTTTATTTACCTTAATTTCTCTCCACTTTAAATTATGTAATTGAGTAAAGTCTACCATGTTAGGTTCTTTTATTAATTTTTCAAAATCCAAACCTTTTTTACCCAAATCATCTAAAGCATTATTACTACGCAGGCCGAACCTCATTTCCCAATCTTCACTTTGATAATCTGTCTTCCAATCATAAATATTAGTTTTGTTGTAGGTAATAGGAGTAAATTTACTTGGAATGACTAGAAGAACATGATTTTGTCCTTTTTTGTCAATATAACTAGCTATATGGTATGTACCAGATAGCCCCGCATTTTCTTGTTTCTCCTCCAAAGTATTAGGTCCAGAGCACTGCCATTGCGCACCTGCTTCATTATCTTTCATACAACTACCTATTCCTTTAATAGGATTTCCTGTTGCTTTTGCTTTCTCTTTAATTTCCATTACATCTACATGATTTATACGAAGATACGCATAAAATAGAGTTTTTTCATCATACGTTAGCTCTCTTTTTTTATTACTTTTTTCACCAGAACCTTGGTTATTAGATACTTTTGTTTCTTCAGAACAAGAACTTAATAAAAAGGTTAATAGTAATAAAAGAAAAACAGGAATGCTCTTACCTAATATTTTTTTCCGTTTTTTATTAAAGTCCATTAATTCTCTATCTCCTTTTTCTAAACACATATTTCTTTCAGGTGTACCACCAACATTTTAACGAAAATATACGCTAAGCAATTCGACATGAAAAAACGTTGATTTTACTACTCTAAGCAACTTATTTAATCTCAAAAACGAGGGTATTTGAGACAAATGAAATTGAACCTAAAATATGTTGAAAATAGCTTTAAATAGGTCTCAAAACACGTCTCTAAACCAAAGTCTCAATTGAAATAGGCAATATTGAGCTTTGAGAATCCCTTAGCGTATAAAAAGGTTAAAATGTGCGTGCTACCCCTTTATAAGCTTAATAAATAGAATATGGAAATAAAAGTAAGTCTATGACCTGTTTTTACACGTATCTTGGTTGAACCCCTATATGGCCTCACACGACCATTTTTAGCTTAAAATCAGTTATCGTTCATTTCTTTTATTATACCTGAAGCACGACAATCCTTAGCAGTACCGTAACAATCTAAGGTTAGAGAATAATATCCTGTTTGCATCTTCCAGAAAAAAAAGTTACCTACACGACCACCTGGAGCGACAACAGTTCTGTCAATAACATCGCCATCTGGATCCTTAAAAGTTACAATAACGCTGTGATTACTCGATGTGTCTACTTTGGCGCTATAACTTACATGGTTCAAGAAATTTATATAAAGATGTGTACTTTTAACATTTTTACCTTTATATAATTCAACTTTATTAGAATCAATAACATCTGCGGATGCTGGTGTGGCTACTCCTAAGGAACTCAAAATCAAAGAAAAACTAATAGCAAGAACTATTATAAATTTTTTCATCTTTTCCCTCCTCGTATTGTAATACAGACCAGTCAGTTTTTATTATAAATTGGTAAAATGTTACAAACAATATAAATTTACAATTATTCGCTCTTTAATTAAACTCTGTTTAATTTTTAAATGATTAAATGTATATCATATACATGTTCCGTTAACATAACGTCCCATTATTGGTAGCAAGGATATGGTGGAATCCGCTTTAAAGCAAGGATTTCAACTTATCCTTGCTTTATTTTTCTATACACGATTTTATACATTGCAGAGATATTAGGGTTTTTCAGACTTACGAATGGCCTGTATTAGTACAAAAATCTGTATAGAATTCTGTATAAAAAATCCCTGCATATAAGCAAGGCTTTTTCTATTTCCAAAATTGCCACCACTTTTTTTGTTGAGTGGCTGCAATCAATTTTTTAGTCTCCTGGTTTTCACGGATCATAGCCATTAGATTTTGATCACGTTCATCCATTCTTTGAATCACAGCTTTTTGAAAATCCTGTTGTTGTTTTTGCTGTTCAGCTTGTTGTTTAACTAGCCCTTTTAGTTCTTCTAGTTGTTCACTTTGATTTTTATTAATCTGTTCAAGTTGTCCAAGCCGTTCATATAACCCGTTCATGGTGTCCAAGATGTTCATAGATAAAGGTTCTACTCCATTATTATCTGTTGAGACAGTAATAATTAAGGGTACTCCACTTGTTTGTAATTTTTTATTAACTTCCTCTTCATTCATGTTATCGTTATACAACTTTTTTATCTGTTTTATGATTTTTACAGAATCAGAATGAATAAAATATTTGCTACGATTCCCTTGTTTTACTGTAAGGAATTGTTCATGTCTTCTTATATAGCGCTTTAATGTATTTTCAGATACATCAACCTTTTTAGCAAGATCATTTACGCTTATCCATTCTTGGTTGTTTTCCATCATGAACACCTCCAGTCTGTTCAAATGTCCATCTACCTTCCATCTATCTATACTAAAAAATTCTATATATATCAAGCAATTGCCTGTAAACCGTTCATTCTGTTCACGCAATCTGTCCATTCTGTTCACATAAAAATATACACATGCTATTCCCATAAAAGAATAGGAAAGAAGAATAAGATATATTGGGAATCCCTAAAATGTTCAGGAATATATATAGTCTAAGGGCGGGATACCCTGCCAATCTAATCCGCCCTTAAACTATAAACATTCCAAATAAATTACATGTTTTAATAATAATTGCTATTAATTTGGACAAGCCATATATACAAAGATTTATACAAAAATTGCAAAACAATAAAACAGAAGATTCGCACTGTTATAGGAATGTATAAAATAGAGCATAAAGAATGAGTCGCAAACTATACGCAAAATGTTGATATAATGAGGATGTTTAAAAGAAAGAACTTTTGATAATGTTGCGTTATGTTAACCTGGCATGAATAGAATATACAACCCCAAAAAACAATACATCGCTCTTTCTGAATGGTATAATTTGGTTAAATAACATTGTGTATAAGGGGGAAGTCATGAGTATTAGAAGTTTATTTGACATCAAGCTCTTGCTGATTGGG
>NZ_JAJJBY010000104.1:0-3944 GCF_022625245.1 Bacillus sp. TL12 | reverse complement strand
TTTAAGAGTCGGCTTATTTTCACTTCACATATACATAGGCTTCATTTGCAGTAACATAGTATGTTTTGCCCTTGCTGTTGTGTACTTTGTATTGTGGAGATCCGTTAACAGTTACTTTTGCATCAATTGTAAATCCTAATCCTGCATCTAAAGTTCCATTCACTCTCCCTCTAAAATTATCGTAAGGAGCATTATTTGTATTAGTTCTATATCTAGTAGGAATCATTCTAGCATGTAGAAATAAAGTAATAGGTTAGTAAACAAGCAGTTTTTTTACTAAAACATAGAATAATATGACCCTTAATTGAAGGGAGGTATAAAAAATGTGCTGGGAACATGATTGTTGGAAATCTAAGGACAAGCATCATTGTGATTGTTGGAAGTGTAAGGAAGATAAGTGTCATTGTGAATGTTTCATTATTTGTTGTTGTAGTCGAAAACATTGGTAAGATTTTCAATAAGCTTCATTTACAGTAATATATTTAGTAATTATTAAATTGCATTTTGCGTATAATACAAATGACATCTAGAGCAAGCACCATAGAAAAGTACCATCTTCAACTGGGGAAGATGGTACTTTTGGTTTTATATGAATACATTGAGAATTGACCACATATAATTTTTAATAGGTTCAAGAGAAACCACAAGAAAAAGAGCATTCCTCCCAATTCAGAATGCTCTTTTTTCATTTCCTACTTCACATATACATAGGCTTTATTTGCAGTTACATAATATGTTTTGCCTTTGCTGTTGTGTACTTTGTATTGTAGTGATCCATTGACAGTTACTTTAGCATCAATAGTGAATCCTAATCCTGCATCTACAGTTCCAGCAACATCTTTATCTTGCCAAGATGGAGAATCATAGAAACGTAAGTTGTTTACTTTAGAAACAACGCGTTTGCCCACAATAGATGAATCCACTGTGCTTTTCTTATCAAACTTCACATAAGAAGGATTGTATTTAATCCACTGATTCCCACCAAGATTTAGCCAATCATCTTTTTCAGCCCACACAATATAGGATTCTGGTTTGTTTAATTGACGAATTTTAGAATAGCTTGCATCTGGACCTTTACGCAAATTTACGTTGTAACCATTAATGTATGCTACTCCATCCGTTACTGCTGTTGGTACTTCTTCAGGTTTAGATGGTTGTTCAGGAACGGAAACCTCAACATTAGAATTATTATATGCACGCTTCACATCGGCGCGGAATTGTGCTTCTGAAACTCCGTGACTACGTAAGTAGTCTAATGGATCTTCGTGGTCAGTCCCGCCAAGATGATGCGTCACATCGCTATGCGTCCATAAACCTTTTTCAACACTAATACCACGATCACGTAGGATTTTAGCAAGTAACTTCACATACTTATCATAGCTACGTTTAAATTTCTTGTAATCCTTTGTTTCGCATAATTCTACGTGTACAAATCGTTTATTAGCAGCAGGACCACCACCATAAGCAATGTATTTTGTATCAGCAATTCGGATTGTTTCATTCCAATCAACTGCATAATGAACGAAAGCATTACGCCATGTACGAGTTTCATATTTTTGAATATTAATAGCTGGAGCTTCTGGAGTTGCTGTACTATGAGCTACAACGCCCTCGTAAGCACCCACACCATAACGGTATGGAATTTTAGGTAAATCCTCAATAATAAGCGTTCTATCAGCAAAAGCCCCTGTAGCGAAGCTGAACAGGAGCATCAAGGTCATGAATACAGAGGAAACGAGTTTAAAAGATTTTTTCATTAGGCATCTTCTCCTTTTTCTTCGTGATCAGTCCAAATACCAAGAGCAATCCCAAATAAATACACAGCTTTTTCAACCTTATCCAAATTCCCCTCGAATCCAGTCACTCCAAAGACCGATAAAATTAATCCAAAGCATGAAAAAAGCGCAACCCATGTTTTCCAGTTGCGCAAACGTTTTACAATATTTTCTTTTGTAAGTGGCAATTCTTATACACCTCCTTTCAAGAGCAATCCAATAAGCGCGGTTACAATAGCACCAATGATAATTCAGAGAATCCAGGTAGTATTGGCGCTGATTTTATCTAGCTGCTTATTAATGTTGATAATGTCTTTTTCGTTGCCTAAGGTGCGATTTTCTAGGTGCCGTATATTTTCTTTCATATCTTTTTGATCTGATTTAATTTGTTGGATCTCTTGCTTTAAATCTTGAATCTCTTGCATCGTTTCACTCCTTTCAAAATAAAAAGAGAGACAATTGTCTCTCTTCTCTTTAAAAATCATATTATATTTAAATTTTCTGTTCTTGTTTTGTCCATACATCTTGCAAAATCCCCTTGCAACTGATGGCTACTTTATCATCGCACCAAATCAAACTTCCTTTTCTTAATATTGCCTTCATTTGAGGATTATTTCTATATAGAAATACATCTTCTTCTTTAAATTGACCGTTACTATACCCCTCTAAAACCTCATGTAACATCATACTAAATCCCCCTTTTCCCAAACCTACTTTTGATTACATGTTTACATACCATTTATTGTAATATAATCCATATATTTCTCAACCTGTATATTCAACTTTTTATACAACTATGAACTTCTTTCAAAATAAAAAGAGTAGCCGAAGCTACTCTTTTGTTATCAAAGCCGTATTTTGTTAAAAATTAAAAAACATACTTGTGTACGCTTATCGTTTTAAAACAATGTGATTGTGTATGTTGTTGCTCTTGTTGTTGCACCAGACCAATTGAAGGTTAACATATCAGAAGCAGAATCAAACGATATACTTGCTAACGTTCGAATTTTATCTGTAGCTGGCGAACTCACTAACTTTGTTTCTTTCACATCAAGGCCAACTGAAAACTTTGTGCCGGTACTTCTATTACCGACCATCACTACATACTCAAGTACGTTTGCATCCCAATTCTGTACAGTCACCTTGATAGGTGGATTTTCCCAATATGATGATGGAGTGGGGTATCCTAACATATCAATAATATCTTGTAATTTAATAGATGTACTTTTCACATCTGTAGTTTCAGTGTAAGCAGCATGGGTTTTTAACTTAATACTATTCTTTCTATTTTCCAGCAACTTGATTTTCATAAAATTATGATAGGAGTAGAACGATAATCCAGATACAGCAACAGTATCAGTTCCTACGTATTCAGCAGTAATTGTATGCCATCCTTTTTGTGCGATAACCATTCTTGGTTGTGTCCATTGATAATAAGCTGGTGAAACACTACTTCCTCGAAAATCAGGCGGATATGTCCATTCAATACTAGAAGGAAGAAATTTATCATGCACCGCTCCAGTTCCATATAAATAATCAATTGGAACATCCGCTTGCTGCACCCCAAAATCTAAAGTTAACTTTAGTTTTGAGTCATTTTGAGACATGCTAGCGGTAGGAAGTAAAATCATATCATCTGTCTCTAGATAAAATGACCATGTCGCTTTATCTCCAGGACCGATTAATGCGGCAATTCCTTTGCCTACTTCTATTTCATTCGGTGTAGGGTAACCATTTGTAGAACGAAGTATAGCATTGCCTGAAAGCACGACATTATCTACATAATCTCGCCCTAATAATGTAGTTCCACTTAGTACTTTACGTTGTTGCTCTGGTCCTTTACCGATAAATAATGCAGCGATACGCGAAGCCCAAATCGTATAACCTTTTCCGTTGAAATGAGTACCGTCACTATAAATTTCCGGACTATACCCCGCAATCATTTCATCAGTACGAACGACTGGAATACCATACTCTTTTCCAAGCAAAATAACCGCATTCTCATACGAATCCGGGTTTACATCATATCTATTTTTGGGTGGTGTTAATAAAATTACAGCCGAACCCCAGTCTAATTCACGTTCAATCATCTTACGATAGTATGATAAGAAAATACGGTTCTGTTGCAAAGTTTTGTTAAGGTTAAGTGGTGCCAACAAAAAGTTGTAT
>NZ_JAJJBY010000103.1:0-4233 GCF_022625245.1 Bacillus sp. TL12 | reverse complement strand
CTTTTTAAATATAAGAGTGAATAATACAAGAAACAGACAGACGTTGAACGTAAGTTCATCGGACTTTAGTTTTCTATTTCTGTTAGCTTGATAGCAATGTGGTGATACCCCTTATATGTATTATTCACCTCAATCACATACCCTTCCCTTTAAATGATTAGAAATATATTAACCTGTTATCTTTTTCAATTACACATCTTACTTCAACTCAAAACGACATATTTTATATTTGACTACAATTAAGCACGATCACACTAATTTCTTTAGTTTCTAGATTCTTCTCTTTATAGAGAGCTTGAATCTAGTTAGTATTATTATCCCCGAATTTATGGAAGTACCTCTTTCAATTCTAAAACCACTCATGGCAACGTAATAAATATTTTCTAAATTTGGTCAATAACATCTAAATCACAGATGTTATTGACCAAAACACCTATTTTACTTTCAGATTTAGGACCGATGTACTTGCGAATATGAAAACTATTTACCAGTCCTCTGTAAAGATAGGTTTGAATAAAATATTCATCTACCTTAAATCTTCTTTCAATTTCAGTTATGGTCTACAAATTTTATAGTCATCGTCTATAGTGTTTTACTTTTTCGATATGAAAATCCGAATAACCTTTTTAAACAACTTTATTCACAAAAAAACAGAGGCGTTCCAAATCTTTATTTTTCATTGTAGTTTCAAATGTAGGATTGGGTAGTGATGCCCTGCATTATCTGTAAGTTCCCCATTGACTTCAGCTAACTAGTTCAATTGAGAGAGTCAAGAAAGTAATCCTATATCTTTTGCCTTTTGTACGGCTTCTTCTCGATTTTTAACTCCTAGCTTCTCATAGAGATTGGAGGCGTAATTTCTTATCGTTCCGTTTGACAAGTAAAGTGTCGAAGCTATTGTTTTATAACGGCTTCCTTGTGATAATAGTTCTAAAATCTCTAATTCTCGTTTCGTTAATCCATACTCTTTTCCATCTGATCGTGATTCAAATAATCCGGTTTCTTCATTTTCTTCCCACATTCTATGGAACAAGTCATGATTAATCATCGTGCCTCCTCGATAGACTAGACGAATTGATTCAGCTAGTTCACGCGAATCTATGGATTTCAATAAATATCCATCCGCACCATTTCGTATGATTTCTTTTGCCCTTTCTGTATTCTGAAAGGTTGACAGAATGAGTACACGAATGTCCGGCCATTTTTTCTTAATCATTTTAGTCGCATAAATCCCATTCAGATTTGGCATCTCTAAATCCATTAATACTACATCTGGTTTTAGTCTCTCACACAATTCCAAAGCCCGTTCTCCATCTTCAGCCATACCCACTACTTGTAAATCCTCCTGTCCATCCAAAATTGTATGAAGACTTTCTCGGATAAAAGAATGATCATCGACAATACACAGGCGGATTTGTTCATTAGACAGTTGTACTTGTTTCGGTAAAACACATGAAATTAATGTCCCTTCCCCTTTTTTGGAATAAACAATGACTCTTCCTTGTGACTGACTCACACGCTCTTTCATTGCAGTTAATCCAAAGCCATCCTTCCACTCTTCTACCCCACAGCCATTATCCTGTACATCCAATCTTATCTGTTGTGGTTCAAAATGAAGTGACACAATGATTTCTGTGGAATGCCCATGGCGAACAGCATTTGTTAGTGATTCCTGCAAGCTCCGATATAGTGTCATTTTTGATTGTTTGGAGACCATATACTCTTCCCCTATTATTCGAGTACGTACATTTACTTTTGAATGTTTCTTAAATTCCTCTGTCAATTGTTGTAATGTGACAGCTAAGGGAAGCGATTCTTGTGATAAATCTAATTGATGTAAATACAGTCTTACTTCTTCCATACTGTTACGGGCCAATTGTAATAATGAATCGAGCTGTTGCTCTCCTTCTTTAGACTTTAATTCCATACGTAATGTTTCCATCCCCATAATAATTGAAGTATAGGTATGCCCCATCGTATCGTGTAAGTCTTTTGAGAGCCTATCACGTTCCTCGAGTAATGTAATCCGCTCAACTTGGGATACATATTGTTCCAATACATGTTTCTGGTTCCGAATAATTTCACTTTGACGGTAATTAATAGCCAGTAAACGAAAGAAAGTGCCCATAGCAAAAGCTAAACTGAGTTGTAGGATGATTCCCCATAAATCTGTTACTTTGGAAAATATCGCAATGAGCAACGGGAACAAAATAATTGTGATAGGACCCGACCAGCGGTAAGATTTATGAACGCTATTTGCCGCAATCATAAAAGTTGGCATTAAAAAAGCAAGATACGCTGAAGGAAATAATAAAGTTAAATAAAAACAAACTCCGCCAAATAATATTATTTCAGTAAATAAATAATAGCGATAACTGAACATTAAACAAATCCAAGGTACTGAAAATGAAACGACTTCCCAAAGGATTATAATCCAAAGTGGTACTGTCAAATGATCTTGTTGTTGGATAGTCGCTGATATCAATGATAGCCAAATAATAAAGCGTATACAAAGTAAGGCCCAATCATACCAAAACCATAGTTTTAAAGTTTTAAACAAATTATCACTCCTTTATAGCTTTAAACATGAAACGCGTGTACATTCCAATAATTCGAACTAAGCAGTTTCCAATAAGATTATGTATCCAGATGAGAATGAAACCAACAATCATGACAAAAATTGCTGTCTCCCATGAATTCACAGCAATGCCCAATAAGTATATATTAAAATATCGAAAAAGTAAGGGGGTAACGATACATACTAGCGGCATTACATACAGTAAAACAGCACATATAAGACTCATTATTCCGACAAAAAATTTCTGCATGAGCCAAAAAATAGCCCTCCAGTTGCTATTATTAAGAATTATATCCCTCACATTAATCCATTTATCTCCCTCCTCTTTTTTTCTTGGTTCGAATATCTCTATCGATATATCTGCATAAATCTTCGTCTGAATACGTTCATACTGAACAAACGTGTGAGTTGTTTGCAGTACCCACGCTAACAAGGGAATACCCAAAAAGATAATCGTCATTACTAATGCAAATGTAACGCTGACCAGATAGAAACAAAAGTAAAAAAAACCGGATACAAAGGTAAATAACAAGAAATAAAAATCTTGCAAAGTTTTTTGAGCTGATGCTTTCGTCATTAAAATCTCTCCTCCTCATTCATTGCTAATGCGTTAAAAGCTACTTTTTTATTTTAAGTATTTTTCTGTCACATACGGTAGTGTCAAAATGTCATGGTTTGTATGACATAACTATCAATACATCCTTATCCACTCAATTTTTGTTGTTCTTTATAAATGTGACAAAAGTTCACTATCTACTATGAATAGCGGCTTGTTACACTCTGTCCATATGCTAACAAGCCGCTAACTCGTTGTGCTGAAGATAAGATTGTGTTCCCAATCTTATCTTTTTTCTTTGCAGATTTTTTGATATAAAGAAGGAATCCTTAAAATAAGGATTCCTGAAAAAAACGAAGTGTCATAATCAATCCCTTGATTTCGGGCATCATACTTATAAATTCCTTGATCCCTCATTTTATCAACTAAATAATACGTAGTATTAGATTTTAAGAGATTCAATTTTTTTATTTCCAAATCCAAATAAACCTTTCCCTACCCTTGTTGTTCCAGTAACATTTCTTAGAGCGCTTGCTGCATGTAAAAATATTATGCTCTAGGAGTTCGCCTCCCTAGTTCGATAAAATACTCATGGTTATCTAGTTGTGGAGATAAAAAACCTTGATTAACTTCTTGTTTCTTTACAGTGAATGATTTTTGAACACTCATTGTACTTAGTTTATATTTGTCCTTATTTTCATCATTATATCGAAATACTAGATCGGCAGTTTTTGTTGAAAATGATATAGTCACTGTCCAGAAATAAACTCTGAAAACTTGATGGTTTCATTATATTTCTCTGTGGACAGTATATTATTTGATGTATCTGCATAGCTAGATATCGGTAAACTAATTGATGTAGTAATAACATCAGCTGACAATAAAACTGCTAAACTTTTTTTCATGTTTTTTCTCCTTTGTTGTTACATCATTCATTAGACAGAATGTCTCTATTTTTAGAAGATTGATACCACCATATATTCATCAAATTAAGAACTTACTTTTCCAAAACAATTTTTTAGAGTAAGTTGTTTTTTGAACCAGAAAGGTATATTTCTAACTATAAAAACTATGACAGAATTTATCCGTTTTTCCTTTG
>NZ_JAJJBY010000102.1:0-4255 GCF_022625245.1 Bacillus sp. TL12 | reverse complement strand
GTTTAACTTCACTTTATTTTTCTATTATTTTATACCAAGTACTAATACTAGGTGATATAATTAAAACAAAAAGAAAAATGAGGTGTAGTTTTATGATTAAATCTAAAGCCCGTATTACAGCTATTGGTACGTATGTGCCTGAAAAGAAATTATTAAATGAAGACTTAGAAAAGATGGTGGATACTAATGATGAATGGATTGTTCAGAGAACTGGTATGAAGGAAAGGAGAATTGCAGGGGACGAAGAATATGCTTCCAATTTAGCTTTTAATGCTATAGAGAATTTAATTAAAAAATATAATAAAGATTTAGAAGATGTTGATTGCATTATAGTAGCAACTACAACTCCTGACTATGCATTTCCTAGTGTGGCATGTCAAATTCAGAGTCATTTTAATATCCCTTGTACAGGAGCTTTTGATTTAAATGCTACTTGTGCAGGTTTTACATATGCTCTTCACTTAGCTAACAACTTAGTTACATCCGAAGCACATAAAAAGATTCTAGTTGTTGCAACTGAGACTTTATCAAAAGTAACTGACTATAAAGATAGAACTACCTGTATTCTATTTGGGGACGGTGCTGGTGCTGTGCTAGTCGAATATGATAAGGAAAATCCTAGTTTCCTTGCTTGTCATATGGGAACTACTGGTGATGGTGGCATTAATGTTTATAGAACAACCTTTGCATCTACTATGGATGGTAAACCTTTAAACACAACTGGAAAAATGGTTCAGAACGGAAGGGAAGTATATAAATGGGCATCACGTACTTTGCCAATAGGAATACAACAATTATTGTTCAAGACAGGTTTAAACGTAGAGGATATTAATTGGTTTATACCGCACAGTGCTAATCTAAGGATGGTTGAATCAATATGTGAAAAATCAGGATTTTCTATAGAAAAAACATTGACTAGTATGAAGTATTTTGGAAATACCTCATCTGCTTCGATTCCATTAGCATTAAATCTGGGAATAGAAGAAGGGAAAGTCCAATATGGAGATACATTATTATTATATGGTTTTGGAGGAGGACTTACACATTTAGGTCTTATACTAACTTGGAATATAAATAAGTTATAAAAAATGGGGGCATTGTGATGTTAGATAATCAACAGATTAAGAATATTATTTTACATCGCTATCCATTTCTTTTAGTGGATAGGATCTTGGAATTAGAAGAAGGAAAAAGAGCAATTGGAATAAAAAATGTGGCAGCAAATGAAAAATTTTTTAATGGGCACTTTCCAAATTATCCAGTTATGCCTGGTGTATTAATTGTAGAAGCAATAGCCCAAGTAAGTGCAGTTGTGATGCTAACTAAAGAAGGAAACCAAGGACGATTAGGGCTTTTAGCAGGCATAGATAAATGTCGTTTTAAACAGCAAGTAAAACCCGGAGATCAGCTCCGGTTTGAAGTTGAAATCACTCGTTTAAAAGGTCCTATCGGGAAAGGTAAGGGGATTGCAACTGTTGAAGGAGATTTAGTATGTGAAACAGAATTGATATTTGCATTTGGTGATTAATACAAATTGCTTTTGAAATTCAACAAACGGTAAATAGTTATTGGAAAAGTGCAATTGATTTATATAATCCAATTGTTACATTGAGTACCATAAAGATTGAATGTACTCATTTTATATACTAGCTAGTGTTGGTTGTTTAGAAAAATGGGATAACGTTCGAGGACATAGGGTAGCACCACATCGCTATCAAGCTAATATTTTGAAATACCCCCAAAATGAAAATTTTCTTTATTAATAAAGAATTCTTCTCAAAAGTTATGGTTTGTTGTAAAATTTCACCAAAACAATAGATAAGAATAAAGGAGAGTTCTAAATGATTGAAAAAGTTTTTAATACAGGATTTGTTAATCTAAATTATGCAGAAGGTGGTAATTCATCTAAACCACCTCTACTATTTCTTCATGCAGCTACTTCAAGATGGCAGTCATTTCAATCTATACTTCCTGAACTTGAGCAACATTGGCATTTATACGCAGTTGACTTACGCGGTCATGGTAAATCAGATAACATTAATTCAAATTACCTAATAGAAGATTATGTTCCTGATATATCCTGTTTTATCAAATCCTGTATTGAGAAGCCTGCAATTGTATTTGGTCATTCTCTTGGAGGAATGATCAGCATCTTGGTTTCAGTGCATCATCCAGACCTTGTTAAAGCATTAATTATTGGAGATTCCCCAATTTCATTAGAAGTTCTAAAAGAAGGTACTACAGAAGGCAATAGAGAAATGATGATTTTACAAAGAGACCTGGCAAAAACTAAATCAGTCGAATATATCCTTTCGGAATTAAAACAAAAGTTTTTAATCTCAATTCCAAATCAAAAAAACATGGTTCTTGCTTCTAAAGTATTTGGGGAAGATAATCCTTTATTTAATTTTATAGCAACAAGTTTAAGTCAAATTGACCCAGAGGTACTTACAGCTGTTCTTGAACGCTTTGATGAAACCTATGCTGAATATAAAATAGAGGGATTACTTCCTAAAATTCAATGTCCTGTTTTACTTCTTCAAAGCGATCCTAAATTTGGAGGGTTAATAAGAGACCAAGATGCTAAACAAGCATTACATCTCTTACCTAAAGCAACCCACATTAAAATTAACAATGTAGGTCATGCTTTACATATGCAAAACAAAGAGTCAGTTTTAAACGCTATGCTTCCTTTTATGGCATCGTTATAAAAATCGATGAGTTATTTACAAAACCAATTGATTGGAAAGTAATCGAAGATTATTATGAAGGGTTCTGTTGCGAAGTTTTGTTAAGGTTAAGTGGTGCCAACAAAAAGTTGTACATTTTATGCGATTGTTAGTAGCTCCTGTAATTCATTGTATGTCGAAAAACCGAAGTCTGAGCCAAGACTTCGGTTTCGTTTTGACAATTACCTTGGTAAAGAATATTCGATTCTGATTGTCTGATATGCACTTTCAAACTTTGTCTATTTAAATAAACTTTGCTACTGTCCCCTAATTCATAAAGTTTGATGATACAATATAAAAGGAAAGTTTAGTCAATTCAGAAAATCGGAGAGAGGAAACAACTATGTCACTTTTACAGCAACATTTCGAAGAAAGACGTGAGTATATTTTCAATCGCCTAAAACAACCACAATATGTTGACCGAAGTATAGAGAAAATTCGGCAGGCTCAAAAAGAAATCAAACATATAGTACGAGCAATTAAAGATTTGTTTCTTCTCGATAGAACAACAAATCCTTGTTTACCGGACATCGCCCAGGTGTCGCTTCAACGTATCCTAGTATCAGAAGCATTTGAAAATATAAAAACCCTTGTTCCTTCCTCTATTCGAAAGTTAAGTGATGAAGAACGAGAAAAAGTATTAGATGAAACACTAAGTGTCGTCAACCAAGTCACGAATTTAGAACGAACAGTCTTTGTTATGATGTTTAATTCAAAAGAACAAATCCTCATGGATTTTTACAAAAAAAAGCGTAGATCGCAGACAGAGCTTCATTTTGATATTGCAGATAAAGACGGTTTTGATCAAGCGTTTTATCAAAAACGTATTGATGAGTTAAAAAATGATATTCGAGTGGCAGATTTTAGAAAGTTATGCGAAAATGAGCTCGATCCAAAGGACTTAGAATCATTCCAAAAGCGATATGAAGCAATTATATTACCAAAAGTACAAGAAATTGTTTCTCTCATTGAACCAAGTCTCATCAACTTAGATGTATTTTTAAATCCAGTTATTGAGTATGGTGTAGATCAAATTACATTAGCTGACATGATAAAAAAATTAAGCAATAACCTTGTGTTACTTCACAAATTATCAAAAACCGAATATTGTCCAACCGTTGAAATGACGGTAAAAGAATATGCTTTTTTAGAAGCCATGAACGATTCTAAAAAAATAAAGGAGTTGCAACCATCTAAATGATTAATATTCAAGAGGATTTGTATCAGCAAGCAATAGAGACAAAAAAAGAAGTTATGATCATCTTAATGAACGGTTTCAGAGTACCTGGTAAGATTCTTGCAGTAGATAAATTCACGGTATTGATTTTAAATAACGGGAACCAACAATTGATCTATAAACAAGCTATTTCAACGGTTGTTCTTTAAAAAGACTCTTGGAGAGTTGATGAAACATATATTAAAGTAAAAGGGCAATGGATGTACCTGTATCGTGCTGTTGATTCGAAAGGAAACACAATCGATTTTTGCCTAAGCAAAACAAGAGATCGGAAGGCTGCAAAGCACTT
>NZ_JAJJBY010000101.1:0-4328 GCF_022625245.1 Bacillus sp. TL12 | reverse complement strand
GCTTGTCCGTTTCTTTTTCTAGTAAAGCATATTGAAATTCAGCATTATTTGCTCTTCTATCCGCTTCGTAATACTTCTCTTCCAAGTCTTCAATTTTTTCGTTTGCTGCAGCCATTCTTTTTTCAGCTTGATATTGTACTTTCATGCTAGATACAGATAAATCTTTTAATTTCTCAAATTCCTTAGACGGTAATGTGACCTTATCTCCAAACATCGTTTTCTTTGCTGAAGCTTCAATTTTCTTCAGCACTTGTTTTGGCTCTTTAAACACTTTCATTTCTGCGGTCGCATCTGCTTTTTGTTGGTCTTTTTGTCTATGAATTTCATCCGAATGTTTTTTTAAATCTTTCACCGTATCTACACCAATCGTTTTATCGTTTAAAACGCCCCCTTTGTAGATATGCGGTATTTCCTGTTTTAAAAATGTATCTAAATCTTGATGAAAGGTTTTTAAATCCTTTCGTGTTAACACTTCTTTCGCTGAAACCTTTTCCCTCTGCTTTTTCTCGTCCCAAACAACAGGGATAAAGGCAAAGTGCATATGCGGTGTTGTTTCGTCATTGTGAACGTTAGCGGACAACACATTTTTTTCACCACCATAACGATCCGCTAAAAATTCATATGTTTTCTCGAAAAATTGACGTTGTTCCTGTTCAGAAACACCCTTCAAATTTTCTGGCAACGTGACAATCCAATCCGCACACACTTTCAAATCATTTCGCTTCAAAGCATGAACTTCGTTTAAACGCTCATTCATGCGAGAAAGTGTATCTCCTTCTTTTTCGCACAAATCATAATTCAAATCCGACCGCTCATTATCAATGTCTGGATTCGAGTGATTTTCTGTTTTTCTATCCCAGTGAATGGATAGTCCTTGTACATTTCCTTTTGTGTATTTTTGAACGTGAGCCATGAGCGAGAACCCCCTTTTTGGTAACCAGTATAACATGGGGATTAGCTAGAACCAATAATTTGGTCTAGCACGCTATACCAAATTTCATTTGGACGTGCTCTGCGAGGCTTTTCGGCTACGCCGAGCCATGTCTTGCATGGCCAAAAAAAGACCTTGGGCACCGCCCAAACCCGCTGGGGAACTCTTCCCCAGACCCCCTTCATCGAACTCCCCAACCCCTCAATCCTTGAGGGACTCCCTCGCCGGTTGGCGTCCCCAAAACGGTTCGTTTTGAGGAACTTCCGAGAGGTTGGAAAATCAGATGCACGTGTCAATTCCTTAATGCTCCTTTCAGTCCGCTTACCATTGACACTTACCGATTATTATTCCATACATACATTAAATCTTTTGTCATAGATAATGTAACCTTTCCTTTAGAACTTAATATCTTGATTATTCAAATTATTCCAAAAAAATTTTATCAATCAATTTCCAAAATAAAAAAATGATAAATATACTGATTTTTCCAGTAAAGTTTTATATTGTTATATTATGTCGTTAATTAGGCAAAAAAGGGAGGAATTAACAAATGTTCAAAAAAATAGGTACCATTGCGGTTGCTACTGCTTTATTAATTCCATTAGCATCACCAATTACATCTCATGCAGCTGAAAATACAGCTAATCCTATCCAACAAACAAACAATCAATCATTACAATCAATTGATGGATTAGGCAATCAATATTCTGAAGAACAAACTTTAGCAATTATGGATGCCATTTCAACTGTAGATAAATACATTTCAATCCAAGATGGTAAATTAGTAATCGATCCTAATTTCAAAAATGAAGTAGAACCTTTTGTTTATGACCACTACATAAAAGGTTTCAAAAATATTAATCAAGCAATTTCTTCTGGTACTGTAAAAATAAATGAAAATACTCATAAACTCGAAAATTTAAAGTCTCCTACAAATATTATTAATAATCTAGAGGCTAAGCAAATAGATATCCAATATGGATCGAATCAAAGCTACTGGTGGGGTATAGAATTTTATCTTAGTCAAAATGAGGCTCAAAAATTACAAAACAAGTTCGCAGATTCTGCAACTTATTGGTCGTATATCTCCGCTATTGCCGCATTATGTGGCGGTGTAGCTGGAGTTGGCGTTGCAATTGGTGGTGTTATCGCTGCGGTTGGAAATTATTATTTGCATACTGAATTACGTGATAATACAAGTTCTCGTGGTTCAAAACTCGTATTTAAATGGACTCCACCATCTGCATATGCAGTAGCACGTTAACATGTTCTTATTTATTCAATGTATTGTAGCGAGTGTTATTTTTATAATAATTTATTTGTTAACTAAATCACAAGGATCATCTATCATGTATATTTTCTTATCGCTAATTTTAATTGTTATGATATTAACAATAACTATAACAAAGGATTTTAGTGATAAAACATTTTTAATACTACTAATGTCTGAATTAATCATTCTATTTAGCGTTATTAGGAAATTGAATCAAAAATAACTTATGAAAAAACCTAGTTTCATTAGAAACTAGGTTTTTTCATTTCTTAAAAGTATTCCCCCTTGTTTTTGGGTGTAAGTGCTGGTTGGGGGTTTGGGGGCTAGCCCCCTGGAACTTAACGTAACTGAATATGGAGTAAGCTTGTTGCTTAGAACGATAGAACTGGCGGTTCGGCGGGTACAATTGCTAGTCCAAGTCGAGCAACCTAAGTCCTCGTTTTTGGTCTGTTCGGCTTGGCGATATGTCAACCCCCGCCGAATTTCGGAATGCAATGGAGCAAAGGTGGAGATTTTTTGAGTGATTTTCTCAAAAAATACTACCTGACCATTGCGTGGAGAAAAGCCCTCTTTATATAGATATAGAAAGGCATTTAGTAAAAACATAGTAATATCAATAGTTTACGAATTTAGTATGTTGCATGTGGCGAAACATTAATGTTGCATGTGGTGCAACATAGTTTGATACTTTCTATTCAGTTTTTGAAACAACGTGTTGCAAATTAAAATGTAAAATGGTAGAATTCGGTTATGAAACATGTTGTTTCAAAAACTATACATTAATGTATCATAGGAGGTTACATATGTTTTCGGAAAAAGAAAAAAATACAGAAGTTAAATACATAAACATAGAAGACGCTGAAATCTTTGATAGTGCTAATGAAGCCCTAGAAGCTAAAAGAGCAAAAGAAAACGAGAAAAACAAGAATTTCATACAAATCAGTAGAGGTTTAGGCACAAAAGCATTAGCTTATATCATTTCTCAAAATGCAGTTGCAGGACAACTTTACATGTTTTTCATAGAAAATATGGACGTTAATAGTAATAGCATAATGGTTTCACATAAAATTTTAGAAGAAGTTACTGGCAAGTCGAGAACAACAATATTTAGAGCAGTTTCATGTCTAGAAGAAAACGGATTGATCGCTATTGGTAAAGTCGGAAATACAAACGCATATATCCTAAATCCAGAAGTAGCTTGGGCTACAAGCAGAGATAAAAAAGACTTCGTAAATTTCAAAGGTAATATACTTCTTGGTCGTAAAGAAAACGAAGAATTATTTAAGAAATTTGAACATGCAAAATACACTAAAACAAATGTTATGAGGTAATGAGTGAGGTTATCCAAACATTAAAAAAGCGAAAAGAAATAAAAAATGTTCCCTGTATACTGGACACAGAGAACACTTATGCAGATAAGATTCTGACCCCTATTTGCATGTCTCCAGTATGCACAAACCTTTTTTATAAATCAAATACATTTACTGGAGGAAATTATAATGACTGCAAACCAAATGTTAGAAATGATTGTGGAGCAAAGTGTACAAGAATTAGAAAAACCCGAAAATCTTGAGGCATTACATAAACACGAAGACAAATTCACCTTTGAGGAATATGAACAACTTGAAGTAGCAATACTTTTAGAAATGTCGAACATGAAAGAAGAATTTTATAAAGAAGGCTTTAAACAAGGCGTAAAATTCATTTTATCTATGCAAAAATAGAGCAAAAAGCGATGCCCTTATGGTGGGTATCGCTTTTTTTATCGCCCTCTCTCCATATTTTTTCGTGTTTTTGGTCGTCTCTCTTGTTTAGATTGCTCTGATTGGCGTTTTAAGCCCTCTAGGGAGAATTTTCGCTCTTTCCCTAGTATTTTGTCTAGGAACGCTTTTAAACGCTCTATAAAGCCTTCTAAACGCTTCTGAGGGATTGTATTCGCCTTTTTATTCTCTTCCAAGATAGAAAGCCACTGTTCACCTTCCTTTCGGTTTTTCGGCTCATGCCCATTTTCAAGATTAAAAAGGACTAAACGCCCATTCTTTTCAAGTTCACTAATTTCTAAATTTCTGTTTGTATCTTGCAACATGCTCTTATATACAATCGCGTCCGTTCTGTGTTTTTTCA
>NZ_JAJJBY010000100.1:0-4333 GCF_022625245.1 Bacillus sp. TL12 | reverse complement strand
GAAATTATTTATATAGAAAGATTAAATTTTATAAAAATGAAAGTGAATAACAACTATAGAAAATGTTCTAATTTCTATGGTTATAGGATTCTTAATACAATTAATAATATCCTATTTGATTTACAACGATGTAAAAATGAATTTAATTAGAAATTACTTTTTGTTATTAGATACGTATTTAAATAGTTTAATTTTAATTTATGTTATAATAAATTAAAATTATATATTTTATAAATTATAATTTACATAATAATATTATTTCTTTTCTATACAAATGTAATATTAGGGGGAATATGAATGCTGAGTGCATACGAAATAAATATGACCACAAACGAAGTAAA
This sequence comes from Bacillus sp. TL12, assembly GCF_022625245.1. NCBI lineage: Bacteria > Bacillati > Bacillota > Bacilli > Caryophanales > Bacillaceae > Bacillus > Bacillus sp. TL12. Next base: position 3,992 of record NZ_JAJJBY010000100.1, on the reverse strand, counting down.
AGAGTATTTAGATATTAGTCACTTCACATTTAATAATTTGATAAAACAGGGACAATTAAATCCAATTAATAAGGATACATGGCGCTTAGATGGGAGCTTTTTATTTAAAAAGGAAGAAATAGAGAAATTAAAAGAAGAACTTAAGGTAGAAGGAATTACTTTATATCAAGCAAGTAAAGAGTACCATATCAGTATGTATCAACTCGAAAAATGGATAGAAGAGGGCGAAATAATTTGTACGATACAGGAGCATCGTAATCGCAAAACAAAATTTGTGAAAGAAGAGGATGTCTGTGAATTGGTACAACAAATAGAACGGAAAAATACAATTTATACATACTCACAAAAGCATAATGTAGTACTATTACAAAGATTTATGAAAGGGAATACGTTAGCACGTATTATCTCCATTCCAAAACGTGGGGATATCATACTACATGATGAATTTGGAAATGATATGACGTTAGAGGATGCAATAAAAGTAGGATATGAGCCTGCCTACGCTTTATCTGATCAACCGCGAAGTCATCATCAAAGATTTGTGAAATTCCGCTTTCCTAAATCTTATCAATATCGAAGTGATACTTTTCAATTTATAGATCTCATATTACAGTATGTATCACCAAGAAACTTAAAAATATCAGTAGAAGATGAATTTTGGTATTTTGATATTCGTCAATCTCTAATATCATTACCATCTGGAATGCAAACCGAATGGATGGATAATTTAGCACCTTATATAATAGAAGGAAAAATGATACCACGTGTTAACAATAGTGTATATTTAGATAGCAATACCCTGACAAAGCCCGTAACTCTCACAAGTAACGAGTATAAATCTATAAAAAAAATTGTAGAAGAAACAAATAGTTCCATCGAAAAATTTATTAAAGGCGCAATTCAAGATAGAATTAATAAGCACTTACTTAATCAAAAATAAAAATTTTATCAACCACAATATAGTAAATTAGGTAAAAAATTCATATAAATTTGCATTGAATTGTTCTATACTACAACTTATAGAGTTATTCTCCAAATCTCTATGTGAGTGGGACTATGCCTTTAACAAAAAAGGATCACTTTTTAGTGGTTCTTTTTTGTTGGAAATCTTTGAGTTAGCATTTAATCATATAAGTTTGGATCATGCAGATACTTCAAAACACCTACATAAATGCTTGAGCTTCCGTAACCTGGTGGAAATGATGTAGGAAAGCGGATTATCAATTGTTCACCTAACGATTATGCGCTGGGTTCATCAATATGGGCCTCAATTAGAAGAGAAAGCACGATATCGACTCATGGAAAGTTGATGAAACCTACGTCAAAGTAAAAGGTCAATGGATGTATTTATATCACACTATAGATTCCGAAGGGAACATCATTGATTTTTACCTTAGTAAATCAAGAAATAAACAAGCAGCCAAGCGCTTTTTCAAGAAGCCTTGGCTTTTTCGCATGTTTCTAAACCTCATTTGTTAGTTGTGTGTACATTTCTAATCATTATTTGGGAGAGAACCCAATCCAACAAGTGATTATTGTATTATCGGCTACACTTCCAACAGAATTGGCAATAGGGTGTGTAGGAAAACAATTTTCTTACGAATATAAGCACAAAAAATTTCCGTTTCAAAGAAAGTGAATGCTCAGATTTACTTGTAATGGGTTTTATGGAACGATCTAATACATTTGATATCAAGTAAAAATTTGTTTGTTATTCAGCTTGTTAGGAGGTTTATATAGATTTTTGAAGAAATAAGAGGAGGATGGACTATTTTTTAGAAGATATTGCATATATTTGGTTATGTATTGGTATTTATTTTTCGTTCGAGTGGACAAAACGATTTCAAAAGAAGGGAAGTGAGGGAACCATGATACATCGGTATGAAATTGATTTTTCTGTGATGTATGGTGGCAAGGAAAGAGGTTTACAATCCACAATCATTCCAGCACGTTCTTTAGAGGAAGCAAATGAGAAATTGAAATCAGAAGTCAAGCGACGATTTGGGAAATGTCATGTGAGAATTGAAACGGCCAATTTATGTGTTTCAAATGATACCAGATATACCATTGTATGAAAAAGTCTTGTTTATACAGCAAGGCTTTTTCTGGTTCTGGTGCAAAAAATTTCAATAATCTTGCAAGTAATCTCCTAAACTTGGATATATTGATAGTATGCCCCTAAAAAAGGTGCGTAATCAGTATATCCAAGTTGTATAGATTTAGTGGAATTCTCCTGAAGATTAGAGCCTTATATGGTAAATCAAAAGTTTAAGGTTCAAAGTCAAGAAGAGAAACTTGTTTGCATACCCTATATTAGATCGACGAAAGGAGGAAAATATAGGGGATTTTTATATTCTCATGCCATTACTGTACTCTATCGAGACCTTCAACAAGTAAGGGAAGAAATTGCATGAGGTTTGAGGAGGCGCCATTGGAAAAATGTACGTGTTAATTCACTAGAAATAGTAGCCACGTACAAAGACTGTTACGTTTCCATTGGTCACTTTCTTATTTGTGCTGGTAATGGGTGTTTGTAAAGGTAACAATACTCAAGACGCCAAAGATGTTTTAGGTTAAGAGATTAATTGCAATTCTGCTGAAGTTTCCTAAACTAAGGGAACAACTCATATCGCTATCAAGATAAGATTTTAACATACCCCCAAAATGAGAATTTCCTTTCTCTACAGTTAGTTTTTTAAGAAGTGAGCTCTTTTTTTGATGTTTATTTTTCTTAAGTTGATGAGCATGTATGGTGACTCCAAATAAGAGAATATTCATGTACTCTCTTGAAGATAAAAAAGAAACGAAGTCCATTTTGACGTCGTTTCTTTTTTCACTCATTATTTTTTCTCTAAAATACGTTCAATCTCATTTATGCTTAATTTACTTGCTTTAGCAATTGTTTCAAGTGGGACACCCAGTTCATTCATACCTTTGATCATTTGTATTTTCCCTTGCTGAACTCCTTCTTGAATGCCTTCTTCTCTTCCTTTTTTTATCCCTTGTTGCTCTGCATGAGCAATCTTTGCAGCTTCATCCATTAACACTTTTTCCCTTGCCTCATAGGCTTGTCGGAAAGAAGAATCTTGGCTCATACGTTCCCACTTGCTCATTGCTTTTTGTAAAATCGGATCTTGATTCATGGCAATGTCCTCCAATGTTTGAGTTAAGTGTTCATCTTCATTTGCTGGAAGTAATAATAACCAACGAACAAAAGAATCTTCCCAGGGATTTACTTGTTCATTCCGCCACTGTTGCATTAATTTCGGAATTTCAACCATATGGACTTCTATATCATCACTCAATATCTTCTGTTGTTGCTTATTCCACAAGATTCCTGTTGTATGGAACTCCTCATATTCTGGAAACATTACAAAGTTTAACAGGTTAATGGTGATGGTTTTGTGAAGAGAACTATATGGCATCCCCTTTTGCAATTGAGACGTATATAATCTCCCCCAATAATACAAACTTCGTTTCATCATATCGTGATTATTATTGAGCTGTATTTCTACATTTACCTTTGTTCCAGTATCTAGTGTCACTGAAATATCTAAAATCGATAATTTATCCTCTTCATGTTCTCGATGTAAATGTGGATCTTCTAACTGTAAAGAAACAATAGGTGATTCTAAAGAATTTTGTAACATTGCATTCAAAAACGCGATTAAAATATCCTCATTACCATTTGTACCAAATAATTGTTTAAAAGCAAAATCGATGCGTAAATTTACTAATTTCTGATTGTACACAGGTTTTTCCTCTCCCTGTCTAGTGCTATTTCTTTTCCTTATTGTACATAAAAACAACTATGACATGCAAACCTTCTCCCTATTCTACATATGTGAATCAAATTTCTAGATTCACTTTTGGTATCAGTTTTTGGAACATAAAAAAATCATAACATTCAATTGTAGTTATCCTTAAATAGTTTGGTTTCAAAAACTTTGTTTTTTTTGGTAAAGGTATTACAATTTACGGTTCTGGTGCAG
>NZ_JAJJBY010000099.1:0-4374 GCF_022625245.1 Bacillus sp. TL12 | reverse complement strand
GAAACGATTCGGGGATTGAGGGGCCACATATGAAATAATTACCAATTACTATACCCCTTTTTCCTCTATTTCCTTCAGCTTGCGATAAAATGCTGCTTGACTGACCCGTGTAATTGCACAAATCTCCTTTACGGTTTTATCTGTTGTATTTCGTAATTCAATGGCGTGATTCATTCCCGGATGCTTATCTGTATATTTTTTTACCCTTCCACGATATTTACCTTTTTGCTTGGCTAATTTAATCCCCGAACGCTGCTTTTCCTTAATCATTTCTCGATCTAACTCACTAAATGCTGCCATTACAGTCAAAAAGAATTTACCGGTGGGTGTCCTCGTGTCAATTCCTAAGTTTAGAATAACGAAATGAATATTCTTTTCACGAAGTTGTTCAACTAGTTGCAACAACTGAACAGTGTTTCGGCCAAGTCGATCCATTCGAGTCACAACTAAGGTATCACCAGTAGCAATTTTGGAAAGAATTTCGTCCAATTGTTGCTTCTGTTTAGAAACACCACTGATTTTCTCCTTCACAATTTCATCTACTCCAAATTTTGTGAGTTGTTCAATTTGGGTATCAAGATTTTGGTCTTGCGTGCTTACTCGAGCATATCCGTAGATCATTTTCCATCCTCTTTTAATTTGTATTTTTGATAAGTGTTATTGAGAACCTATCAAGCTAATAATATCAAGGAACCAGAATTTTATCAATAGGGTGTACTCTATTGATAAAAAATAGACTGATCGGTTTTTACCGTTCAGTCCATAAATAATTATCTTACTCCAGAAAAGCGCCCGATTGTGGAATATTATAAGTACCTGTCTTGTTAAACTAACGCTACGCGTTAGTTTAAGTACAATTCTTCACAATCTCACTTTCAAGGTAAGAATAAAGATACCCTATTTATTTTTATTTTATAAATGTATCGCACATCCATTCATAAAATTTTTCCTTCTCTTCAAATTGTGGATAATGTGCTGACTGCTCAAAAGCAATAAATTCTTTTTTATTGGCTTCAATCATATCAAAATATTTTTTTGCTGCATTAGATGAAGTCATATAGTCGTATTTACCCATGATAAAATAGCACGGTAATTTAAGTTTTGTTACTAAAGTAGGCAATGGTTTTTTTAATACTTCCTTTATCAAAATGTTTTGCGAATAGGATACCCCATAGTTATAACGGATTACATCTAATAAATTATATTCACTACTGAATAACATACCTATATTATCACCATCAGGGTTTTCAATAAGTCTTGAACCCCCACCATATTTGATAACATAATTTCGTGGAGCAAATGCATCACCATTTTTGATTTTTTCAGTTAACCCTTGTAAATATAAAACATCCTCCGTATTGCCAGCATTTTGGGCCTGATTAATAGAGTAGTTCAAACTGTCAATCTCGCTTTCTACTGTATCACTCATCTGTCCAATACCAACATATGCTTCATATTTTTCAGGAGCTTTATAGGCAGCTTGCATTCCAATATATGTACCATAAGAATGACCAATTAGTATTACCTTTTCTTTACCAAGACGTTCTGTTATATAATCCGTCATAGCCAATAAGTCCTCCACCAGTAAGTCTGATGAAAGATTAGAATAGTCCTCAAAAAAATGATATGATTTTCCACTTGCTCTTTGGTCGTAATTAACAACCGTAAAATTGCTTTCCAATAAGTCTTGGTATTTATCGGCATACGGTATTTCCGAACATCCAGGTCCTCCATGTACAAAAATAATAACTGGGTTATTCTTATCATTGCCGCGTATCATAATTTCATGATTACTTCCATTTATCTTTACTTGTTCTAATGTACTTATATTGCTATCGCCTTTTATATGCGGAGTCCAAGTAGGAAAAAAAAGTGCTATTGCTAGTATTAGTATAATAACTACTCCGAGACATTTTATTAATTTCTTTATATTTTTCATCTAATACCTTTTACTCCTTTCTAAATTCACTTCATATTTCATACTTCTACTCTACAAATGAAAGGTAATATACTCTAGTGCCAGTAAGTCATTAATAAGTCATAACTATTTTTAAATAAAACTACAAATTAATGACCATTGGCTAATATATATTGCTTCTTTAACAATAAGTGCTATTAAGATGTTATTGATGCTCTTTTTTAGCCAAAAAACCCAAATGACATTCCACCGTAATATTTTGTAGATGACAGCCTTCTGAGTTACCTATGGAATAAATAAATTCAAGATAGCGTTCCAGTTCATTGCAAAAAAAGGGTGTAGACAAAGTTGATTTGCTTTATCTACACTCTCTTATTTCAATGTTTCTTATCATCTATAAGGCTCTCTTCTATTGCCTTAATAATAGCAGAAGATCTGTTTTTTACATTTAATTTCGAATAAATGGTAGAAATATAATTTTTCACAGTTCCAATTGAAAGAAACATCTTTTCTGAAATGTCTTTATTGGATAATCCATGAGTTAAACATTTTAAAATTTTTAATTCTTGATTATTTAAATCATATGGATGATTCATAGCGTTATGGTCAAGTTGTTCCGAGTGTTCGTTATTATTTGATTGTATCTGACTAAACACCTCTTTTGCTAATTGTTGGGGAATTAGGGAACCTCCGTGATATACCATTTTAATTCCCTGAACTAAAAATTCAGGATCAACAGCCTTTAATATATAACCCTCTGCACCAGCATTTAAGGCATTTAAAACGTGTGTAACATCTTGAAAAGTAGTAAGTATTATTACTTTTATATTTGGCCATCGCTTTTTAATTTCACCTGTCGCCTTTACACCATCCATCACAGGCATTTGAATATCCATTAAAAGAATATCAAGGTTTTCCCTTTCGCATAAAGCAATTGCCTTTTCTCCATTATCCGCAGTTCCAACGATCTTAATGTCAGAAATGCTTTCAATCACAATTTTTAAGCTTTTTCTTAAAATCTCTTGATCTTCAACTATTGCCGCTTTAATCATTATAATCAAACATCCTTTGCAATAGGTATGTTACACGTTATCCTCATACCATTATTCAATTTAGAATTAAAGTTAACTGTACCCGTTAAGGCTGATATTCGATCTTTCATTGAGCGTAGTCCAAAACCTAAATTTAATTCATTACAACCATTTCCATTATCTTCAATAAGAACAATCAATTCTTCCTGTTTAAAGGAAATATTTACTTTAATAAAAGTTGCCTGACCATGTCTTTTAGCATTTGTAAGTCCTTCTTGTATACTACGAATAATGGTAAACTTTACCCTTTCATTGACTTTGTTCTCGTCCCCTTCGACGTTCAGTTTTATATCCGTTGATGTATGTTTCATAAAATCAGCAATCAATTCTTTCACCGATTCAACCAGCGTTTGCTGATTCATTGGCGACATATGGTGAATTGTTTTTCTCACATCATTCAATCCATTTCGTGCTAAATCTGAAATCTCTTTTATACTTTTTTCTGCTTCTTTTTTATCTGCCTGATATAGAAAAGGAAGGGCATCTAAACTTGTTATGACCGACGTGAAAATATGGCCTACTGTATCATGCAAATCTTGCGAAATTCTATTTCGTTCTTCCTTAATCGTCAGTTCCTCAATTTTTTTTGAGTAATATTCCAAATCCTTATTTTTTTCCTCAATAGAGGCAATTAACTCTTTATTAGCGTTATTGACAATGGTCATCCTTCCTAAAAATAACCCAATACCATAAAAAGTAGTTGTGTCAATAAAAAGTGCAAAAATATCCTTAACAGTGAAGAGATTGCCGGCCAATGTACCAACTAATAAGAAAAATCCTAACCAAATTAATGGCTTAACTTGACAAGCATAAGCAATAGTAAGGATAGGCACAAATAAAAAACTGTAAGTCACTGACATTTCATATTGATTCGATAAGTAAATAAACAGCGAACCCGTTAACAACACCTCGGCTATTAAATAATATTGGAATTTTATAAGCCCAGGCCGATAAAATAGATGAGGTATTATATAAGAACAACTAGCCCATAAAAGTAAAACCCACTTTTCCAAACCTGACGTACTAATGAATATCGAGTAGCCATTAGAAGTAATCCAAATTGTTCGTATGAAAAATAGAAAATAGTCCAACCAATGCCAATTTCTTTGATCCATTACTGCTTTCATACTTTTATCCCCCATCTTCGGTGTCAATACTATCGTTCCTAAAACTGCTCATTTTCGAATCATGCACAGATACAATAAATTGCAATTTTCTTCAATTATACCATTTCTTTCTTCCGCTAAACTGCCAGTTACTTTAAGTACATTTCATCACAATATCTCCCTAATCTTAGCACTGTGTTCCTCAACAATCTGGCCCGATTGCTGAACAAACCATAAATAAATGTCTGTTAATCAACAG
>NZ_JAJJBY010000098.1:0-4446 GCF_022625245.1 Bacillus sp. TL12 | reverse complement strand
ACAGTCGTTCAGAAAGTCGTCGAACGAATCCGATTGGAAAAATCGATAAATAACATTCAAGAATCGCTCAATATGGTGCTTAAATTGGATAGTGATCAAAGTACACAGGGAAAATACCGTAATGAAAAATATATAAGTACTTCCAACCATTTTCGAAATTCCGTTCATTTTCTTCTATCCGAATTAGGGATAGCCAGTGAAAGCGGAAGTAAAGATTTAATGGACATGCTGGATTATTTATATAAATATGAACAAGATAAAACGTTTGAACAAGGGGTTCCCTCTCTAAAAGAAATTTTTGTGAATTTAGCTCAAAAAAGACTTGGAGAATCAACCGAAGATGTCGAATTAAAAAGATCGATTGAAGCCTCCAAACAACGGATCCGGAGGGCAATTTACCAATCATTAAACCATTTAGCATCCCTTGGACTTACTGATTTTTTAAACCCGAAGTTCGAAAATTATGCTTCTAGGTTTTTTGATTTTACTACCGTAAGGAGAAAGATGACAGAGTTGAATAATGAGCCAACATTACCTGTTCGTATCGATACGAAAAAATTTATTCAGGTTCTTTATTTTGAAGCAAAACGAATACACTCGGAATCGCGATGACGAACTCTTGCTAATTCTTAATCTCCAATGTTGAATTTATAACTGTTACGATCATATATTCTGTTTTCAATAAAATATTAGAGAGGATACCTTTTCGTCCACTTTTACTTAATGTGTACTTAAAGTTAGCGAAATCCTTTGATGAATCTATAAAAGTATACTAAGTAAATTGACACTCCCATCCCTAAAAGGGCAATCTGGCTAAAGCCAGTGGGATTCTTGCTATCAAGGGCGAAGTCCATTTCTGGTATCGTTGACGTGCAAGTTTGCGGTGTGCCATCAACCACTCTCACGACAGACCCTATAGGTTCGTGAGCTACAGTACTGTGACCATACCGTACAGCTAGTTGCGTGTTCCAATATTTTAGCGTCTTGTTCTTGACGACACATATCATTTTACTGATAGCTTGAGTACCTCATACGATATCTTGTTTTCAAAGAACACATAGGCGTTTTAAAGACTTATTCTTGTCTATAGTTGAAGTATATCCCCAAAAAACAAGTGTTTTTCTACGAAAAAGCGATACTTTCATCCCATGCCTACAGGCGGACTAAAGTCCTGTATGGGCTTCCCTGTATCGCAAAATCTGTAAGAAATGATATATTTTCCGTTTTTTAATATAAATATGTATCAATAAATTGCATAAAAAATAATCGCGCTAAAATAATCTGAATTCTAATTGTTTTTGTATTTTTATGTAATCTCAGAGGGAAAGAAAATGAATGCATTTATTAGAAAAAAGTCCATTGATCATTTGCAAAAGGAAGGCCTTAGAAGTACTGGACTAAATCGAGTGTTAGAATTATGACAATTAACTGCAATTGGATTAGGAGGAATTATTGGGGGTGGGATTTTTGTTCTAACAGGAGTAGCTGCATCTGAGCATGCTGGTCCTGCAGTTATTTTATCTTTTATTATTGCTGCACTATGCTATGCTGAATTTGCTGGACTTATCCCCGTTTCTGGGAGTGCATATACTTATAGCTATGCTGTATTAGGAGAAGGAGTAGCATGGTTAATTGGGTGGGATCTGTTGCTAGAATATATTTTAGTAGTGGGAGTAGTTGCTATTGGTTGGTCTGGATATATGCAAGAATTACTTCGACAAATCGAAATACATATTCCAATTTGGGCTCAAGGGCCTCCAGGTACAAGAGATGGGCATCGAGTAGACTTAATTGCAGTTATTATAAGTCTAGCTATCGCTGGATTATTAACATTTGGTATGGAGTGGGGATCAAAATTCAACACATTGATGGTAATTATTAAGCTAAGTATTATTTTAGTGGTCATTGCTGTCGGAAGCTTCTACATTGATTCAGCCAATTGGCATCTTTTTATGCCTTTTGGTTTTAATGGCGTAATGAGTGGTGCTGCGCTTGTATTCTTTGCAGTATTTGGATATGATACGTTAACTACAGCAGCTGAAGAAGCCAAGAATCCACAACGTGATTTACCAAGAGCTGTAGTCATATCTTTAATAATTGCATTATGTCTGTATATTGGAATGTCTTTAGTAATTACAGGAATGGCACCATATCATACATTGAATAACGCTGCACCGGTAGCTAAGATTTTCAGTGATGCAGGATTAAAATGGATTACTTTATTTATCTCTGCAGCAGCTATTACAGGCATACTTTCTGTTTTATTTTCGTTCACACTTGCAGGTTCGCGAGCTCGGTTTGCAATGAGTCGAGATAGATTATTACCAAAATGGTTTACAAAGGTACATCTTAAATATAAGACTCCACATCGTCCTACATTAATTATAGGTATGATTACAGCAATAATATCAGGATTTACCCCTATTAGTGAGGTGGGCGAATTAGTTAATATTGGTAAATTATCAGCATTTATATTAATTTGTTCTTCTATCATTGTATTAAGAAAGAAAAGACCAGATTTAGAAAGGAAATTTAAGACGCCTTTTGTCCCTGTAATTCCGTTGATTGGGATTTGTTTTTCATTATATTTTATCATCAGTCTTCCAGAAGTTACTTGGATTCGTTTTATAATCTGGATGCTTATTGGACTTGTTATATATATGTTATATGGAAAAAACAAAAGTAATTTGGCTAAAAATATAAATAAATAGTTAGTTAAATTAAAGTAAAAAAGATGCTAGAGATAGCATTTTTTTACTTTAATGGGTATTATTACATGATTTTATACTTAATATTTTTGGGAAGCTTTATAAAAAAAGACCAGATTTGATAAAATCTTGTTCCTAGGAGGATGCATTTATAAGATGATGAAAATGTGGAATATGTTTGTTTCCTATCTTCCGGATTGGAAAGTTTTTGTACAAGCTTTTATCGTATTTTTAATTCCATATATTATCTCAAGATTTTTTCATTGGGTCAGTATATCAGAGAAAGAGTGATAAAAATGAGTTGGTGGGAATCAAAGGACAAACAAGTACAAAAAAATACCATTCAAAGCAATGCTAAACAACAAACTAAGCCTTCTCGAAACTCAACGGTTCATTTTACGGGTGACTTCACATCAGACTTAGAACTCATAAGACAAGAAATCGGTCATAATTCTGATGTTCACTTTCGGGAGTTTAATATTGGGCGCAAAGGCATTCGAGCTGCGATCATTTTTGTCGATGGACTATCAGATAAAGAGCTAATCGATAAACATATTATGAATTCACTAATGGTTGATTTTTTCGATGAATATAAAAACGAAACTACTTATGTGGAAGAGACCGTTTCGAAAGAATTTATTAAAAATAAAGTTCTTTCTATTAGTGAAGTAACAGAAGTCCATTACATAAAAGATTTGATTTCAAAAGTATTGACAGGTTCGACAGCCCTTCTAGTTGAGGGATTAATAGATGTGTTCATTCTTGGTACAACAAAAACAAACAAACGGAATATTGAAGAACCAGTATCAGAAGCATTAGTCAGAGGTCCACGGGTAGGTTTTACGGAAGTATTAAGTGATAACACCGCCCTTTTGCGGCGTCATGGTGAAAATGAGACTTTATCATTGATAAAGCTTCAAGTAGGGGAACGTGCAAAAAAAGAGCTAGTTATGGCCTTTATTAAAGATCTTGCTAGTCCAGAATTAGTGGAAGAGGTAAAAACAAGAATTCAGAAAATAAATATAGATAGTGTGCCTGAATCTGGTTATATAGAGCAACTTATTGAAGATAATTACCTCAGTCCTTTTCCACAAGCTCAGAATACAGAACGTCCTGATCGTGTTATTAGTGCCTTGATGGAAGGACGGATAGCAATTTTACTGGATGGGACACCATTCGCATTAATTGTTCCAGTTACATTTAGTATGCTGTTACAATCACCAGAAGATTATTATGAACGCTGGATTCCAAGTACGCTTCTCCGCCTATTGCGTTTCTTTGCAGCTTCTATTTCATTATTTACTCCTGCATTATATATTTCCTTTATTTCGTTTCATCCAGGGTTAATTCCCACTAAGCTAGTTATCTCTATTATAGGAACACGTGAAGGAGTTCCTTTTCCTGCTCTTATAGAAGCGTTGATTATGGAAGTGGCTATCGAAATTTTACGGGAAGCTGGGTTACGTTTACCTAAACCGATTGGACCGGCAATGGGGATTGTGGGTGGATTAATTATTGGACAGGCTGCCGTAGAAGCAGGGATTGTCAGTCCAATTATGGTAATCGTTGTAGCTGTTACAGCTATTTCTTCCTTTACTATCCCACAATACAGTGCAGGGATTACATTACGCATTCTTCGGTTTGTAGCCATGTTTTGTGCTGCCGTGTTTGGGTTGTACGGGGTCGTTCTCTTTTTCCTCTTACTTTGTAGCCATTTGGTGAAACTGAAAAGTTTTGG
>NZ_JAJJBY010000097.1:0-4471 GCF_022625245.1 Bacillus sp. TL12 | reverse complement strand
TAACTTGTTTAGAGAGAATAACGTTTTTTTACAATTGGGAGGAAGTTAATATTCTTAAGTTGATGGGCATGCGGCGGAACCCCTAAGGGTTTTCTATGCCATAAAAAGACAATAAATAACCTGGAATATTTCTATATCAATAGACATTTACACGTTTCTACAAATATATGTTTAAAAACATGCTAACATTAAACTGGCTATTCTTCATTTTAGATCAAATACCAATGTTGCTGCGCTTAGGAGGTGATTATCTGTGGATTTTCTTAATGATTTTTTTACTTGGGCGTTTGAGAGACATCAAAATATCCTGAGTTGGTATATTCGTCCACTATTTTTATTGCCGTTTTGCTATTTTTCTTATAAAAGAAGTATCAAAGGGATAATAATCACTTTAGTTGCATTAGCTACAAGTATGTTTTGGTTTCCAAAACATACAACAGTGAATCCCAAAGTGGAAGCTTTTTTGGAAATGGAAATAGATTATTTGTTTGGCAAGTGGAACTTTATTAAGATGGCGTTGTCTTCACTGGTTCCGGTGACAATGCTTGCTTTAGCATATGCGTTTTGGAAACACTCTTGGAAGTATGGAATACTTGTCATTAACTTAATTGCTATATTGAAAGTTCTATGGAGTTTATATGCAGGTGATGGTTCAGGAGTATCAATCGTTTTACCAGCCTTTATCGGACTGATAATTTGTAATTTATTTATTTGGATTGCTTATAAAGTTGTAAAAAAAAAGAGATAATGATAAATCAACAGATAATAATTTTTAATCATTTAAGATCATTACGAGATAAAAACTTCATAAAAAAGCAGTAAAAATAAATAACCGGTTCCTTAACGTACAGGGGATCGGTTAATTTGCGTCCAAAATGTGTCTAAACGTACAATTTTCTTTTTTTGATATGGTGACCCCATGCCCATCAAGCTAATATTTTGAGATATCCCCAAAACGAAAATTTTACCTTTCTATAGTTATCCATAGGGATTCAGCTCAACTTCTTGGGGAATAATGAATTTCTTAGCTTGATGGCGTTGGAGTGGTATCCTTTAATGGAAAGAGAAATTAAGAAGACTAAGGATTTAAAGACTTGATTCATTTCAATATTCATAAAATCTACTTAATTAAGAAAAAGGTATATAACAAGGGGAACCTGAATTTTTAACAGGGATGGCTGAAAAAAATAAATTTTTACGCTGCTAAATATATTTCCTTTAATAGCTATCCCTATTATATTTTAAATTTAATTATAAATCCTTTTTTGCATATATTTTGAGAGATATCATCATTGATATAAGACTAATAACTATTGAAATAAAACAAGGCATCCATGCCAGAACAATTGATGGGAATGGAAAGGTAATTGTAAAATTAAAGTGTCCCTTTATAAGAGTAGGAGCGACAAAAGGTATTAAAAAGACAGTAAAAATTGTTATAATTTTTGTTTTGTCATAACCGAATTTAAATTGAACAGGGAGTAGTATACCAAATAAAATACTAACAATTAGAAATGTTATTCCAAGAGCGTTTAGGCTGAGTTTTTCTATACCTGATGGTATGATAATTGACGTAATAATACGGATGATGGAGACACAAATGAAAATTACAAAAAGAAAGAGATATTTTGCTTTTACAAATGCATTTCGTGTGTATGGAGTTGCACAAAGTAAAGTCGCCCCCTTGTACTGATCCTCAAATTTGGATATCGTACCAAATAAAATTTGCTCCATCAAAATCACTGTTAAAAGAAAGCCAACAAGACCGCCATCGTTTAATTGTAGTTGTGTAGAAACATAAATAGGAGCGATAGCTGCAAAAACAAGTAAAATTAAGAAATGTTTTTTGACTAGCATAAAGTCTTTCATTACAAGGTTAATTAACATGATTATTACCTCCGATGTATGAAAGCATAATATCCTCTATAGTCGGCCTTTCCACCAATACATCAGGCATGAGTCGACGAACATCATCTTTTTTATGAGTAATCCCCTCAAATCCGTATTGAGATTGATGCAAATTTAAAAAAAGTGGTTTGGTTTGTTCATTAATTAATTGATTGTCTCCTTTTACCAATGCATGTGTGTCCACTAATATATCTTTTTCCTCATTAACTAAAATTTTTCCATCATCGATTAAAATAATCATATCTGCAATTTTATCTAAATCAGAGGTAATATGAGTGGAAAAAAAGACACTTTTACCTGGTTCCTTCATGAAATCCAGAAGAATATTCATCAATTCACTCCGTACTAATGGGTCCAAACCACTTGTTGGTTCATCCATTATCAATAGGTCTGCATGGTGGGATAGTGCCAAAGCAACCGCGAATTTTATACGCATACCTTTGGATAGAGTAGAAATTCTTTGTCCTAGATTTAAATTAAATTGTTTAATGTAAGATAAGAAGACCGCTTCATCCCAGTCAGTGTAAGAAGGGGCAATCACGTTTTTCATTTCTTTTAATGTTAATTCATCATAGAAATATCCCTCATCTAGCACAATGCCAATTTTGTTTTTAGATTTCCTTTCATTTTTATCCATGTCTTTTCCTAAAAAATTAATTTTTCCGGAATCTTTTAAAATTAGGCCAAGGATTGCTTTAATTGTAGTAGTTTTCCCAGAACCATTAGTACCAATAAAGCCTGTTATGCAGTCTTTGTTAAGTGAAAAAGTAACATCTTTTAATGAAAAATTGTCGTAAATTTTATTTAGTTTATCCACTTCTAATACACCATTCATTTGTCATTCTCCTCCTCTAAAATTAAGTCCATCATCGAATGGAGATCATCCGTATGAATTCCTATACTTCGGGCCATCTGACAGACTTCTGCAAGTTTGACTTCTACCATGTGGCGCTTGGACTCCATTAATAACTCTAAGTTTGTGGGAGCTACATAAGTCCCTTTGCCGACCCTAGTAATAATAAAACCTTCTGCTTCTAGTTCTGCATAGACTCTTTTTGTGGTAAGTACACTTACATGTAAGTCGTTAGCTAATAAGCGGATTGATGGTAACTGTTCGCCTTCTTTCAATTCATTGTTAAATATTGATTCTTTAATCTGTTCCTTTATCTGCTGATATAAGGGCTGATTTGATACATTACTTAAGATTATTTTCATTAAACAACCTCTCTATCGATAAGTGTTATGGTATATGATATACAATATACACACCATATACAGTTAGTATTATAAATTATAAAAAACAGATTAACAAGATATATTGTTACAAAAATCACTTAAATGTTAATTTTAAGGAAACTCTTAACAAAGGTTTTATAGGAATCTCGTCACATCGCTATCAAGCACAGATAAATTTATATCCATAAAACGAAAAAAAACGCTATTCTTTTTGTAGAAATATACAGAAAGGATGGCGTTTTGAGTATGAATTTATCGATTTCTGACGAACTACAATTGTTTTCTCAAGAATTACAACAACATATGTCACCACATGCCTTGGAACAGTTAGCTAGAGAAATAGGTTTTGTTCAACGAAAAAGTAAATACCGCGCACAAGATTTAGTAGCTCTATGTATTTGGTTAAGTCAAAACATAGCTCATACTTCATTGACACAATTATGTAGTCGATTAGAAGCTAACACAGGTATTTCTATGAGTCCAGAAGGACTCAATCAACGTTTTAATTCTCAGGCTGTTCAGTTTTTACAACAACTCTTAGCACATTTACTTCATCAACAATTTTGTTCTTCTAGCAAGATTCCAACTTTGTATACAAACTATTTTCGACGTATTCGTGTATTGGATTCTACACATTTTCAGATTCCGAATAAATTTACTTCTTCATATCAAGGTTCAGGTGGTAGTGGTCAAAATGCTGGAGTAAAAATTCAATTAGAGTACGATTTGTTAAGTGGTCAGTTTCTACATGTACATGTGGGTGCTGGAAAGCACAATGATAAAATCTATGGTTCTACTTGTCTAGAATCTCTTCAACCGAACGATGTATGTATACGTGATTTAGGATACTTCGATTTAAAAGACTTACATACTATAGAAGAGTGTAATGCTTATTTCATCTCACGGCTTAAGCTTAATACTCGTATATATCAGAAAAACAAAAAACCTGAATACTTTCAGAATGGGACGATAAAAAAACATTCTGAGTACATCCAACTAGATATGAAACAATTTATTGATCAATTACAACCTGGTGAAACATATGAAATTCCTGAGATTTATATTGGAATGTATCAAAAGCTACCTGCAAGACTAATTCTGTATAAGTTAACTGAAACGCAAATGAGACGTAGACAAAAGGATTTAGCATCTAAAGAACATAAGAAACAAATTACCTATAAAGAACGCAGTAAGCGACTTAGTGCAATTAACTTTTACATTACAAATATTCCTTTGGAATACCTACCAAAGGAACAAGTATACGATTTCTACTCTTTACGATGGCAAATTGGCGTGTCCTTATCTGGACACGCCGATTTGCCATCGC
>NZ_JAJJBY010000096.1:0-4521 GCF_022625245.1 Bacillus sp. TL12 | reverse complement strand
GGAGCTACTAACAATCGCATAAAATATACAACTTTTTGTTGGCACCACTTAACCTTAATAAAACTTCGCAACAGAACCATTTCCACCATGACCTTTGGTCCTCTCTTGCTGCTGCAACTTCTCCATGAAATTCCTTCATTATTCTCTTCGTCACTTGGATCTCTCTTAATGTTTTCATCAAAGTCTTATCTCGTTCTTCTAATCTATTTTCAATCCGTTCATTCCGTCGTTCTATACTTTTCTCAATGCGTTTACTTCTTTTCTCAGCTTGTTCACTTAATCTTTGTTCCATTTCCAAGAGGCTTTGCTTCATTTGTTTCGTCATAACGTTATATTGTTGCTGTAGCTGTTGTTGAATATAATATGAAATTAAATCTGTTTTCTCAGATTCTTCTTTAATCCTATGAGAAATGATACTTTCTAATTGCTGAGCAATCATCTTTGAAACCTTCTCTAATGTCATACCGTCATGCTGACTGAGTTCAATTAACTTCTCAATCACTATAATGTCCAGATCTGTATATTCCCGTCTGCCGCGCTTATCCTTCTTCATTGTATCTCCTTCTCATTGCAACTCTTCCATTTATTTTCGTAACGTACTATCGCTCACCCCTAAACGCTTATACACATCGCTAGCAGTATAGATAATTTCAGCTGGCATAGCGCTACAACACCTCCTTGGAAAAGTATTCCCTAGTGCTTTGGGAATTCCTGCCCTAGATATTAATAAGAAACACATTCCTGGCCACCAACCCAATGAACAATCCACCGCATAACGCCACAACGGATGCTATAAAATACAGCTTTGATTAGAAAGATAGCTAGCTCAAACGCATTTACAATACGATTAAATACTGGGATCCCACCATACCCCATCAAGCTAAGATTTCAAAATACCTCAAAATGAAAAAAATGAGTTTAATTCCCATATTTAACTGTAGAAAAACAAAATATTTTGTTTTGAGAAACAGCCAATTTCTTGACTTGATAGGCATGGGATATAGGGGAAGTTTCTGAAAAATAAATGAAGTGGTATAAATGGCACATTCTATTACATGTACCACATATCACTACTATAACTTTATTTTCAATATAGAAATATCCCTATTTCCATAAATGGATATTTCCCTATAACTTGATTTCGGTACCAAAATATAGAAAGATAGAAATAGGGATATAGGGGGGGCTGAAAAATAAATGAAGTGGTATAAATGGCACATTCTATTACATGTACCACATATCACTGCTATAACTTTATTTTCAATATAGAAATATCCCTATTTCTATAAATGGATATTTCCCTATAACTTGATTTCAGTACCAAAATATAGAAAGATAGAAATAGGGATATAGGGGAGTTTTTAAATAGATAACTAGAGTGGTATAAATGGCACATTCTATTGCATGTACCACATATCACTGCTATAATTTTATTTACAATATAGAAATATCCCTATTTCCATAAATAGATATTTCCCTATAACTTGATTTCAGTACCAAATATAGAAAGATAGAAATAGGGATATAGGGGAGTTTTTAAATAGATAACTAGAGTGGTATAAATGGCACATTCTATTGCATGTACCACATATCACTGCTATAATTTTATTTACAATATAGAAATATCCCTATTTCCATAAATAGATATTTCCCTATAACTTGATTTCAGTACCAAATATAGAAAGATAGAAAGATAGAAATAGGGATATAGGGGAGTTTTTAAATAGATAACTGGAGTGGTATAAATGGCTATTACAATTACTGTTGGGAATTACAAAGGGGGCGTTGGTAAAACCACTAATGCTGTATTAAACTCTTATGAATTCGCAAAAAAAGGGAAACGAACATTACTCGTTGACCTTGATCCACAGAGTAATGCAACAAAATCTCTAATGTTAACAAAATCTATCCTTAATCCTGATGAAAAAGTAACTTTAAATAAAACATTAATGAAAGGAATTCAAGAGGGGAATTTAGATGGATTAGAAGTTGAAATAATGGAAAATTTATATTTAATTCCTTCTTATGTTGATTTTCAAGATTTCGCAAAATTTCTATATAAATCGTGTTCTTCGGAAACAGAAGAAGATTTCTACTTTAAGGGATTACTTGAGAAAATAAAGCATAAATACGATTACATATTTATCGATGTTCCACCTATGTCAATTGAAGTCACAAAAAATGCAGTTGTAGCTTCTGATTATGTTCTGATAACTCTACAAACACAAGAACGTTCTCTTACAGGTGCAGAAAACTACATTAACCAACTAATAAAATTAAAAGAGCAATATAATCTTGATATTGAAGTTGTAGGAATTCTTCCAGTGCTATTAAAAAATAATGGTAAAGTGGATGAATACATTATGGAAAATGCTCGTGAAATTTTTGGTGAAGAAAATCTATTTAAAAATATCGTTCCACAGATGGAACGTATTAAAAGGTTTGATGTTAACGGTATTACTGAAAATGATCGACATGATTTAAATGTAATAGAACTATACGAAAAAATTAGTGATGAATTATTATCTCGTATCAATATTTTTGAAAGTTTAAAGGTTGGTGTATAACATGGCAAGAACTCCTGGATTATTAGGCAGAAAAAAGAGCAATTTTGACCCAACAGATCCTTATATTCCAAACGAGGATTCCGTTGTAACAAAAAGTGACGAGAATACTCCTACTGTTCCACCTATAAATGAAGAAAAACAAGTGACTCAGCAAGAGAAAAAGCAGGAGCAAACACCAGAGAAAAAGAAATTTAAAAACCAACAAGGCAGTATTAAAATTTCTAGTCAATCTAAGGACGAGCTTGGAGCACTAATGAAACTCACTAATAAGAAATATGCTCACGAAATAATAGATTTACTTATAAATCATTATGTAGAAAATCAATTAACTCTCGAACAGAAACGGAAATTCAAATTATTAACGGAGATTTAGCAATATAGAAATATCCCTACTTAGAAATAGGGATATTTCTATATTTTTGTAGTTTAAACAAATATCATCAACAGAACTTCTTCTTCAGCTTTCTCTTCCTTCTCGTCGCCGCAATTTCCTCATGATATTCCTTCATCAATCGTTTTGTCTTCTAAGCTAACTATTTAACATTTTCTTTGTACTTGGCTACAATAACACTAAGCCACTAATCAGTATTACCACCCCATTATTTTTGAGCTAGTAGTGCCATTCTATTTATCTCTTCAAAATCTGGAATATCCTTTAGTTTCATTTTTATTGTAGTTAATTTCTTTTGACATCAATGGTTTAGGCAATATCCATTAATTCTATAATTTTATTACATGTACCACGTATCATTGCTGTGATCTTCTCCTGTAATATAGAAATATCCCTATTTCTATAAATAGATATTTCTACATATCCCTACTTTTGTTGTCAGAAATGGATGTATAGGGAGGAGCTTTTGAAAAATTACTGATTCTATTGTATATACCATATATCACTATTATAATCTTATTTGCAATATAGGGAAATATCCCTACTTTTGTTGCAAAAAATAGTGAAGATATTCCTGTTTCTTCATCTAAAACTGAGCAAGAATAAGTGAATCTGCAAGAGAAAAAGAAATTTAAAGACCCACGGGAAAGAACTCTGGGCACTAATGAAACTCACTAATAGAAAATAAACTCATGAAATAATATATTTACATATAAATCATTATGTAGAAAATTAATTAACTCCTGAACAGAAAAATAAGTTCAAATTATGGTGGATATTTCTATATTTCTGCAATTAAAAAAAATATCATCAACAGAACTTCTTCCACGACTTTCTCTTCCCTCTCGTCGCCGCAATTTCCTCATGTTATTCCTTTATCGCTCATTTTGTTTCTTGAATCTCCCACTTCAAACGGCTCGTAAGGACGTTAAGTGGTGAGTAGTTCAATGAAGTTGAAAATGATAAACAATACATATTCGTAAAGGACTTATTTTTTAGATGATTACATGAACCCTATAACTTTTGACAATCCCCTTATAATAATCCTTAAATGTGTACAAAAAAGGACATTTAATAGATAATATTTACAATTTTTACGTTAAATGGTAATCTGTATTGGTATTTTTTTCAGAAAATACAGAACTCGAGACGGAGATAGGGATTCTATGAAAAAATTAAAAGTGGTTTCCAGCCTAACTCTTGGTTTATCATTATTTATTCCAGCTTTAAGTCCTGCACAAGCTGCAACAAAATTAACATATACACAGACGGGGGCGAATTATATGTATTCAAATTCGCCTGAAACTGTCAAAGGACCGGGGGCTGGATATGAACATCGTTTCGAAAGCGGAAAGTATTCTTATTACACATTACAACGTTACACAGAACCAGGTAAAGAATACGTAGCCGAATTCTATAATCACAACAACGCAGGAATGGATTTGCAATGGGGCTATGCAATTTACAATGGGAGTAGTTCAACACGTTATGTTACAATCAAAAATGATTCTATTAAATATGGTCCACAAAGTTTAGATGGAAATTCAATGGTTGTTGCATCTG
>NZ_JAJJBY010000095.1:0-4688 GCF_022625245.1 Bacillus sp. TL12 | reverse complement strand
AATATCTTTATCTAATGATGACATTACTTTTTAACCTCCCTCTATGTAATAGTTACCGTATATGGTAACTATTATACATACCAAATATGGTAACATAAATACCAAATATGGTAACTATTATGTTTAAAAAAACCTTATAGATAAAGGCTTTTTTTAATTCCTCTTGTGTCTTTTATAATAAGAGCTAAAAATCCCACTTAAAATTATATAATTTTAAGTGGGATTTTTAGCTCTTATTTCTTAATAAAGAATGTTTTACAAATTATCAATGTTTTTCGGCTTGTTCCTTTCTATATCTTTAAGTAGGGCTTTTCTCTATGCAATGGTCAGGTAGTATTTTTTGAGGAAACCATTCAAAAAATCTCCACCTTTCCTCCATTGCATAGAGAAATTCGGCAGGTATGGGCATGTCGCCAAGCCGAACATACCAAAAACGAGGATTTATGTAGTACGACTTGAACTAACAATTATACCTGCCGAACCGCCTGTACTACCGTTCTGTATATTTTCCTTTTTCAATATGTATATACGCATATTTAGGGGCTAGCCCCTCGCTACGCTTCACCCTAGCCTTTGCCTCACACCCAAAAACAAAGGGAAAATATACATGTTTCGTCATAATTTTAAACTCTTCATACTTAAAAACGTTAAGTGTCATAAAATCCTAAATCCCTTGATATGACTGGATTTGCGCCGTTTTTTTCTTTTTTTTCTTTCTTCTATATCACAATGAACTTTTCTCCATACAATAAACGAAGAGTATTTTTGAGAAACTCACTCAAAAAACCGTATCAACAATTAGATACGGTTTTAGTAGTCTCAAAGAAATGGAAATTTAAAAAGCTGATTCGATTGTTAATACAGCAGATGTAACAGTAAGAAGATCAGAAGACATGCCTGGAAGTAAAAACATAAAAGCCTGAATTCCGATTTCAGTTCCTGCTGTTAGGAAAACAGGTGTAGCTGGTCTTTGAGCAAATGGAACTTCAACTAATTTAGGAGTTCCCATTAGCGTAAGCGTTGCTGCTGCTTGAGAGCCTGGAATAGGTGTTCCATTAGCAGTCAATTGAGTAGATGCTGCGTCGAGGTTTCCTCCTCTAGAGATAGCTTTAAATTCATAGTATAAATTGTAAAATCCTGATATTAAAATTACAAGTTTTCCGGTGACAGGATTAAATCCAATACCATTTCCCTGACTAGCTACAGTTAATGGAACATCAAAACTAAAGCCATCTGTAACTAGGATATCAAAAGATGTAGCTAAGGCTGCAGTTCTAGCCAAAAAAGTACCAGGAGCAAGTGGTGGAGTAGGACAAGGATTAGGGAAGGGAACAGAAGTTGTAGGGGGGGTAGGACATGCAATACTTTCTATATTTTTATGAGAATGACAGTGACAGTGATTGTTCATATTTTCACCTCCATATTGAGGAATTTTTCTACACTTTATAGTTAATTCAAAAATAAAAAAAATGATAGAGACAAATCCCTATCATTTTCTGTTTATGCATAATCATTGTGGTCAATATAATTTATGATGACTTGTTATATTGGTGTCTGTCAACGGTAAGCGGAACGAAGTGAGCATTAAGGAGTTGACAGATTCACTCCACCCAAATCCTCTTGTTGTGTCAAAACGGTTACCGTTTTGACCTGCCTACCGGCGAGGGAGCCCCTCAAGGATTGAGGGGTTGGGGAGTTCGATTGAGGGGGTCTGGGGAAGAGTTCCCCAGTGGGTTTGGGCGACGCCCAAGGTTTTTATTCGGCTTGCCGAATCCCCCGTAGGGGCACACTCTTTACGATAGTAAAGTATAGTGTGCTATACTTTACATGGAAGTCCACCGAAAAAACAGTGGAGAAGTATATATACTTTACAAAGTGGTCGAGAACAGAATAGAGAGAAAAATTAAGGCAGGTTGGGGTGAGGATTCGTGAGTTTTGCGATTTGTAGAATGCAGAAATTTAAAATACGAGATGTGAAAGGAATCCAGATTCATAATCAACGAGAAAAAGAGAGTCATACAAATCCTGATATTGAAAAAGAACAAAGTCATTTAAATTATGATTTACATAATGATCAGTACATCGATTATTTAAGAACAGTAAAAGAAAAAATCGAACAGAATGTAGAAACCAATCGAGCGATTCGAAAAGATGCAGTTGTGATGTGCGAATTTGTGGTAACAAGTGATAGAGGTTTCTTTGAACGTTTAAGTGAAGAAGATCTAGATTCTCAAAAAGAATTTTTTGAGGAAGCCTATAGTTTTTTGAAAGAACGATATGGAGAACAAAACATTGTACATGCAGCGGTACATTTGGATGAAAAGACGCCCCATATGCATGTAGGAATGGTTCCAGTGACGGAAGAAAAGAAGTTATCAGCGAAACAGATTTTTAATCGTAAAGAATTAGTTTCACTTCAGGATGATTTTCATGCTCATATGGTGGAGAAAGGTTTTGATTTAGAGCGCGGAGTATCCAGTGACAAAAAACATATTGAAACCGCACGTTTTAAAGCTTTGACGGCAAAAGAAGAGGTTCAAGTGTTACAAGATACACTTGTAGAAAAAGAGTTAGAAAAACAACAAATAGAGAAATCAATGCAGCAAATGCAAAATCGTTTAAATGTTTTAAAAAGAGCTGTTAAAGTAGGGAAACGAGTAGAAGAGATGCCTGTGAAAGAAAAAGGAGGTCTCATACGCTCTAAAACGGTCGAAATTGGAGCGGAAGATTTTAAAAGGATCAAAACCCTTGCAAAAGCATCAGAGGCCTTTAAAAGGGAAAATGAGACGTTACAGAGGAAAAATCATGCGTTGGAAGTGAATCATACAGATTTACATACAACTGTAAAACGTTTAGAAAAAGAGAAAAAAGAATTAGAGCCCTATAAAGCGAAATATGAGAGACTTCAAAAGTTATTTGCACAAATGCAGGAGTTTTATAAAGAACGAGTTCCTCAAGGATTGGAGAAATTTCAACAAATTGTAGGATATTGCAAGAAGAAAGTGAATATCACTTTAAATCCCTTTAGTAATACTCGATTTAGTGAGAACAATTTAACTGAACATGAGCGAAAAGGGTATGATCTTGCTTCAAAAGATTTACAACAAAAAAGAAAAAAGAAAAGCAAGAATATGGATTTAGAAAGATAAAAAAGAAACCAAAAAGTACCCAAATTTTAAAATTCATGGGTACTTTTTGAGTTATTCTTTTTCTTTTAACATTTTAATATTATTGTAATTGTATTTGTCAAAAAGCGTATTATTTTCTTTTTTACTTAATAAAATTGTTCCGTTAAAACCAACATATTTCTTCTTGTTATGTGCATTTTGAAAAGCTACTTCTGGATTAATTATGTAAGCATTAGCTGTACCTACTTTTGCAACATTAATAAAATTATGCTCTTCAAGATATTTAATAGCTTTATATATTGTTGTTCTACCTTTTCCAAATTCTTCGCTTAAAAGTTGTTGTGAAGCCATTACTAGATTATTATTGTTCATATTATCTAAGAAAAAGACAAAAATTTCACTAGCTAATTGATTATCTTTAATTAATAACTGTAAAGCTTTTAATCCCATTCCTTTATAAACTTGTACAAATGGGGGATTATCAGCTTCTTTTTTTTGTTGTTCGATTTCTTTTTGTTCAGCATCTTTTAAGTCGATTAATTTTTCAACAGAAGATAAAGGCAATCCAGTTAATTCAAGAATTTGCATTAAATCATTTTTACTGATGTTTATATCATCTTTATTTGGCAAATTTATCAACCTTTCTTCGTGAACATATATGTTCACGTTTGTGAACGTCTTGTTCAAATTATAAAACAAGACGTTCACAAAAACAATGAAAAAGTGAACAGTTTGTTTTCTTATGTTCACCCCTAGGGTGAACATATATGTTCACCCTAGGGGTGAACATAAGAAAATTATAAACCCTTATTTATCAAGGGTTTTCGAGGTTTTCCCTTCTATATCTTTAAATAGCTTTCCACTATGCAATGGTCGGGTAGTATTTTTTGAGTGGGGTTCTCAAAAAATACTACCCTTTTGTCACTGCATAATGGAATTCAGCAGGTATGGATATGTTGCCAAGCCGAACATACGGAAAACAAGGATTTCATAGCATTTAAAATAAAAAATGTGTATTTATTGAGTTCAAAATAGTAATTTAAACATAAATTGTATTACATGTCAGACTTACCTTTCTAATTCTAATGAAAAACCAAAAAGCAAAAGATCCCGAAACATTTCGGGATCTTTTGCTTTTTTAAGAGATAGAGAGTGTTATAGTTTATTTTTTTCAATCATAATTAATTTTAAAAGGAATCCATTGATTAGATATGATGTAGAAAAGTTTATAACGTAGGCTGCTGTATATTTTTAGTTTATGCACGTTATAAAAATGTGTATATAACTAAATAAGCTTTTTTATTTTTTGTAACATTTTTAGAAATTGTGTTTTTACTAGATACAAATAAAAAAAGACAAGCATAAATTATATTACGTTTTGGTGAAACCTCCTTATTTTACAAAAAAAAAGCCCAAATCCTAACAATGGATTTGGGCTTTTTATAAAATACCAAAAAAAGACCAGCATATTTCATGGTTACTTATTTTATGATTTTAAGGTGTTTTACTTCTTTTCGGACTTGTTCCAAATTTTTATCTCGGCCTCTAAAAGCAAATAAA
>NZ_JAJJBY010000094.1:0-4806 GCF_022625245.1 Bacillus sp. TL12 | reverse complement strand
TTGGAAGTTATAAGCACAGTTTGTATTATGTTTAGGTAAATCTCAATCTTCATCAAGCATATAAAGTTCCTAAAATAAATCAAGTATAATATCAGCTATATAAGTTTCCAAGAATGCAGCAACGATAATTATAGGTAAAGTTAAAACAATATAAATCTTTATTACTTCTAAAATCTTTTTACTAAGAGATACTCTTTCTTTATCCTTTTTGAATATAATTTTTAATTTGATTCTAATAAATTTATTTAATTCAAAAAGAATGGCCGCAAATAAACAAAAAGCGAAAACTTCAAAAAGGTAATGAGGGATAGTAGAAATTATCATCCCAAATCCTTTTTTAAAATCAACTTGTAATGCAATTCCAAAAAGAACCCCAGGAACTGAAACAGTTAAAATTATACTTATGACATATAAAAATTGTATTGGAATCAAGGCTAATATAAACATTTGTAAAGGTACTATAAAACCATTATTAACAATAAATGACCATACCTTTTCTATACCTGTTGGTTCCTTTACTTGATCTGGCAGTTTCTTTCCTATCTCTTCCATTATTTCTTTTAGATCGAGATTGATTATAAAGGTTATTATGGTTGCAATAACTGTTAGTGCTACACTTAATATAAAAAAGTTAATAGCTCTTTTAAATATAACCTTATTAATTACATTCGAAATAATTCTCACCCTCTTTTTCTAAATTTTAACATCATAATAATACGGTAGTAAAGAAATTTCTCTTGTATATCCTATACATGTAAGGTTAACATAACGTCCTATTATCGATAGCGAAGACAAGGGGGAATCCGCTTTATAGCAAGGATTTCAACTTGTCTTTTTCTATTTTTCTATGCATCTTTTTATACATTTTTGATATAGCAAGGATTCTAGGGGTCTTTGCCATTAGTCTATGAATTTTGAAGTTTGACTTGACCTATGTTACCGACAAATTCCACATTTCAAAGGTATTTCGTTTTATCATGTATAATGTAACTTTAGAAACATCATTGGAACGTTAAAAGGAGCGTGAAGAACGATGTCTGATGGAACGCGGAATGGTATACAATCCGATCCACTCCCTGCTTTCCTAACCAAGGAAGTAGCAGAAATGTTAAGTATTAGCGAAAGCTATTTGCGTAAATGGTGTTTAGAGTTAGAAAAACATGAATACATCTTTGTAAAAGTTCGTGATCCTAAAAGTAATCGCGAATATCGAACCTTTACTTCAAAAGATATAAAAGCTTTAAAACAATTTCAAGCACTTATGAAAGATGCCGGATATAACAAGGCTGATGCTGCCAAAACCGTAGCAATAACCATAAATAATGAAAATTGGAACACGAGTGGAACGTCCCATGATCCAATTGATTCCCAATCTTTGCTTATTACGAGAGATAAAGAAGTATTGGAACGCGAAAACAATACTAATTTGTTACGTGAATTGTTGCGCGAGGAACGCGAAGAAATAACAAAAGAACTCCAATCCATGAGAGAAGAACTACGACGAACTCAAGAAGAATTTCAAACATTGAAAAACGGTATAAAAATATATCAAAAACACCATGAACAATTGTTGCAAGAAAGAGATGAGCAACTATTACATAACATAAGATCTATTCAAGAGACTAAACAACTAGTTGCTCCTACTACGGAAAATAAACATCATTGGTGGAAATTCTGGAAATAAAAACAAGCCTTGCATATAATCAAGGCTTGTTTTTATTTAACTATTCAATTCTAAGCGCTAAAATATCTCTACAATCTAAAACAATATTCATTATATTAAAAAGAAAGGAATCCTATGAGCAGGTTTCCTTTCTCATCAAGGAGATTTTAAAATATAAGTGTTAAACAAGTTCACCACTACTCGTCACACATTATAATGTATGTTTGCTTATTCAAAATAGTGTAATTAATTTTAGTACTATTTATCTTTTTTAAAATATAAGAAAGTTCACTAAATATTTCAAAATGAGAAAAATCACTATTACACAAGCCCTCACACAAATAAATATACTAAATATCATATTAAAGGAAATATGGAAAAGCTCTAAATATAAAATAAATGGAGGTTTTATAATTGAGTAAAGAAGAAAACCAAAGTCACAATGATCATCATAAAAATGATTGCAAGGTTAAGTCAGAAACACGGACTCCACTCCAAGATTCTGATGTAACGCCTATTCTTGCAAACAATCCAAGAGTTAAAATTCCAGTTGTGTTAGCAGAAAGAACGCTTCAAATTGTAGTAGAAGCAGATATTCCACTTCATCCACCAGCAGTAGAAATTAAAAGAGTGTTAAAAGATGTATTTTTAACACAATGTAAACTAGTACCTGTTGAATATGAAGCAATTAATACAACAGGATATTTACAAGTAACAAGAGCAAAATTATTTGTAGAAGGTTTTATTCGTAAAAATATTGAATATGCAAGTAAAGACTGCAATGGCAAAATTTATGATAAAATTGCAAAAGTTCACTTCTCTGGCTTTGCTGATTTAAATGAAGATGACTTTCTTTCTCCAGCAATTATTGCTTTTTCTTCAGAAAATAAAGCTCGCTTTATTAATCCAAAAAAGAATGATATTCCTCGTCTAGACAAATACTTCTTTGAAAATAATGTTTTCTATAATGAACAACCATTTTGTGAATTAATTAGTGCAGAATTTTATGAGCTTGACTATTCACCATGTTTTATTGAGGATAACAAACATGATAAAAAAGGCTCGTGTGATGAAAGACATGACGAAAGAGAATTTGACAAATTACGTGAAAAAATCGTTCTTGATTTGACTTTAAAAGTCTTACAAACTCAACAAGTACAACTCGGAACCGGAAAAGACTGGTAATTAAAAATGTTTATGCACTAAAAAGAGAGAAGAATCTTAAAAAATTCTTCTCTCTTTTTTCTATTAAATTTTAAAATTTATTTACTAAACAGAACAAATTCAAAATAATTTCTTCTGTTCTATATCTGCTACGTCTTTATGAAAAAAGACTCTAGAATTATTATTTCCTCGCTCAAAAGGATACCCTGCTTCTTCTAGGACAAGACAATATTTACGTAAAAGTACTTGAGCCAATCCCTAATTTCTTGGCTACCTCTGATCCCCAATAAGTTTGAGCCATACTTTGTCCTCCCTCTGCTCTAAGCTGTTCTTTAGTTGCTATGTAGTCTTTTCCTTCTTTAAAAAGGGAACACCTTATTTTTTCGATTTAAAGAAAAGTTTTTATTACCTTTTACAACCATCAATTAATAATAATTATAATTTTATATATTTAATTATTTAAATTTAAATGCTAGTTTACTTTCAAATCTCCTAAAATAATATTCATTATATTAAAAAGAAAGGAATCCTATGAGCAGGTTTCCTTTCTTATCAAGGAGATTTTAAAATATAAGTGTTAAACAAGTCCACCACTACTCGTCACACACTATAATGTATGTTTGCTTATTCAAAATAGTGTAATTGATTTTTAAATACTATCTATCTTTTTTAAAATATAAGAAAGTCTACTAAATATTTCAAAATGAGAAAAATCACTATTATACAAGCCCTCACACAAATAGATATATTAAATATCATATTAAAGGAAATATAGAAAAGCTCTAAATATAAAATAAATGGAGGTTTTTTTAATTGAGTAAAGAAGAAAACCATAAAGATGATTGCAGGGTTAGGTCAGAAACACGGACTCCACTCCAAGATTCTGATGTAACACCTGTTCTTGCAAACAATCCAAGAGTTAAAATTCCAGTTGTGTTAGCAGAAAGAACGCTTCAAATTGTAGTAGAAGCTGATATTCCACTTTGTCCACCAGCAGTAGAAATTAAAAGAGTGTTAAAAGATGTATTTTTAACACAATGTAAACTAGTACCTGTTGAATATGAAGCGATTAATACAACAGGATATTTACAAGTAACAAGAGCAAAATTATTTGTAGAAGGTTTTATTCGTAAAAACATTGAGTATGCGGGTAAAAACTGCAATGGCAAAATTTATGATAAAATTGCAAAAGTTCACTTCTCTGGTTTTGCTGATTTAAATGGAGATGACTTTCTTTCTCCAGCAATTATTGCTTTTTCTTCAGAAAGTAAAGCTCGCTTCATTAATCCAAAAAAGAATGATATTCCTCGTCTAGACAAATACTTCTTTGAAAATAATGTTTTCTATAATGAACAACCATTTTGTGAATTAATTAGTGCAGAATTTTATGAGCTTGACTATTCACCATGTTTTATTGAGGATAAAAAACATGATAAAAAAGGCTCATGTGATGAAAGACATGACGAGAGAGCATTTGACAAATTACGTGAAAAAATCGTTCTTGATTTGACTTTAAAAGTCTTACAAACTCAACAAGTACAACTCGGAACAAATGGACTTAACTGCTAATTAAAAATGTTTATGCACTAAAAAGAGAGAAGAATCTTAAAAAATTCTTCTCTCTTTTCTCTATTAAATTTTAAAATTTATTTACTAAACAGAACGAATTCAAAATAATTTCTTCTGTTCTATATCTGCTACACTATTTATAGCAACAGTTGCTACATAGTGTTTTCTTTTATATCTATCAATTTAGTAATTTATACAAGATTTTATACAAAAAAACAGAAAAATAAAATAGCAAAGTCCCCCGGAATCCTTGCTATAACAACCATGTATAAAATCATGCATATAAATTTTACAAGTGTAGAAACAAGAAACCAAGTAAAGACAAGGATTCCCCCTTGTCTTCGCTACCAATAATTGTGCGTTATGTTAACCTTACATGAATACGGTATACATAGTTTTTTGTTTAACGA
>NZ_JAJJBY010000093.1:0-4965 GCF_022625245.1 Bacillus sp. TL12 | reverse complement strand
CTTTAACTTTATATTCTCTATGAAAACTGCCATCTTGATATATTTGTACTGCCAATCCAGTAGTCCTAGTTTTTGGTTCTACCTGTACACTTTGAGGTAGGTAAAATGATGTTCCTTTTTAAACTGTTTTCCTTTAAAATACCCCATATATCATTCTCCTGCTCACACTTTTTCTACAGGTTATCTCAGTTTAGAAACCTTTGCAACAGAACCCTTTATCGTAATTTATAAGCAATCTTGAGACTCAACTTTTTAACAAATGTGTTACACGGGTTTAATTAGCCTTCTGCTGCAGCGGCACCTCTACGTCATTTTTAGTGTACCAAATATATTTTCCTGTATAACCATAAATGATCGCAAGTACAATGGAAACGAAACTTAACCACATGAATGGAACATAGGAAAAGGTAGATATGCCTAAAATCCCTGCCATGAAAATCCCGTTGTCAGACCAAGGAATCATCCCAGATGTCATCGTACCGCCGACCTCAGAATTTCTAGCTAATACTCTCCGATCAATGTGTAATTTATCATAGTTTTCTTCCATGATCTTGGGTGTTAAAATTAATGAAACGTACATAGCACAACCAAATACATTCGCTAAAAAGGCAACAATTAATGTTGACAGGGTCACATTACCGGCTGAAGTTAGGTGATTCTGAAATTTGGAAACGATCACTTTTAGTACTCCCAAATGCTCCAACAGACCACCAAATCCTAATCCGAAAATAATGACGACGATTGAGCCAAGCATTCCCTCGATTCCCCCACGGTTCAGAAGATCATCCATGAATTCAATGCCTGTATCAATTGAAAAACCACTGTAAGCGGTACCCAGAGCCTCAGAAAAATCCATCCCTTGGAATACGGAAGCCCAAATGGTCCCTAAGAGAGCCCCTGCAGCAATTGTTGGCATTGAAGGTTGTTTCAGTGCGAGCATTAGAATAACAAATATCGCAGGAATAAGCATCCAAATTTGAATATCGAAGTTTTCAAGTAATGCAGCCTTCAAAAATTCTACTTTTTCTAAATCTGTATTTTTTCCGCCATACATAAACCCTGCGATGGTAAAAAGAATAGCAGTAATGATGTAAGCTGGGATATCTAAATATAACATGGCACGTACATGTGCAATAACATCCACTTTCGACATTGATGCTGCGAGTACGGTACTGTCAGATAGTGGAGAAAGCTTATCTCCGAAGTATGCACCGGAAAGAACAGCACCAGCTACAAGCGGCAGAGGAATACCCATTCCCTCTCCAATTGCCATCATCGCGATTCCAGCAGTCCCGACTGTTCCCCATGATGTACCTGTCGCCAAAGATGTGATCGAGCAAATGACGAGAGTGGCTAATAAGAAAATGCTAGGGTGAATAAACTCCAACCCATAAAAAATAAGTGTCGGCACGATTCCTCCCGCAATCCAAGTCCCGATAAGAGCACCGACTGCAACAAGAATTAAAACGGCCTCAAGGCCATTCGAAATCCCGTTTGTAATAGCTCCTTGCAGTTGTTTATATCGGTGTCCTAATCGTAATCCAAGTAAAATAACGATGAACCACGAAATAAATAGTGCTAGCTGTATCGGTAAATCAAACATCACAGTAAAAGAAAAAACAATAGCTAAAAATAACCCCAATGTAAAAATAATTTCTAACATAGATGGTAATCGTACATGATTCACCCTTACGTCCCCCCCTTAAAATAAAACGCTTTCAAATTTATTTAAAAAATACATCCTTCTTTTATAAATCATCCGTAAGTTGAGGATTCATAAGCAAAAGATAAAATTAGAATAAAAAATTCAATGACTTTGCCTATCAAGCTATGGCTCCTAATAGGCATGGTTATTCCTACAAAATTCAATAGACGTTTATATTATTCATAGATTAATTGGTTTTACTGACGATCGAAAAGAGTACCACCAGCTATACCAGGATTTGTCATTTCGTAGGGATTTAAAATCAAATCGAGTTCTTCCTCTGTCAGTACATCATATTGCAGGCAAAGCTCTCGTACCGATTTACCTTTTAAAATGGCTTCCCGTGCAATTCGCGCTACAACTTCATATCCTAAGTGCGGATTTACGGCTGTAATTATTCCCACGCTTTTTTCAACATATTCTTTCATCCGGTCTTCATTTGCCTCGATACCTGTTAGACAAAAGTCTGTAAAACTTCGGAACGCATTGTCCATGATGCTGATGGATTGGAGCAAGTTAAAGACCAGCACAGGTTCCATTACGTTTAATTCAAGCTGTCCCGCTTCAGAGGCCAAACAAATCGTATGGTCGTTACCGATGACCTGAAAGGCGACTTGGTTAATGAGCTCAGCCATTACTGGGTTGACTTTTCCAGGCATAATGGAGGAACCAGGCTGACGTGACGGTAAGGTAATTTCACCAAGTCCCGCACGTGGGCCGGATGCCATCAATCGTAAGTCGTTCGCGATTTTGGACATATTCATCATGCAGACCTTCAATGCAGCTGACACTTCTGTGTAGGCATCCGTGTTTTGTGTTACATCAACAAGGTGCTCAGCTCCGACAAGCGGCAATCCGCTTATGTCTGCAAGGTGCTTTACAACATTTTTGATATACCGAGGGTCAGCATTTAAACCTGTCCCTACAGCTGTCGCTCCCATATTCACTTCGTAAAGATGCTGGCGCGTTTGTCCAATCCGTTTAATGTCGCGTTCCAATACGCGGCTGTATGCTTCAAATTCTTGACCAAGGCGAATTGGTACGGCATCTTGAAGATGGGTGCGTCCCATTTTTATGACATGGTCGAATTGTTGAGCTTTCTTTTTGAAGACATCTAACATATCATCCATCGTATCGAGAAGCTTCTCTAGTAAATTAAGGCTTGAAATATGAATGGCTGTCGGAAACACATCGTTCGTTGATTGCGACATATTCACATGACTGTTCGGGCTTAAATTCCAATATTCACCTTTATTATGACCAAGCAGTTCAAGCGCACGGTTTGCGATGACTTCATTTGCATTCATGTTCATTGAAGTACCTGCGCCACCCTGGATCGGATCGACTATAAAATACTCGTGCCAGTTTCCTTCCAGAATTTCATCTGAAGCTTGAACAATTACTTTACCAATTCCTTCATATAGACGCTTGACATCCATATTGGCCAGTGCGGCTGCTTTTTTCACCATTGCTAGCGCTTTAATCATTTCTTTATGAATTTTGTATCCAGTGATTGGGAAATTATCTACAGCGCGTAACGTTTGTATTCCATAATAAACATCTGCAAGAATTTCCTTTTCACCGAGAAAATCTTTTTCAATTCGGTATACTATCTCGTTTTTTACCATTTTCCCTGCTCCCCTGTATGTGTTAGAATGTGATGTCATCTGCAATTGGTGTTTCCATCATTTCCTTCACCTTTTTTGGATCCTGCGTCTTGCCCAATACCCACATCAACTTAGGAACAATGGCTTCTGTATTCATATTTCTGGAACGAATAATGACATTTTGATTTACTTTTCGTCCTACTTCATATATATCAATATCCTCTCCTTCCTCTAAACATTGCGTAGTAATGACAACAGATATTCCACACTCGGTCAACTCATTCAATTTCTCCAAAATATTTCTTCCCTGAAATGGAATGCCACCGCTTCCATAACTTTCAATTACAATCCCCTGACATTGGTTTTTCAGAAAATCAAAGAATTCTGGCTTAATCCCAGGAAATAGCTTAACTAAAGAAACATCAGTACAAAGGGAAGTATCTAACTTAATTTCCTTATTCTTTGGTGAATGAAAAGGCTTATTATACTCAATATCATCTTCATGTATAGAGGCAACATAAGGGTAATTGATACTTTCAAACGAATCATAGCTTTTCGTTCTCAATTTAATGGCCCTTGTTCCCTGGATGACTCTCCCGTCAAAAACTACATATACTCCGCCGATTTCTTCACAAGCAAAGCGAATCGCGTCAGAAATATTTCTTTTAGCATCTGTTTTCTTAAAAGAAATTGGGATTTGAGAACCTGTAATCACAATTGGTTTTTCTACATCTTGTAACATATATGAGAGTGCAGCTGAAGTGTAGGCCATTGTGTCTGTCCCATGTGTGATAACAAAACCGTCGTAATCATGGTAATGATCATAGATAGATTTTGCTATTTCAACCCAATATTCCGGTTGCATATTTGTACTATCAATATTCATCAAAGGCTTACTATCAATCTGACAGAGTAAATTTAATCCCGGTAGATGACTTAAAATTTCGTCGGCTTTCATCTCAGGAACTAGCCCGTTTTTCCCTTCTAACGAAGCAATTGTCCCACCGGTCGTAAGCAACATCAACTTCTTCAATATAATACCTCCTATAAATTCCCCTGTTTCAGCATTAAAATCACTAGATGCATAATGACAGAATAAAATGTATTTTCAGTAAAAAATACGCGTATCGCGTACTTTCATTATAATTATAGTCATGCACCTAGAGGAAAGCAAGTAAATATTATTCATTTCGCGTACATTCTATTTTCATATGATGGTATAATAAATTGAAATAAAAGGAGCGTAAAAAAATGATTTTAAATAGATTAACTACATTAAGGAAGAGCAAAAGCTGGTCATTACAATATACGGCTGATCGACTCGGAATTGCCAAAAGTACTTATGCAGGTTACGAATCGGGGCACCGCCGCCCTTCATTAGAAGCAATTAAATTAATAGCTGATTTATTTGACACATCAACCGATTACATCCTAGGCAGAGTTGATCATCCAACTTTTCAGCTTGAAGAGGATACCTCAAAGTCAGTTCAATTCATGGAATTAACGAATCTATCGATTTTGGAGCTGGCGGTCGATGGAACCTCTCTTTCTAAAGAAGAGATGCAACAATTTATTGCTTTTATTAGAGCTAAGCGAGAATTGGAAGGAAAGGCACCATAAACGATGTAAAACAAGTGAGACATTGGTCTAAAG
>NZ_JAJJBY010000092.1:0-4990 GCF_022625245.1 Bacillus sp. TL12 | reverse complement strand
TTCCTCACGAAGATTTTTATTTTCCTGAACTAGATCCGTTGTCTGCAAACGCTCATAATCTTTTTTTACAGTAACAGCTGCACTTACCAAATCTTCCAGATATTTAACTTGTTTTGGTGTATAAACATAATTACCTGTTTCTTTTTCAATGATGTCAGGTTTCCCAATAAATTTAGGTTTCACCTCTGTCTTAATCTCTTTCTTTTTACTCTTTAGATTCATTTTCTTTTCAGGAACTTGCTCACTAACTTTCACAAGTTCATCTTTCTTTTTGGCTATTTTTTCTTCTAGCCATTGAATTTCCCTTTCTAAATCCTTTTTTTCTTTGTACTCATTGACATCTTTATATTCATTTGAACCAACTAGTTTTCGTTCAATGCCACGCTCTTTCAATATTTTTTCTAACAACTTTACTTCTTTTTCCCGCCAATCATCAAAAGGACGAGTTTTATCTAGTGTTGAATCCTGTTGCGTAATGGCTCGGTCAAATGATACTTGCTTTTCAAGTCCTCGCTTATATCCACTCGCCACAGGCACAAAATTTAAATGCATATGAGGGCTTGTCTCGTCATTGTGAATGACCGCATTATAAACTTTTAAATTAGGATTTCGTTTCTCAAAATCCTTGAACCACTCTAACAAAATTTCATTTGCTCTTTTATAATCGGCATTGCGAATGAAGTCGTTTAAATCACCAACTTGAATGATCATTTCTTGCTGAAGCGAAGTTTTCTTACTGGACTGAATGTGCTTATAATAATCGTCAATTTTTCTATCAGATCTTTTTTGTTTGGCATTATATTTCTCCAACGCTTCCCCGAACTCTTCTTGATATAACTCTTTCAAATTCTTCTGAACAAGATATTTATTTTCATCAGAACGTGAATAATCAATATGCGAATTTCGCTCTTTTTCCTTCTCGCTCATTGTCCTATTATTGTGTTTGATATTGGTTTTGTTCGTTGCCTTCTTGAGAGAAACTGACATGCTCATGACGAATCAACTCCTTGTTCCCACTATACCAAAAGCTTTGTTACTTTGGCAAAGTAACCTTTTCTGTATTGTGACATTCCACTACGCTCCATGTACACAATGAAAAGGCTCTGCGAGGCTATGTCGGCCTTCGCCGATCCATGCTTTGCATGGCAAAAACAAACCTTGGGCTTTGCCCAAACCCACTGGGGAACTCTTCCCCAGACCCCATAAAAAACACCC
Source organism: Bacillus sp. TL12 (assembly GCF_022625245.1). Classification (NCBI taxonomy): domain Bacteria; kingdom Bacillati; phylum Bacillota; class Bacilli; order Caryophanales; family Bacillaceae; genus Bacillus; species Bacillus sp. TL12. The sequence goes on along the minus strand of NZ_JAJJBY010000092.1, from coordinate 3,775 downwards.
CCAACCCCCTCATCTTTTTGAGGGGGCTCCCTCGCCGGTAGGCAGGTCAAAACGTTTACCGTTTTGACACATCAAGAGGGTTTGGGTGTAGTGAATCTGTCAACTCCTTAATGCTCACTTCGTTCCGCTTACCGTTGACAGATATTTTATATTTTCTACCAATTCAAATAGACTACTAAAATTGCTAAATAGAAATAAGAAAAATATGGTAAATTATATTTGGGGTGAAATAAATGAGTAATGAAATGTTCTTAATTTTATTATACATGTATATATTTTGGGGAATATTTACTGCAATATTCTACGTTATTGATCGTAGAAAATATAAAATGGGTGTATTTTGGTTAATGATTGCTCTTATACTCCCGCCAATTTTTTGGATTGTTCGTATAATTGCTAAACGACTAACATAGAAAGCATAATATTCTTTACGTTTGTAATCAGAGATATTGCCAGCATTTCAAAAAAACCACGCTAAGAGTATGCAAGATTTTATACAAAAAATCGGGAGACATAGGGAACGATGGGGAGGACGAAAAGCCTGCCAGAATAGGAATGTATAAAAAGATGCATAGATCCATAGAACAAGAGAAGACAGATCCCTTGTGAGAGTAGGGATCTGTCTTCTCCTTGCTACCGATAATGATGCGTTATGTTAACCGAACATGAATACGATATTCATTCATAAATGTAAAAACATTTTGACAACCCGATTACCACTAGATATAATCGAAATGTAAAAATGTTTTTACATTTATGAGTAGAAGGGAAACATGCAAGATGAATGAAAAGAAATTCATATTTTTAATTAGTTGCATTTGTTTAATCGCTATTATTGCTTATGCCTTATATGTTTTTATGACAGAAAAACGTATTAAAATGGGAGTGTTTTTCTTTGCATGCTTAATTATTAGCTCTATCGTAAATCAAATCACATGGGGCGATGCTGATGCTGTTTCAGAAGAAAGCCAGGATGAATTAGGAAAACATATTTCTTATTTGAGTTACAAGATTGGATATTTTGTCCTTATCATCGTTATGTTCATTACATTAGTTATAGGAGAAGGTAAAACTATTTGGAGTCTTGATAACGTGCAGAACTCCGCTCTTTATTTAGTCTTATGTGCTTCCCTTGTTATAGTTCCAATCACTGAATTTTTTGTATCAAAGAAGTTTAAGTAATATGAAAAACTCTATTTCAGTATTCCGTAAAGAAAAATCTATGACACAAGAAGAATTGGCTAAGTATTGCAATGTATCACGCCAAACCATTAATGCAATTGAAAATGCTAAATATGATCCAACATTAACATTAGCTTTTAAATTAGCTGAGGTACTACGTACAACAGTTGATGAACTATTTAATCCGAATTAACTTCCGTTAACGAATTTTATGTCAAGTAGCCCTTCTTGCTCTTTTTATTGTATATAGTTAATATATTTATGGGTAAATTTAACAGGAGGGGTTCAATGAAGCTACATGTAATTTGGGAGTTTATTTATATTACTATTCAAGCCTTGAAAGGACATTTTGTTTGGGGTATACCTTTGTATGTATTCTTACTACCTTTGGCAATTATGATTGTTTTTTTATTAATTTCTCATAAAAAATCAAAAGGGAAAAAAGTGCTTCAAAATTAATTTTAAAATTCCCTGTTGAAAAAATACCTAGAAAAAGAGCCATGTTAATTGCATCCACATGGCTCTTTTTAGTTCTTTTCCCCTTGTTTTTGGGTGTGAGTGCTGGCTCGTCGTGTGGGGGCGACACCCCACGAATTTAACGTGACTACATATAGAATAAGTTTATTACTTTAGACGATAGAACTAGCGGTTCGGCTGGTATACTTGCTAGTCCAAGTCGAGCAACTATACCTCGTTTTTGGTCTGTTCGGCTTGGCGAAAGCTAAAAACCAGCCGAATTTCGGAATGCAATGGAGGAAAGGTGGAGATTTTTTGAGTGGGTTTTTCAAAAAATACTACCTGACCATTGCGTGGAGAAAAGCCCCTTTGATTATAGAAGAGAGTAAATCAAACAAAAAAGTAGTACAAACCCAGTTATATCAAGGGTTTTGGTAATTTCGTTTGATATAATATTCTATATCATTTGATATAGTCTTCTATACTGTTTGATATATTTTTATTGAACTGTTTGATATATTTTTATTGAATAAATGAAAATTACCCTCTATACTGTTTGATATAAACAAAATGAATCAAACGGTACATTAAAAACATGATAATGAAAAGAGGGAGAATAGTGTCAGGACATGATAAAAGTCTAGAATACAATGCAAATACCCAAACTTTAGTTGGTCAAAAGAAAAGAGAATTAATAGACGCTGAAACTGGGGAAGTTATTCATGTAGACCAAATAACAAAAAGAGTCTACGGGACTAAAAACTTTTGGAAAATGTACTTAATGGATTTTTTAACTGTCTTAGGGATCATAGACAACAAACAACTAGATGTTTTTATATACATAGCAGAAAATACAAACCAATCAAATAACATCTTCATAGGTACATACAGAAGTATTTCAGAAGATGTTGGAGTAGCTTATGGAACTGTAGCAACTATCATGAAAAAACTACAAGAAAACAACTTCATAAAGAAAAAACAAAATGGTGTTTATATCGTAAACCCTAACATCATGATGAAAGGGAACGATACAAAGCGACAAATATTATTAAGTTATTACGAAGAAAATGAACCTTTAAACTCTATTGAAATTTTAAGAGGAAAACAAAAATCTATTCCAGAACAAAAAACATCAAAGAATAAACCAGAAAAATTGGAGATGAAAAACAATGATTGAGGGCGTTGAATTAAATATTTATTTGGATGATGATGATAACAATTCAGTATCACTTAGTCTATCTCCAGTACAAACTGAAGTTATCTTTAAAGCTTTAGGATTACAATTCCATCAAGATAATACTTGTAGTCATTTTTCAGACCAAACTCTAAAAAAGCATATTCTACCTAAAATAAATTTCAAAGAAAAGCCATTAAGTTAAATCCAAACATCATTGCTTAATCAACTTTGACCTATTTCATTTGATAAGCAAAATAAAAAGGCACTCCCTCTGACCAGGGAGCACCACGAATACATACCAACCCAATAAAATAGTATGCCTTTTTATTTTCCTATAAATCTTTTTTAAAAACAAGGAGGATAAAAAGTATGAAAACTGAAAACCAAATACTAGAAATGATTGTTGAACAAGGTGTAGAAAACATCCTTGAAAAAACTGTACTAACAAGAAACGAAGACCTCAAAGAATTGAGTGAACATCTCGATAAATTCACATTTAAAGAATATGATAAACTAGAAGGAACAATGATTGAAAGAATATCAAATATACAAAAAGAATTTTATGGAGAAGGCTTTAAACAAGGTGTAAAATTCATTTTATCTATGCAAAAATAGAGCAAAAAAGCGATACCTATTGTAAGGGGTATCGCTTTTTTATCGCCCCCTGTCCATGTCATGTCCTTTCTGTTTACTTTTGCTTTTCATTTCTCTGTTATGCTCACGTTCGAACTGATTGTCTATACCTTTTATATCCAATTCATTTTTGATAAGCCCTCTAAACGCCTCAAATTGCTCTTTAAAGACTTTTTTCGTTTGTTGGTATAAAACCTTTATGTTTGCTTTCAAATCACGTATATGAGCCTTCAAATAGTGTATATCGCCCTTTAATGAACCGATTTCAAGCGTAGCTGACGCCAATTCCTTTTTTAACTGTTCATTTTCCTTCGTTTTTTGATAGAC
>NZ_JAJJBY010000091.1:0-5078 GCF_022625245.1 Bacillus sp. TL12 | reverse complement strand
TATTTGCCAACGCAAAGTATATAACTCATGTACCTGTTCCATCGGAACCCATTCCCAAGGTGTATTCGTCACGTACACGTTTAATCCCGCTACAACTTTACTTTTCTCTGAGTACGTTCTATTTTTGGATTTTTCTTTTTCCGCGATCTTCGTTCGTCGTTTTTGAAGTTGCTTTTCTGTTAATCGACTAAAAATAACACGCGCAAACAGTTGCTGTTTATCACCAATATAAGCATGCTTTAATTCAAATGTTTCTCCGGGCTGTAGTTGGTTTAAAAGCTGTTTCACATCGATTTGTATGTATTCCGATTGTTTCTTAATAGCACCATTTTTAAAGTATTCTGGATCTGGATTTTTCACATATACATTCGTATTTAATTTTAAACGAGAAATATAGTATGTACCTCGTTGATCCATTTGATCTAAGTCTTCCAATGAAAAATAACCCAAATCACGAATACATAAATCTCCTGGTCGTAAGGTATCTAAGCACTCCGTACCAAATGTTTTGTCATTATTTTTCCCTGGTCCAACTTGAAAGTTAAGAAATTCCCCACTGTGCAGATCATATTCTAATTGAATTTTGATTCCGGCTGTTTGAGCACATCCTCCAGAGCCTGGATATGTATTCTCTAAAGCATTTGGCACTTGAAATATGGTGGCATCTAGGATACGAATTCGTTGAAAATAAGAGAAAAGATGGTTAGAAATTTGTGTTTGTTCACAGACTTTTTGTTGTAACAGTAAAGAAAAAATATGTTGTAAAAATAAAACTGCCTTTGTATTTAAGCGTTTATTTAAGCCCTCAGGGCTAAGTAAAGTGCCTGTCGCAGCATGAAGCCTACTACATAATCGGACTAAGGGATCGCTTGCCACCCGTTGACTGATCCAAATACAAATAGTAGCTAAGTCTGATCCAAGAAAACTTACGTTTTCGCTTTATGAATCCGATTTCTCTTGCAAGTTCTTCTAAGAATACAGGTGTAACATATCGTTGTAATTCTTCCGCAAATGATTGTAATTCATCTTGAATCGAAAAATGCATAAGAAAACGTCATCCTTTCTAATTTAGCTTATTTAGAAAGGATAACGTTTTTTGGTATTTGAGGGTATTAAAATCTCTTAAGCTGATGGGCATGTATGGTGACCCCTACTTGCTAAATTCAGCAAGTAAAATATTTTTAAAAGGATTAGGACTGTCAGTTCTACCCAAACTATTCCAATTGACGACCAACGTATGCTTGCCTCCAAGTTTACCTCCAACAAGAGTAGTAAACCCTAGAATGCCACCTGTGTGTCCCCATATCGAGACACCGTTTGGAAGCTTAGTTTCATAGATTCCAAGACCATATCCATCGATTCCTTCACTTCCTGTAGGAACTGTAGTAAGCATTTGTTTTAGTTGCTGTTCTTTCAGTAATTTGCCACCGAGCAAGTAAGAGAAGAATTTATTTAAGTCGTCAGCAGTAGAAATCATATCTCCAGCTGAGCTAGCTACACTTGGGTTATAATAAGTAACGTCTTTTAGCTCACTTGTTCCGTCTTGTTGGACATATCCACGGGCATGCTTGGTGCCTGGAATAACGCTTGAATTTCCAGGTAGGAATGTATTCGATAATTCAAGCGGTTCAATAATTCGATTTTCAATCTCTTCCGCATAGCTGTTTCTGGTTACTTTTTCAATAAGAATACCCAGTAATACGTATCCTGTATTTGAATAAGACCAACCATTTCCTGGGTCAAAGTCTGGGGGCAGAGAAATCCCCATCTTCACTAACTCTTCAGCCGTATACGATTTTTTTGTATCCATAAAATCAGCGTCTTTTGACCTTGAGTATTCAGCGATACCACTTGTATGGTTCAATATCTGCCGGATCTTAATCTGGTTACCATCATATCCGTTTCCTTGAATGACACCAGGCAACCATTTTTCGATGGAGTCATCTAGATTCAAGCGGTTCTCTCCAGCTAATTGAAGTACAACCGTTGCGGTGAATGTCTTCGTCACGCTTCCAATGCGAAAGCGAAAATCTGTTTTCATTGGTTGCTTGGTGCTCAGATTCGCTACCCCAGCGGCATAACCCCACGTTTTTCCACCCTCGGAAGTTTTAGCAAGTATCCCTGGGTATCCAAGTTGCAATGTATCCCGCATTGCTTGCTTGACGGAATTACGATCTCGTTGAGTGCTTGTTTGTAACGAACTAGATACATTTTGAGTGGGCTCTGCTTTTACAATTGAGGCTGGCGTTGTATATAACAGGGAACTTCCAGCTATTAAAAGGGCAAGACTTGCACATGTAATTTGACTACGTATTTTCATAAGACATTCCTCTCCTCTATTCATATTGTATAAGTGTTTGCTTACTGTTCCTTACTTCCTGACAAGACTTAGGGAAAGGCCCTCACTCTTAAAGATTAAAGCCCCAGTACAAAGGTATCTATCAATACCAACAATTTGAGCCATTTAAATCTCCATCCCTTCTATAACAAAATTATTCAAAGGTATGAAAGCATATTATTATGTACCCTTAGTTATTGTTAGGATTAACACAACATGAGACATAACCCCAACCCATATTTTACTTTATTTATCCATAATATGTATTGAGAAAGAATGTAAATTCGAATCATTTCCGTATCCCAACTATTGATCGTCTTTTTCACCTATTATCATTAGATATTTAGAATTTCATTATAAAAAACAACCAATCCCTTAACGTACAGGAAGCGGTTGAAAAATGTATCTAACGTACAATTTACTTTTTTTGATATAGTGACCCCATCACCATCAAGCTAAGGTTTTGAAGTACCCCCTAAATGAAAATTTTCTTTCTCTACAGATAGTTACTCTGAAAAGTCAGCTCATTTTTTCGTTTTGGGGGCATTATAAAATTCTTAAGTTGATGGGCATGTATGGTGACCCCATCGCTATCAAGCTAAAATTTTATAGTACCCTCAGAACGAAATTTTGTGCTAACTTGTAACAAAAAAGCTCATTTTTTCGTTTTGGGGTAATTCTGAATTCATAAGTTGATAAGCATGTGTAATAATCCGCAAGTAATCAATACTAATAACTAGAAATTGGAGAATTTAACATACTTTCAAAATAACAAATTGTTATGGTAATATTTCCAATGTATAATTATGGTATTGTTTGTTTTTATGAAAAAAATACGGGGGAATTTTTAATGAAAAAAATCATACTAGGGGCACTAACACATCGCTATCAAGCTAAGCTCATACAACGTCAATTATAGTAGAGGTTGTTTCTTTTTTCTAAAGGCTACGTGTAGGGAATTTAAAGATTTACATACGAAATAAACCCTAACGGGTTTCATTTTTTTGAATTAAGCCGCTTGATTAAATCGTTGATTCAATCCCTCAGGGCTGATGAGCACTTCTGTTGATGCTTCCAAACAGCTGGATAATTGAGTTGAAGAAGTCGTAGCAATATTTTGACTCATCCATACACATAAAGCGACTAGATCTTTTGCTTGGTATTTACTGGTTCGTTGCACGAAACCAACATCTCTAGCAAGATCTCGTAAGATATTTGGAGATAAAAAGCTTTGAATCTCTTGAGCAAATAGTTGTAATTCATCAGATACAGAAATACACTTAGGTTATCTAAGTTCACGATATAAATTTTGTTTCTTATTCAACGGGCAGGTTAGTTGAAGAGTATTGTTTAACTTGTGTACAACAATCGGGCCATTTTGTGGAATAAAACTTTAATAGGCAATTAGATATTTTGTTAAAGTATATATAGAAGATTTTGAGGGAATGTACTTAACTAACGTAAGCAAAATAAGAAGATGATGGTGAAATTTTTGTGTTAAGGGGGAGAGAAATGCCTTATTTAAGAACTAAAGACGGAATTAAAATATTTTATGAATCTTTTGGTAAAGGGAGACCTCTTATTTTTATACATGGATTAGGTGCTTCTTCCTCGATGTATAAACCACAAGTAGAGTATTTTAAAAACTTTTTCGAAGTAATTTTAATAGATTTAAGAGGTAATGGAAATTCTGGAAAACTAGACTGTCACTTTGAAAGTGTTTTGGAAATGCAAACAAACGATATAAAGGAAATTTTAAACCTTTTAAAGATTGAAGCTGCAATATTTGTTGGAGTTTCGTATGGCGGTGTTTTAATTCAAAAGTTAGCCATTACTTATCCCGAAACTGTTAAGGCATTAGTAATAGTGGATAGTTTTTGTGACACGTCCATTGATTCCTTTCAAAAATTATTAGCTATGATTGGTGCTAACCAAACTTGGGTTATTAATTTTCCTAAAAAGTGGTTAGCCCAATTAACAAAAGCCTCGTATAAAAGATGGGCTTTGGCTAGCACAGAGATGGAAAGTGTAATGTTTAACATGAGAAAACATGAAGCTAAAATTCAAAGAAAAGCAATAAATAAAATTAAATTTAATAAACATTTATCAATTATAGAAGCTCCGACCCTTTGTTTGGTTGGAGACTATACTAAATTAGGTGTTCAGATGATGAAACAAGTAGCTAATTTAATAAAAAATTCAGAGATACAGGTTATTAATGATTCTTTTGACCCAAGTAACCTTTGTCAACCCCATGTTTTTAATAAGACAGTTCATAACTTTATATCGAAAGTACAATAATTACTTATTTGACTAATGTGTACGTTATTAGGGGTCACCATACATGCCCATCAAGCTAAGAAATTTTAGTACCCCCAAGTACAAAAAACGGTTATTCTTTCTAAACTAAACGAGCAAGATCAGAAAGGATAACCGTTTTTTGTGTTGATTTGGAATAAAGATTGATAAAAATAAGAATTTTAATAGTGATTAATCTATATACACAAATAAAACATTTAGAACGAATTAAACTGTTGGTAAACTATCTAAATAACAACTAAGCACTCCTTTGCTTTCTATAATAAATATAAAAAATTCCATACATTAGCAAAAGAATAAGTAAAACTTGAATTTCAACATTTTCTTGTAAAATAGTAGCTATCGATTCTGGAAGATAAGGGGATTTTTGAGCACCACCTAGACCTAATGCTTTATTAAAAATTCCAATTAGGGGTAGCAC
>NZ_JAJJBY010000090.1:0-5126 GCF_022625245.1 Bacillus sp. TL12 | reverse complement strand
GAAGAAAATCGAACATTGAAACGAGAAAAGAGTCAGTTGCAAAAAGAAGTTGGTGTATTAAATAGAGAAATAGGCTCGTTAAAGGTTCATATAAAGGATTTACAGGCAAACATAAGGGTTTTATATCAACAGACGAAAAAAGTGTTTAAAGAGAAATTTAAGGCGTTTAGAGGGCTTGTTAAAAATGAATTGGATATAAAAGGTGTAGATAACCATTTTGAACAGGAACATAAGAAAGAAATTAATAAACATCGAGGTTTTGATATGGAACGGTAAAAAAATAGGGAAACTTTGTTTTTATCTTCAAGGTTATTGAAAACGTGATAGAATGAAAAAAGAGTCATGCGGGAACATGACTCTTTTTAATAGGGTATTCTACGAAAATACCTAAAATTCACTTATCTGATTATAGATTATCATAATTTGATTTATAATCAAATAGCAAAAAATAGGTATTTTTGTTGATTCCCTCAATTAAGGAGGAATTAACTTAGATATGACAAAGAAAAATATTGATTTTGTACAAGCTGAAAAAAAGGCAAAAGTAAGAGATAGTAAGATTGATAGTATTTATGAAAAACTTGAAAATAGTGGTGGACTTTCTGAAGAAGAAAGAGCCATGATGCTACAAGTATTGAGTAAAATGTCTGGTGGAGAAGAATATTTCATTGGTAAAAAGAAAAAACCTACGGATCGGGTGAGATTTGTGCAAATGATTACAGAGAATATTGATTATTTATGTGAAATTGGCTATTTAACTCAACCGGAAAAGGCATTTTTATTTGATATTTCAAGATTTCTAGAATTTAAATCAAATGTTATTGTTGAAAAAAATGAAGATGATGATATAAAACCGAATGCAGCATCTCCTAGTTATTTAGCTAAGAAATTAGGGAAAACAAGGACTTCTATTTCAAAATTGATGAATGAATTGCTTGAAAAAGGAGTTTTAGGAGTTGCAGAAACTGGTGTAATAACTGAAGATGGAAGAACTTGTTCAGCAAGGACTTGGTTTGTTAATCCTAATATATTATGTAATTCACCTAAAGATGATATTGATAGAGCGACTCAACAAATTTTTTCAAAAGCTTTACGTAATATCAAAATTGAAGGTAATAGGAAAAAACATAAACTACCAATTTATTTATTTTAGATGTCAATTTTTATATTGACATCTTTTTTTATATATGATTTTCCATTTTATAGGTGTTAAAAAAAATTAACACAGGTGTTAAAAAAAATTAACACCTCATGTCTTATAAACCCTTGCTATTACTGACTTTTTATATTTTCTCTATCTCACTCTTATATATAGGGCTAAAAGTTCCGCAAGGAACGGGTAGTATTTTTGAGAAAACCACTCAAAAATCTCCACCCTCAGAATCAAAAAGTCGGTTCGTTAATCCTTACCTAAAGGCTATCGCCTTTTCTTTTTGATTCTGTCCTTGCAAAACTTTTTTCGGCAGGTATAGGCATGTCGCCAAGCCGAACATACCAAAAACAAGGTTAAGTTGCTCGACTTGGACTAGCAATTGTACCCGCCGAACCGCCAGTTCTATCGTTCTAAGCAATAAGCTTACTCCATATTCAGTTACGTTAAGTTCCAGGGGGGCTAGCCCCCCTGACCCCCAGCCAGCACTCACACCCAAAAACAAGGAGAAACATCAAAAGGTCAGGAATTTTATACATAAAGAGAAGCCCTAATTAATAATAATTAAGGGGTACGGAAATGATTCGGGGAATGAGAGTAACACTTGAATTCCTTATGAATTAAACCTATTTTTCTTTTTTTAGGATAGGAAAAGATATTCATCTAGGAGGGATTTTCTTGAAGAAAATAGTTGTTACATTATTGGCTTTTGTCTTGGCGATTATTCCTATTACTGCTTTTGCTGATACGACATCAACCTCAGTTTCAAAACAAACGCCTTCAACAGAGAATATGGTTCAATTAAAAGACTTGCCTGTTATGATTGATGGTGTTAAATATGCACAAGATGATTTGCATGTAAAGAATGTAACTCAGTTTGTTTTCGATGACGTTGCAAAAGCAGAAGGAGTAGTCTATGGGTTTACAAATCAAGACCGTTTAAATGCTCATTTGCAGAGTGCTGTTGTTGAGCGTAAAAAGGATACTAAAAACAATATGATTACAGCCCAAGCTGTTTATTATAATTCGTATTTTTATGAACATTCTAATTACGGAGGGAATTCCTTTGGAGCTTCCGGTAATATTAGCTGGGTCGGTTCATATTGGAATGATAAAATTTCTTCGTTGAAAGCGGGTTACAATCATAACTGGACAGTTATGTGTTGGGATATTAACTACGGAGGAGCAAGATTTTGGGTACAATCCGGTATCAATGTCAACTATGTTGGATCAACTTGGAACGATAAAGCGTCTTCCATCTTCTTTACTAATTAGATTGAAGAAATAACCATATTTTTTGTGAGAATCTTGCTTATGCAGGATTCTTTTTTGTTGTTTGTTTCAGAGGTACCGTCAATATTTCGGAAAAACCCCAAACTAAGTAAAAAAATACAATGAGCTGTCTATATAGACAGCTCATTTACATAATTGTCGTTATCAGAAGTTGTTTTTAGATGATCAGTTTTTATATTTTATAATAGTTCCGTTTATATCTTTAAACTCTAAAGCCGTCTTAATAAAATCTAATGATTCTGGACCATCGTCTAATTTATTAGGAAGGATTATGTACCATAAACTCTATCCTTTATATTTTGATTCGTTAGGTAAGTATTTATCTAAATTTATTATATGTCCCGAAGTAGATTCATAAGATACCTTGCTAATAGATGGATTTTTAAGATAACCAGAAATAACTTTTCCATTTGAAACTCCAAAAGTAGGTGATATACCAGAATCTTGTATTTCTAACTCACTTACATTTTCTCCTCCTGTTGTTCCACTAACAGTCCATTTTCCATTTTTCATTTCTAAATCCGCTATTGAAATGTAATTATCAGGTGTAACAAAAAAGGCTGTTTTTCCATCTATTTTTATAATACGCTCTAAAGCATGATATTTATTTATTTCTGTATTGTTTGTTGATTTTAATTCTTGCTTTAATGCTTCTTGCTTTGTATTGTATCCTTTTGAAATCGAACAGCCACTAATGATAAAAATTATGGAACCTAATATAAGATGTTTTCTAAGCTTTTTATACAAAAGTTTTCTCTCCTCCTTATATTTTTTAAAAATATGGATTAATTACATTCTATCGTGAAGGAATTAGAATAAGTCGTACATTTTTTGATGTATATGGTATTCATGTCAGGTTGACATAACGCATCATTATCAGAATTAAATGTATCTAAGAACTTAAAAAACTACTCCCAACTTGCTTTACTGAAGGGTTGTTTTTAATATTCAAAATATTCAAATATCCATAAAAATCTTACAATTTTATCCATTTATTTGTAAGATATTTAAGTACATTAATACTTAGAGGAGGGATTTTCATGAAGAAATTATTATCTGTTATGGGATCGTTGGTGTTGTCAATGGTTTTATTATTCGGATTTAGTGGATTAGCAAGTGCGGCAAGTTCTTATGGTGGATTTGAAACTGATGGACCTAGATATGGCGAAGCTTACTCCATTTATGGTGTTTCATCAGGGCAGACTATAAAAGTCAAAATCAACTGGTGTGCTAATGTGAACTGGGCTACCTATCGTGCAACCTCAATGTATGTATTTCGATGTGGAACTGCGCTTTCGGTAAAATTATATAATCCTAGTACAGGAAATTACACATCTACCAAGGTTGTTGGATCCGATGGATATGTAACATTTACCAATATGAGGGGCGGTACTTATGATATTTACTTCTATGATTCATGGAGTGACTACTTCTTCAGAGGCGATAGTACAGCAACTAGTTATTATTAGAAAATAGACCCTGCCATCCTTCGGGATGGTTTTTCTTTTGCTCAAAAGAATGCATATCATATATATTTCTTGTTAACATAATGTAACAATTATCAGTAGTTGTTTTATTCCAATAATCTTTTTGTATCAAGGATTTCTCTCACTCTACGACAATATGAAATATGCAGGATTTTATACAATACCGGAGCGTCGCTGGTTTGGGCGTCCCAATCCTTTGACAAGCTTCCCTACTTTTTGCATAAAATCCTGCATATTATTTGTTCTTCTAAAATTTCATGTACAGTAATTGAAATTAAGATTTTTCCCAAACAAATAGATATTTAGGTATTGAATACAAAAAAGCCGTACCGATCTGTGCGGGTACGGCTTCCCTTATTACTTCCCACCAAATATTCTACGAAGCCATTGCCAAGTCCCATTCTTTTGTTCGTTACTCACCGATATCTGTTTTTTTGTGTCCTGTATCTCTCTTAGCGTTGCCATTAGCGTTCGATCTCGTTCTTCCAAACGTTTGTTTAAGTACTCGTTTTGTTGTTGAATTGTCTTCGTTAGTCCTTCGATTATGTCGCGTAATTCCTCTTTTGTTACGTAGTCTTTATCGTGATCATTATCGTTGGTGATCGCTACATCTTTATCGTTTGTTATCGGTAAATTTTTGTTATTATCGTTATCACTGTGCGATAAGTCATTGCTTGAATCCATTGCTAATACTACTTTTGCAGCGCTATCCATCGATATTTTGTTTTTCTGTACTAGATCAACATATTGGCGTAAAGCAACTACGTCTTTATCGAAGAAAGCTCTATGTCCACGATCGTTTTTTAGGAATATGTAACCATGTGCTTCTAGTGTCTGAAAGTACTTACGTAAAGTGCTTTCTTTTACTTCTAAAAGCAACGCAATGTCCTTCGGTACATATATACGCTTATTATCGCTCGCGTTACCGCTCATTACCGATCACCTCCACGATAATACATTCTATCATGAGGGCCCCGTTCCTTGCATTTCTAGGCACTCACTGCTTTTTTCTTTTTCCGCGTTTTCTTCTAGTCCATATATACAGAAATTTATTCAAGAATTGCTAGGAATCAAAACGAAGGAATTCCCGACATTACAAGAATGTATGAAATTTCGTATAAAGAATTGATCATAAGTTATAAACAGACTGTTGATATCATTGGAATAACAAGGATTAGGCACTACTGATAATTGTG
>NZ_JAJJBY010000089.1:0-5160 GCF_022625245.1 Bacillus sp. TL12 | reverse complement strand
AAAATTATTTATATAGAAAGATTAAATTTTATAAAAATGAAAGTAATGAACAAGTATAGAAAAGGTTCTAGAATAGATGGATTTTTTAAGAGATACTAAAAAAACAAATCGCTCACTTTTATCAATTCACATAATTTTTGAAATTTAATTCTTCAATTGTTAATATTTGTTATATAATAGACCTATCAAGAAACATCCCTATGTTTTTCTAATATGCTTGTTAAGATAGTTTGTGTTACCCTTTTTGTCACCTTACCTTAAAAAGAACTTGTAGCAATCACTACAAGTTCTTTTTGTTTTTCTAATCTACATGGACAGAAGATAACGGTGTGACGGTACCCCATAGCTATCAACTTAAGAATTTCGTTGTTTTCCAAAACGAAAAAACAAGCTTTTTGTTACAAATTAGCACAAAATTTCGTTCTGGGGGTACTATAAAATTTTAGCTTGATGACTATGGGGTCACCATATCAAAGTAAACGTCAAATATTCCCCACCTACTATTTGTAAATAACCCATGAGATAATCTCCTTACATACTTTATGTGGAGGTTTTTTTATGGAAAGACACCGATTAAAGAAAGAATGGGAAACTTATATTCAAGACTATAAAAACAGTGGATTATCAAAAGTTGCCTGGTGTCAAAAACAGAACCTACCGGTTCATCGGCTATATTACTGGTTGCAAAAATTATCGCCTGAAACGGAAGAGCAAAATGTAAATGAGCGTGTGAATTGGCTTTCTATGAATGTCCCTGACGTAGAAGAAAACATACATGCTACGATTCGAATTCATATGCAAGAAGCAACCATTGAATTAGATGTGCCTTTTACTCCGCAAGTGCTCTTACAAGTGATGCAGGCGGTGAAACAACAATGATGTCAGAAATCGCAATTGAAAAAGTATATCTTGCACAAGGGGCAACAGATTTACGTAAATCAATTGATGGACTAGCGGCTATTGTAAACGAAGAATTTGAGTTAGATCTCTTTTCTTCCTGTTTATTTGTTTTTTGCAATCGCTCACGCGATAAGCTAAAAATTCTGGTTTGGGAACATAATGGTTTCTGGTTGCACTATCGCAGATTGGAAAAGGGAACGTTTTACTGGCCAACTGAGCATAGGGGTGTGGCACTTACTATATCAAGACGACAATTGAGATGGCTTCTTGATGGATTTTCTTTTCAACAAAAATAAGGGCATCAAGCCGTACATGCGAGATGCATTCTATAAAAAGGTTCTGTTGCAAAAATATTAGTTAGAAACATAGAGTGGCAATTTTCTCTTGATTTCTATCTTATGAAGCTAAGCCAAACAATTTATGAATAAATTCTTTCTGGTTTTGGACAGACTTGCCCAGTAAAACAAGTTGCCCCTTTTTCATCATATGCATGGCTTCAACACCACTCAATATAGAGATTGCTGTTTTAAATGACTTTAATCCTAACATAGAACGAACTCGTTTTTTAATAAACCGGTGGTCTTGTTCCACTATATTATTGAGATATTTAACTTGCCTTAGTTGTATGCCTTCAGGCATATGTTTCTCTTCTTTCAGCTCTTGAATCGCTACAGGATAGGCAAGGTTCTTATCTACAGTTAACACGCGAGGTTTAGAAACATACGAAAAAGCCAAGGCTTTCTTGAAAAAGCGCTTGGCTGCTTGCTTATATCTTGATTTACTTAGATAAAAATCAATTGTATTCCCCTCTGAATCAACTGCATGATATAAGTACATCCATTGACCTTTTACTTTAATATAAGTTTCATCGACTCTCCACGAATCATTTGTTAATTTAAGATGATGTCGTACTTTCTCTTCTAATTGAGGTCCATATTGATGAACCCAACGCATAATGGTGGTGTGAGCCATTGATAATCCTCTTTCCTCCATCATTTCTACCAGGTTACGGAAGCTCAAATTGTACCGTAGGTACCATCTTACCGTTAATAAGATTAGTTCAGGCTGATAATGTTTCCATTTAAACAAATTTTCCTTTTCCATACTGATCACACCTTTTTTAGATTCATACTATCAGTATGTCCAAGTTTAGGAGATTACTTGCAAGAGCCTTGAATTTTTTGCACCAGAACCACATTTTGTCATAAAACCCGCGTTAATACATATTCTGGAAATAAAAAGTCGATTTTCCTACTTTAAGGGATGAAGTGACCCCTAATAGATAAAACCAACTCTGTGCGTTAAAACGTATTTACTTCCATATGTAATTCATTTATATTAAATAAATAAACGTTTATTTATTTAATATATTGTGAGGGATTATGAATGGCAAGAACAGTCAACAATCAACAGCGACTAGAGAAGCGAAATGTCATATTAAAAGAAGCAAAAAGGCAATTTCCAAGAGAGGGTTTTTCTAAGACTACCCTTTCTAGTATAGGGCAGGCAATAGGTATTAATCCTGCTACGATTTTACTGTATTTTCCTAGCAAGGAGGACTTGTTTGAGAATACCGTTAAAGAAGCATTTCAAGAGACTAGAAAAGGACAACTGTATTTACCAGAAAGCCTAGAATTGTCAGAGCAATTAGAGCAGATGGTGAGGCATCACGTGAGGAAATATCGTGAAGATCCATCAAACCTACGAATTTTACAATATCTGTTTTCCCAATCTGGTAGGTTTCCGGAGCTAGAGCAAGAAGCAGTTTTCATCACTTATGAGTTTGTAGAGAGAATGACTGAATTGTTGAAGAAGCGCTCTAGTCTAAATGAAACCGAACAAGAACTTCGCGATAAAACGTGGGCTTATTTATCTTTCCTAAGTGGATTTACGATGATTATGCTTGAGCCTGAAAAATATCCATTATGGGAAGGGATTGTAAAACAAGGAGTTAAGCTAATTGAAACATAAAGGAGTTAAAGAAATATGATCCATAACGAAGTCAAGAAAGTAATGATGCTCTATAGTAGCAGGTTGAACGAAATGTTTCCAAATCAAGTTCTTGGTGTCTATTTATATGGATCAAACGTTATAGGTGCCTTTCATCCTGAAAGCAGTGATATTGATTTTGTTACAGTTTTTAATCAGGAATTGACGGGCGAAGAGTTAATAAAACTATCGCACCTTCATAAGAAGGTTAGAGCTAAATGTCCATTGGTCAAAAAGTTTGAATGTGAGTACTTATCCTTGGATGAGCAGAATCAATTACATTTACATAAATCTTTCCCGTTTTTTGAGGGTACAAAGTGTAAGGGAAAAAGAAAGCTTATGAAAATTGCGGTTTATCAGCTTGTTCATGATTCATATGCTGTTTACGGTCCGAATTTTTCTACTTACTACTCTAATATTGATTGGAAGGATGTTATGCAGGAGATGGAGTACAATCTTAACCACTATATAGCGAGTAAAGCTTCCCGAAGCTATTTGTTTTTATGCGATTTTTGGATTGAGTTCATTGTTTTAACCTTATGTCGAGTGTACTATACATTGAAAACAGGAAAGATTACATCAAAGGAACTGGCCTGTGAAGAAGTGATCAAGGACTTTGATTTAAGGTATTCTGACATTCTTCATGAGGCACTTAGAATTAGAGGGAGAGTCCAAGCCAAGTCCAATTATAAAAATCGCTGGGAACGAAAGAATGCAACGATCCATTTTATAAACTCTTTGAGAGAGTATTGTAATCAAACTTTTTTATCTAAATAAATGTGGAGATTTCCCTACTTTTTTTACAAAAGGCAATTTCATTAATCCTGCTTCTTTAACTAAAATGCCAAATAGTTTAAGTATAAACCTTCACAATTAGTTATTTTTCTAAAGAAAGGAATAAATTGATATGTATGGGGTTTTAATAGGTTTGTTTGCTTTTGCAGTTACATGGTTTTCAGTACCTTTTATAATGGAATTTGCCGTTAAATGGAATTTTGTTGATATACCTAATAGCAGAAAAATACATAAAAATTCAATACCATTATTGGGTGGGATTGGTATTTTTTTAGGTTTTCTTGCTGCAGTACAATTAACTAAAATATTGGGATATAATTTTGATACTGCTAATATTGCTATCATTTCTGGGAGTTTTTTACTAGTTATTATAGGTTTAATAGATGACTATTATAAAACTCGTGGAAAAGATTTTCCGGCATTACCGAGGCTACTAGTACAAATTCTAGCTGCTTACCTGGTAGTTCATTTTAGTGGAGGAATTGTAGGTTTATCTATACCTTTTACAGAATCTAAGTTTGTTTCCTTCTCATCAGAAATTTCAATACTGTTAACAATAGGTTGGATTGTAATGGTGATTAATGTTTTTAATTTTCTTGATGGATTAGATGGCCTTGCAGCTGGTATTGCAGTAATTTCTGCTGCAACTCTTGCATGTGTTGCTTTAGTTAAAGGAGAATTAACTTCTTTTTTTTGGGCTGTAGCATTAGCTGGTGCAGCTTTAGGTTTTCTAAAACATAACTTTTTTCCAGCACGTATAATTATGGGAGATGCAGGATCAACATTGATTGGTTTTCTATTAGGATCTATTTCTGTGATTGGCACAATGAAATCAGCTACCGTATTCTCTATATTTATACCTGTATTTGCTTTGGGAGTTCCTATTCTTGATGGATTACGTGTAATAATACAGCGTACGTTAAAAGGACAAGCTCCTTATAATCCGGATAAAACTCATGGACATCATAAGTTACTTCAAGCAGGTTTTTCTCAATCTCATGCAGTCATGGTTTTGTATTTAATAGGAACTTGTTGTTCTTTAATTTCTATTGTAATTCTATTATTGGATGTATAGATAAATTATTTATTATGAGAAAAAAGATTTTCGGACTAGTAAGAGATATCATTAGTATATCTATATATTATAGGGATAGCGCCACATCGCTATCAACTTAACGAAAGGAAATGTCCCTATAGCTGTCAACCTAACAAAAATAAACTACCCCAGAACGAAAAAAATGAGCCGAATTCTCATAAATAACTGTAAAAAGGTAAAATTCTCATTATGGGGGGTGTCTTAAAATCTTAGCTTGATGGGCATGTATGGTGACCCCTTATAGCATAAGATACGATTCCGTTAGGAATCTACTATTCTCGTTGTCATTCTTCATATATTTTGCACCAGAACCATAAAAGGTATTGAAGCCATTCATGCTCTATATAAACAAAGGCGAAGTCTTCAAATGAAGTGACCCC
>NZ_JAJJBY010000088.1:0-5199 GCF_022625245.1 Bacillus sp. TL12 | reverse complement strand
TTTGGTCATAAAAAAACACCTCCAATTGTTAGTTAGTGTCCAACAATTGGGGTGCAGTTCACAGGCTGCCTATGCCTTTATGAAAAGATTGGTCAAAATCTTTGGAGAACCAGCGGTTCTCACTACAGACAAAGCACCAGCATTACTTTGCGCATTTAACAAATTAAGGGAACAAGGCTTTTATATACATACAACTCATTGTACAATTAAGCATTTGAATAATCTCATTGAACAGGACCATAGGCATGTGAAGCGACGTTTTTCCAAATCCGCAGGATTTCAAAATCTTCGTCACGCTTCCCGTACCTTGAAAGGCATCGAAACCATTCATGCTTTATATAAACGAAACCGAAGTCTTGGCTCAGACTTCGGTTTTTCGACGTACAATGAATTACAGGAGCTACTAACAATCGCATAAAATATACAACTTTTTGTTGGCACCACTTAACCTTAATAAAACTTCGCAACAGAACCCTTTTATGCATGTACTATTCATTATACAAGCAAGTATTTGAACAATCGTATTGAACAGGATCATAGACATACAAAGCAACACTTTGCTAAATCTACAGGATTTCAAAATCTTCGCCACGCTTCCCGTACCTTGAAAGGCATCGAAACCATTCATGCTTTATATAAACGAAACCGAAGTCTTGGCTCAGACTTCGGTTTTTCGACGTACAATGAATTACAGGTGCTACTAACAACCGCATAAAATGTACAACTTTTTGTTGGCACCACTTAACCTTATCAAAACTTCGCAACAGAACCTTTGAGCATTTGTATAGAGTAAATGTGTTGAAAAACTTGAAAAACATTAAAATGTGTAAATTGTATGACTATTTTATTCAATTTATTTAATATTTGTAATCTTTTATTATATAATGATAATCGGGTTGATCGAGAATGTCTTAGATATTGCGATATATACTCGAATTCATTTGTTTTAGGGAGGTTACAATATTGGGTAAGAGAGTTATTATAAGAGTTGTTACATTATTATCAGTACTGGCATTATTTCTTAATGTATTTTTACCAAGGGCTAGTGCAGAGGTTATGACGCACGAGAAATATTCAATGGATTGGAGTTATAGTAATAGTCTAGGTAAGTACATTCGAACTGAAATTATTAAAAATTCAAGCAGTCAGATTGCATATTGCTTAACTCTTGGCTTAAAATCACCAAATGGTGAAGATCTTCCTGAAATGGGTAAAACAGATAATGTGGTATATAGGGTCTTATTAAATGGATTCCCACAAAAAAGTGTAGAACAGCTGGGAGTAGCTAATAAGAATGAGGCACATTATGCAACACAGCTTGCGATTTGGAATGCATTAGGTCAACTTGATGTAAATGAATTAAATCATGCGAATAAAAATGTTGAAAAGGCGGTTAAGGAAATTATTAATGCTGCTAATAAAAGTGAAGATACTCAAGATATTTTCATGAATGTAATTCCTGCTGAAAAGCAAAAAGCAGAATTAAAGGGTGAGTTTTTTGAAACAAACCTATACACAGTACAAACAAATGCTAAGAGTGGTTCTTATAAGGTAGTAACGAAAAATGCACCTAATGGAGTAAAAATTGTTGGTGAAAATGGAGAAGTGAAAGATCAGCTTTCAGTTGGGGAAAAATTTCGTATCCAAATTCCTAAAAATACAAAAACAGGTGAATTTAATTTAAGTGTTGCAGCAAATTTAACTAAAGTTCAAGCAATTGCTTATCGCGGTACTGATACTATTCAGAATGCTACAGTACTACTAGAAAGAAATGAAGAAAAGCTTAGTAGTGACCTCGCAGTAAATTGGGAAGCTGCTGGTTCTTTAAAAATTAAAAAGGTTGGAGAAAATGGAGAAGTTTTAGCTGGTGCAGTATTTGAAGTCTTTAATGCAAATAATGAATCAGTTGGGAAAATTACTACTGCTGCTGATGGTACTGCAGAATTAAACAACCTACCAATTGGTACTTATACTGTAAAAGAAATTAAAGCACCAACAGGCTATGTTTTAGGTGACAAACCACAAACTATTGAAGTTAAGACAGGAGAAACAGGAGCTGTTCAAGTAGTAAACAACAAAGCAAAAGGGAACATTGAAATTAAAAAACTTAGTGATTCGGGCAAGGTGTTACCTAATGTTGAATTCACAGTCTATACTGAAGAAGGAAAAGAAGTGAAAAAAGTAGTAACTAAAGAAAATGGAATTGCAAATGTTGAAGGTCTTACGTATGGTAAGTATTATTTCTTAGAGACAAAAACACCTAATGGATATATTGGAAATAAAACAAAGTATCCTTTTGAAATTAAAGAGCACAATAAAACACTTACTTTTACAGTGGAAAATACCGAAGTAAAAGGTAGTGTAAAATTATTAAAAGTAGATAACGAAGATATCAGTAAAAAATTGGAAGGTGCAGTATTCGAGCTAAAAGATGCAAGTGGAAAAGTAATTGGGGAATATAAGACAGATAAAAATGGCGAGATTAACGTCAAAGATTTAGCGTATGGTAAGTATTCATTTGTAGAAAAGACTTCTCCAAATGGTTACGTTCTTGTTACAGAACCAATTGTGTTCGAAATAAAGGAACATGGAAAAATTATTGAGTTATTAGCAGTTAATCATCTTATCAAAGGTAATCTAGAAATTACAAAGGTAGATGTAGCTGATGGAAACAACAAGCTTCCAAATGCAGAATTTACTATTTATAACGAAGCAGGGAAAGAAGTAGTAAAAGGAAAAACAGACGATAAAGGTATCGCGAAATTTGAAAAGTTACCATTTGGAAAATACACATATAAAGAAACTGTTGCACCAAAAGGTTATATATTGAATGAAGAAACGTTTTCTTTTGAGATCAAAGAGAATGGTCAAATCATTAAACATATTGTCAAAGATGAAAAGATTCCTTCAGTAAAAACAACAGCTACTGATAAAACCGATGGTACAAAAGAAATGCACACTTCTAAGTCTGTAACAATTCAAGATAAAGTGGAATATAAAGACCTACAAGTAGGTAAAGAGTACACTTTAAAAGGTAAATTAATGGATAAAGAAACTAATAAACCATTAGTTGTAAATGGTAAAGAAGTAACAGCTGAAACTAAGTTTACACCAAAAGAAGCAAATGGTTCTATTACATTAGACTTCACATTTGATGCAACTGGTTTAGAAGAAAAAGAAGTAGTAGTATTCGAAGATGTACTGAAAGACGGAAAAATTGTTACAACACATGCTGATATCAATGACAAAGGTCAAACAGTTAAGTTTGTTAAGCCATCAATAAAAACAACAGCTACAAACAAAGCTGATGGTGGAAAAGAGATTCATTCAAACGATTCTATCACGATCCAAGACAAAGTAGAGTATACTAACTTAGTTGTAGGTAAAGAGTACACTGTAAAAGGTAAACTAATGAACAAAGCTATTAACAAACCATTATTAATTGATGGTAAAGAAGTAACAGCTGAGACTAAGTTTACTGCAAAAGAAAAGAATGGTTTTGTAACATTAGACTTTACTTTCGTTGGTGCTGAACAGCAAGGAAGAGAAGTAGTAGTGTTTGAAGACTTATTACATGAAGGTCAGGTAATTGCAACTCACGCTGACATTAACGATGTAGGGCAAACAGTTCGATTTGTAGAACCTTCAATAAAAACAACAGCTACAAACAAAGCTGATGGTTCTAAAGAGTTAGACGCTTCTAAATCTGTAACAATCCAAGATAAAGTGGAATACAAAGACTTAATCGTGGGTAAAGAGTACGTTGTAAAAGGTAAACTAATGGATAAAGCAACAAACAAACCATTATTAGTTGGTGGTAAAGAAGTAACAGCAGAATCTAAGTTTACTGCAAAAGAGAAAAATGGTTCTATCACACTAGATTTCACATTTAATGCTTCTGAATTACAAGGTAAAGAAGTAGTAGTGTTTGAAAAACTTTATCAAGATAATGTCTTAGTAGCAATTCACGTTGACATTGAAGATATGGGTCAAACAGTGAAATTTAAAGAGATAAAACCGGAACAACCTAAACCAGAACAGCCGCATCCAGATAAAAATACTCCAACATCAGAGCAACCAAAAGAGCAAGTAAAAGAACAACCACAACCTAAGAAAGAAATTGAATCTAAAATTGGATGGTTACCGCAAACAGGTACTAACCTTACAAGTTGGATCTCTATGGCTGCAGGCGCAATGTTGTTAATCGTAGGTGGAGTGATTTTCTTAAAACGTAAAAATGCATAGAAATTAAATAATAAGCACATCTGTGAACTGCACCCCAATTGTTAGACACATAATCTAACAATTGGGGGTATGTGAACATGCCCATCAAGCTAAGATTTTATAGTACCCCCAAAACGAATTTTTGTACTAACTTGTAACAAAAATTCGTTCTGGGGCATTTATTTTTCTTAAGTTGATGGATGTGTGGCGGGACCCCATGCCCATCAACTTAAGAATTTTATAACACCCCAAAACAAAAAAATTGTACATTTTTACATGAAGATGTCAATTTTCTCGTTTTGGAGGTATTTGTATTTCTTAGCTTGATAGCGATGTGGCGATACCCGATGAATAAAAAGGCTAAAAAATAGCCTTTCTTAATCTTCAACTAACGCTTGCGTTAGTTCTATATTTTAATATAAATATTTTTCGTCTCTACCATGTATTTTTAGTCAATTCCAATTAAGTAATTCAACCTAAAATTCTATTTTATATTTTTTTCAGCTGCGTAATCACCATAATAGTAAGTTCTATCTAAATCATCATATTTAGGAGTAGCAATTATTGTATATTCACCATTTCCATCGACTTCAAACAAAGCTACATTATTATTCTCCCATCCGACCCCAAAGTGATCAGGATTTGAATCATCTACGAACATATCGATACTGTATATTCCTTTTGTTAATACTCCACTTTTTTGAAAGTCCTCAATTAGATCTTTGGCCTTTGGAATAGGATGTTTATTTTTATACATGTCAAATTTAAATAGAAAATTCACCACACCTAAATACCTGCCATTACGATTTTTATTTCGGCGGTCACTTGGTATTAATTTAGTTAAAAGTTCAGTAGTATCTATCTTTTGGGTCTTTTTAAAAGGTTCTGTTGCAAAGTTTTTAAAACTAAGCTAAACTTTTGCAAAACAGAGTGAGGAGAATCATAAATGGGATATTTTAAAGGAAAACAATTCAG
>NZ_JAJJBY010000087.1:0-5385 GCF_022625245.1 Bacillus sp. TL12 | reverse complement strand
ACAGGTGGCAATCCAGGTTTTAGTACTTTTGCTGGAGGCACAATTGGAGGCAAGCATACATTAGCCGTTAATTTGAACAGCATTAAAGCTTATAGTCCTGATCTTTTTAAAAATATTTTACTTGCTGAATTTAGCAAGTAGGGGTCACCATACATGCCCATCAACTTAAGAATTTAGAATTACCCCAGACCGATAAAATTTTGCACAAGTTGCTCAATTTTATCGGTCTGGGGGCGCTATAAAAATTAGTATTATTTAATTTGTTTAAATATCTGGAATAATGGTAACAGCTATTGTTCGAACTGGTGCATCTATTTCGTTGCTCGCGGTATGGTAATATTTAGTTATTAATTCGTTTAATTCGCTTTGGAATTGTATAAAGTGTTCCTCATCTATCTTTAATTCTACTAAAGAAAAAGTAGCACCATCTTCCCTACAATTTTGCTCTTCTAATTTCTTAAGATAACTTTGATATTGATTCATAATTGATAATTGATAATATGAAACATAATCAAGTTTCTTCTCATTAGAAGCTTTTTTCCAATCTGCTACATTAAGTCTAGCCTCGCTTTCATTTAAAGCGTAATATTTTTCGGAAACAGATTTCACCTTTTTTTCTTTAATAACGCGAATAATACCAGAATCCAACATGATTTGTATATGTCTATATAGAGTTGCTTGAGGTACATCTTTAATAATTTTCACCATTTCTAAGGGGGTTAATCCATTTTCTTTATTCCTCATTAGTACCTGAGAAATTTTTATTCTTACTGGATGCATTAAGACTTCAACTTTATTATCCATAATGTTCTCCTTGTTTGTGTTTATCGATTGTTTTTCTATTTACCATCAATTACATTCTTATTATAAATAATGAGAATGGGTATTGCAATGCACTCCTTTTAAAGTTATTATTATCATTATCGATAATGATAATAATAACTTTAAAAGGAGTCTTAAAAATGCAACTGCACTATGGGTTTGATGAATTAAAAAATATTGACTTAATGGCTTTTATCCCCATAATATTGCCGTTTATTGCGGTAGGTACCTTATTAGCTTTAATTGCATTAATTGATCTATACAGACATAGAAAAACTAGAAAAAGCGTTCTGATTTGGACATTTATTATATTTTTTGTTAATACACTTGGTCCAATTCTGTACTTTGTTATAGGGCGAAAGGAGAGTGAGAGAATATGAAATTGGAAATCAAAAATGTGACGAAAACATTTAAAGAAAAAATCGCTGTTAATAATTTCTCGATGGAACTGCAATCGGGAGAATGTGTCGGCTTGATTGGACCGAATGGAGCTGGGAAATCAACATTGATAAAAGTGGTTTCAGATATTATCGACCCACACGAGGGCGAAGTTTTGCTGAATGGGAAAAAAATTTCGAAAATGAAAAGGGAAATAGGCTACCTGCCACAGTACCCTAACTTTTTTCATTGGATGACAGCGAAAGAAACACTTACGTTCATGGGACAACTTTCTGGATTGCAAAAAGAAGAATTAACAAATTCAATACCTGAAATTTTGACAAAAGTTGGACTAAGTGGTGAAGAAAATTTAAAAGTTGGGACATTTTCCGGTGGAATGAAACAGCGACTCGGTATTGCACAAGCACTATTGCATAAGCCTTCGCTTATTATCATGGATGAACCAGTATCCGCATTAGATCCCATCGGCCGAAGAGAAGTGTTAAATCTGATCAAAGAAATAAAAAAAGATACAACGATTTTATTATCAACCCATATACTGGGTGATGCGGAAGAAATATGCGAACGATTTGTAATTATAAAAAACGGATCAAAAATAAAAGATACAACAATCACCGAATTGTTAAACTGCAATAGCAAAGATAGGATAAGCTTAGAAATCACAGCGAAAGATCAAAATTGGATTGACATTGTAAAAAGATTACCTTATGTAAAGGAGATAGAAATCATTGGGCATAAAATCAAAATAAAAGTTAATAACATCGAAAAAAACAAAAATATGTTACTAAAAAATGCACTTGAGCATGAAGTGGACATCGTAAAATTTGAAGTTGATAATGATACGTTAGAAGAAATATTCTTAAAATTGGTGGTGGAAAGATGAATAAATTTATTGTACTGATAAAAAAAGAATTTGTTCAAATGGTACGTGATTTTAAAGTTCTCTGGCTACCGATCGTCTTTATCTTTTTAGGGATAACTCAACCTATAGTAACTCATTACTTGCCTTCAATTTTGGGATCATTAGGCGGTAGTCAGGGTATTACAATTGATCCGAGCATGACAGCTCAAAAAGGTGGAGAAGTACTAGCTAGTACGTTAGGGTCTCAATTTGATCAGCTCGGACTTATGATTCTTGCAATCTCAATGATGGGTATTATTCAAACGGATAAAGCAAATGGCATGTTGGCTTTTATTTTAACACGACCTGTTACTGTTATTTCATATATAGCTGGAAAAATTGTATCAAGTTATTTGATAGTAGCTTTTAGTGTAGCAATTGGATACTTTGCTTCTTATCTATATGTAAATTATCTTTTTTTAGATGTTCCATTTTCTCGCATGATTACTGCACTATTATTTTATCTTGTATGGGTTCTTTTTATCATATCTTTTACAACGATGATTAGTACTATTTTTAACAATCAGGGTATCATCGCATTAGTTTCAATTATCTTCCTTTTAGGTTGCAGAATTATTGTTGGTTTAAGTCCAGTTATCGATTTTGTAAATTCAGCAAGCATGAGCAAACATGCAATGGAAATGCTGATCACAGGATCAATGAATTCAAAAGCAATAAATAACACACTAGTAACGCTTGTTTGGATTGTACTAATATTCTTTGTAACGAATTATTGGATTGCCAATAAAAAATTTAATCACGAATAAGTAAAGAGTAACTGTGATGGGTTCTGGTGCAAAAATCATTTGATAGAGGCATAGAAACCTGCATAGACTGTTCAATGGTAGATTATGATGCAATTCCAAATCATTTATGTATGAATCTAACTTCATTTTGGGTAGACTTCACCTGTAAGTGAAGTTGTCCTTTTTTCATCATATGCATGGTTTCAACGCCACTCAATATAGAAGTGGCTGTTTCATATGATTTGAATCCTAACATAGAACGTACACGTTTCTTAATGAAACGGTGATCTTGTTCCACTATATTATTGAGATATTTAACTTGCCTTAGTTGTATGCCTTTAGGCATACGTTTCTCTTCTTTTAATTCTTGAATTGCTACAGGATAGGCAGGGTTCTTATCTACTGTTATTACGCGAGGTTTACAAATATGAGAAGCAGCCACGGCTTTCTTGAAAAAGCGCTTGGCTGCTTGTTTATCTCTTGATTCACTTAGATAAAAATCAATGGTATTTCCGTCTGAATCGACTGCGCGATATAAATACATCCATTGCCCTTTTACTTTCACATACGTTTCATCGACTCTCCAGGAATCATTTGTTGTCTTAAGATGACGTCGTACTCTTTCATCTAATTCAGGTCCATATTGATGCACCCAGCGCATAATAGTGGTGTGAGCAATAGACAAACCTCGTTCCTCCATCATTTCCACCAAATCACGAAAACTTAGGTTGTACCGTAGGTACCATCTTACCGTTAATAAGATAATATCAGGTTGATAACGCTTCCATTTGAACAAATTTTCCTTTTTCATACCGATCACACACCTTTTTTAGAATAATAGTATCAGTATGTACAAGTTTAAGAGATTACTTGCGAGAGCTTTAGAGTTTTTGCACCAGAGCCCAACATTTGATATTGACTCATATATCTCACCATCCATATAGATTTCTAGGTTCTCTAGATACATATGATTGTGATACCATATTTCGAATTTGTACCAGAAAAATTACAATATAGAAGCATTTAGAAAAAAAGAAATCCACCCTTTCTGGTATTATTTTATTAATCCGTTAAGCAACAAAAAAGTTGTTTAATTTACCATAAAGTCGTTTAAACATGGATTTAATAAAGATTAGGAGGAACAAATGATCAGTAAACTAAATCAAGTTATAAAATGTTTCCCTTGCCTGTCCTCTATTGAAGCTAAGGAATGGAATAGAACTGATATTTCTATAGTGCAAGTTCCAACCACTCCTGTAGCTTTTGCAAGGGGGCATCGCTTACACCATGCTATTTTTATTTTGGATGGCTGTGTACGCATTTATAGGGTTGGAGAAAATGGCAGGGAGATAACCCTCTATCGGGTTCAGAGCGGCGGCGTTTGTTTAATGATGATAGCTAGCATATTGGGTGATTTAGATTATGAGGCTTTTGCCGAAGTCGAAAGCGATGTTGAAGCCTTAATCATACCGGCCGAAACTTTTCGGAACTGGATACATACATACGATTCGTTAAGCAGATTTATATACGGATTATTTATTCGTAAAATGTCAACTGTGACTCAGCTTGTAGAAGAGATTGCTTTTAAAGGGATAGACGATCGGATTGCAGATTATCTCATTAAACATACCTCTCTATATTCCGACGAGATAATCATAACCCACGAGAAGTTGTCTATTGAGTTAGGTACAGCACGGGAAGTAGTTAGCCGGACACTAAAGAAGTTCGAGAAGGAGGGGCTTCTTACTTTACATCGCGGAAAAATCGTAAACATCCAACGAAAGGCTCTACAACAAAAATTTAGCCGTTTTCTGTGATATAGTTACAGAAATTCTCCTTCTTTAGATTATATGATAATGAGGACAACATTCATTAAGGAAGGAAGATCTTCATGGAAAATCTAAACGGTCTTTACAAAGGAGACGATGTTCTTTATCGAAATTCTTATTTAAAACGAATTAATGAGCTTATAAAAATGGCACCAGCATCCTCAAAAGCTTTTTTAACATTTGAGAAGGAGGCGTTTGTATCTGGATTAATACCAACGAAAACAAAGGAACTTATTGCGATTGCGGTGGCTCATACGACTGGTTGTCCCTATTGTATTGATGTTCATGTAAACAAGTATAAGAAATATGGGGGAACTATGGAAGAGGTTTTGGAGGCAATTATCGTTGCATCTGCAGTAAAAGCCGGAGCAGCCTTGAGTCACGGTGTAAATGCCTTAAATGCGTATGAGAAAAACAATATGCTATAGTAAATGGTTTTGTTTATTCACTTATAATGGGATAGCATTTAGATTTAAACGGCTTTATTGGTATGTTCTTAAGTATAGTGAAGTATCTTACATTAAAAATTAAACAATTTTTAAGGGTAAAGCTATCATTCATAAATAGCATTACCCTTCGTTTTTCACATCAAAATTAAATGACTTTATTATGTTTAAATACTTATATCCAAGAAAAATGTGTATTCTTTACACATAAGTATTCATTTTATCGTTTTGGGGTACAGCCG
>NZ_JAJJBY010000086.1:0-5415 GCF_022625245.1 Bacillus sp. TL12 | reverse complement strand
GAAACACCACGTTCATTCAAAATTTCAGAGACATCACGATAGCTTAAAGAAAAGCGACAATAGTGGCCAACGGCTACCAAAATAATATCTTGTTTAAATTGCTTTCCTTTAAAATATCTCATGTATGATTCTCCTCACTCTGTTTTGCAAAAGTTTAGCTTAGTTTTAAAAACTTTGCAACAGAACCAAAAATTATATAAATCAATTTAGTAATGAAGACTTAGCTGAATTTTTATATAATTAAATTATGCATTATATAAATAAAATAATTGATTTAATACTTTTAGAATACAACATATAAATAAAAGATGGTGTTAATTGACATTCCACACCATCTTTATTAAATAACTTTATTTTCACTGCACACCTCCATGGGGTTGCCTAAAATTATTCTATTCTCGACTCAATCCCAACTTTTTCTAAACGTGGTGACTTTATTTCAAATGTACAATATCAAATTCAAAAAAAGTAGGGAAGTTTGTATATTTTTACAAGCTTCCCTACTTTTTCACGTATCATTTAAGTTATTTTTTAAATAATTTAGCGAACCATGATTTTTCTTGTTGAGTAGATGCAATTAATTTCTTAGTTTCTTGTATTTCACGAACTACTTCTAATAACTGTTGATCTCTGTTATTGATTTTTCCATCAATATTCTTTTGTTGTTCATCAATCTTATTCAGTAGCATTTGATTAGTTTGTTCTAAATGGTCTATACGCTTTAGAAGTTCCATGTTCATGGCTTTTTGTTCTTGAAAATATATAGAAACCTCTTTCATACTTTCATACATTGTCTGAATAATTGGCTTCGTTATTTCGTCGTCTTCATCAGCCTCTTCTACTACAATATAATCTATGTTTTGTTTCAACATTTGTTCTATTAATTCTGGTGGCTCTTGTGCATCTTTCATATTAGCAATTAATTTAAAAAGCTCTAATGCTTCCTGTTCATATCTCAGCGTTCGACCTTTTGTCCCAGCAACAGTTGGTAAGTATGGTTTAAATTGATCCCGCCAGGCCTGAAGAGTTGTCCGTGGCTTCCCAAGCATCCTTGCCATATCTGCAAGAGAATATGTTTTCTTGTAAGGTTCTTCCCTAGCCATTTCATCGTCCTCCCCTCATCGTCATTTGTTGTTATCGATGTGCGACATGTTGTCATTTCATTGTTATTGATTATCATCCATGTCGGTCGTGTTGTCATTTCACTGTTATTCATCATCCTTTATGTCCGATATGTCGGCATCTAACTGTTATGTGTCTAATTCGTTTGAAAGAAGGTATTTCCTTGTTTATTTTGAACTTTTTAAGTACATAACTTAATTAAATAATAAATACGATTTAAGTACTACTTATTATAAAAAAGTGTTCTTATTTTCATTTTAATGTGCTAAAATACAATTAAAAGTATCACTTAAGTCGCATTTAATGTATAAAGGAGGAATTAGAAATGAGAATTGGAAGAAAAGTAGCGGATTTCGGAAATAGTTTTAATAATTTCATGGTGGATGGTTATTATATTGAACTTGCAACGAATGTAGTTAAAATTTCAAAGAAAAAAGCTGAGGATTTACTTGTTGATCGTATTTCTAGACCAGAAGATTTACTAGATAGATTATTAATTTCTACTGAAATTGATGGTGAAGAATCTTTCTATTTAGTTGGACAATTAGCTGAAGATAATCAATTAGCAAACTCTCATGTAAATAAGATGCACGATAAAATTAATAGTCCTATCCCTTACATAAGCTTTTTAGGAGCAATTGCATATTATCATGCCCTTAACGCTGAGCAAGAAGATAATAAAGTTGAAATTGAAAACATGAGTATGATGCTTCCAATTTGGCTTTTAAAACGTGAAGAGAAATTTAGCATTGCCCATAAAAAAATGGAAGAAAGATTTATCGGTGAACATAAAGTTAAAGTGTTAACACCTGGAATGGAAAGAGAACTAACTATTACAGTTAATTCAGCAAAATGTAGAAATGAATCAGAAGTTGCTAGACATTCTTTAAAATATAAAATGGTTTCAAGAGATCAGAATACAAATGTAATTAGTATTGAAAAGCGGTATGAATCCGAGAGATTCGATGACTATGAAGTGGTTTTAACTGATATTGGTGGCGGTTCTACAGATGCTGTACGATTAGGTAAAGGACTCACTACACCTAAACACAGAGATTCTTTCCAAGTTATCGATATTGAACCATTCTTAGGATACCTAGAACGTTTTAGAAAAGAAAAATTGATTCAATACTTTAAAGATCTAAGAACATTAGAGAAATTTATTGTTAATAATTATAAAGAACAAAAGTATGTTCTATCGAATGAAAATACTGGTGAAAAATACGATTTCACAGTTGAAATTGTAGAAGCACTAAAAGAATATGCAAGAATTTTAGTAGCTAAAATTCTTGATGTATTCATCCCATCTAGTACGAATACAGTATTGAAATTCATCTATATTGGAGGCGAAGCACCAGTTTTACAACCATATATCCGTTTAGCTTTATTGAATCATATGTCTGAAACGGCTGCTAAAAACAATCACTTCTTCTTGAACGATATTATTCAAAATAGCGAGAAAGAAGTATTTGCTCCAACTTCACGTACAATTAACCTAGCTGCATTAGAATTAAAAGCAATTGATGAAATGAAGGGGCAGTTAGCTTAGAATAAAGGGACGTGCTGATAATGGCTAAAAATAGAAAAATGGCATTACGTGCTGATAATATGCCTGAAGATGTATATAAGATCCTTAATGAAAAAGCTAATAGTAGGCAATTAACAGCATTTGTTGTTGAACTAGTACAAAATGAAAAACGTTATGAGCAACTACTACAAAAATTAGATAATGTAGAACAGAGATTAAATCTTTTAGATATAGTTGAAAATAAATTGGATCTTCTACTTACTAATGGATTTATTCTCGTACAGAAACAAGAAGATTTAAAAACGGAAGAGCCGGTACTTCAAGAAGGGAAAATTATTGACGCTAGGGAAGTACTTGGTGGTATTTCTGAAGAAGATAACGAAGAGATTGATTTCTAACTAGTAAAGAAGACCTTTAGGTATAATCCTAAGGTCTTTTTATTTCAAATTAACACTATTAATAATCGTTGTTAATTATAGAATGAAAAGTAAATACTGTCTATTGAAATCAATAGTTTAGGCATTATCCTTTAATTCTATTGTATGTATCACATATAAACGCTATAATTTTCTTTGCAATAGGGAAATATCCCTATTTATATAAGTCGATATTTCCCTATATCTATACCTTTATTGTCAAAAATATAGATATAGGAATTCAAGGGGGTTTTTTAAAAAATAACTGGAGTGGCATAAATTGCATATTCTATTGCATGTACCACATATCACTGCTATAACCTTCTTTACAATATGGGAATATCCCTATTTCTATAAGTCGATATTTCCCTGTATCCCTACTTCTGCTATCAAAAATATTGAAATCGGATATAGTTGTTTTATTTTTGTCAGGCCAATAATTAAACTTAGCCCCTTATCTCGTACTCCATTCTTTTGCCATTTCATCATGATATCACCGCTATAATTTTCTTTATAATAGGGAAATATCCCTATATCTATACTTTTATTATCCAAAATATAGATATAGGAAATCAAGGGGATTTTTGAAAAAACAGCTGGAGTGGTATAAATGGCTATTACAATTACTGTTGGGAATTACAAAGAAGGCGTTGGTAAAACCACTAATGTTGTATTAAACTCTTATGAATTCGTAAAAAGGGGAACCGAACTTTACTCGTTGACCTTGATCCGCAGAGTAATGCAACAAAATCTATAATGTTAACGAAATCTATCCTTAATCCTGACGAAAATATAAATGCAAAAAAACATTAATGAAAGGAATTCAAATAGTATTTATACTGAATCTCTAACAAATTCAGTATAAATACTATAATCTTCTCTACAATATAGAAACATCTATATTACTATAAATAGATATTTCTATATACCTATGCTTTCATTATCAAAATATCCTCACCAGAACTTTCACCATGGCTTTTTCTTCTCTCTTGCTGCTGCAACTTCTTCATGAAATTCCTTCATTATTTTCTTTGTCTCTTGGATTTCTCTTAATGTTCTCATCAAAGTTTCATCTCGTTCCGCCGTTCCATACTTTCCTCAATGCGTTTACTTCATTTCTCAGCTTATTCGTTTAATCTTTGTTCCATTTCCAAGAGGTTTTGGTTCATTTATTCCGCCATAACGTTATATTGTTGCTGTAGCTGTTGTTGAGTATAAATCTGTTTCCTGAGATTTCTCTATCCTCATATCAATATTTCCTAATTGCTGCGTAATTAGCTTCGCTACTTTTTCAAGCGTCATACCGTCATGCCTACTTAATTAATTTCTCAAACACCATAACAACATAATTTGTATACTCTCTTCTGCCTCGTTTATCCTTTTTAACTTTAGGAAGACAAATGTTTTGTTTTGAGGGATAGCCAATTTCTTAACTTGATGGGCATGGGATATAGGGAAGGCTTTGAAAAATAAATGGGTTAGTATAAATGACAGATTCTATTACATGTAACACATTTCACTGCTATAATCTATTTGAAAATATAGAAATATCCCTATTTCTATAAGTGGATATTCCCCTATATCTATACTTTCATTATCAAAATATCATCACCAGAACTTCCACCATGGCTTTTTCTTCTCTCTTGCTGCCGCAACTTCTTCATGAAATTCCTTCATTATTTTCTTTGTCTCTTGGATCTCTCTTAATGTTCTCATCAAAGTTTCATCTCGTTCTTCTAATCTTTTTTCAATCCGCTCGTTCCGTCGTTCCATACTTTCCTCAATACGTTTACTTCTTTTCTCAGCTTGTTCGTTTAATCTTTGTTCCATTTCCAAGAGGTTTTGGTTCATTTGTTTCGCCATAACGTTATATTGTTGCTGAAGTTGTTGTTGAATATAAAATGGTATTAAATCTGTGTTCTTGGACTCTTCATCATTAACCAAATCTGGATTGATACTTTCTAACTTCTGCGTAATCATCTTCGCTGCCTTTTCTAACGTCATACCGTCATGTTTGCTAAGTTCGATTAACTTCTCAATCACCATGACGTCTTGCTCTGTGTATTCCCTTTTACCTTGCTTATTTTTCTTAATGTTGTAGGATTCTCGTTGGAGAACTTCAACGTATTTTCTTAGTGTGCTATCGCTCACTTGCAAGCGACTATAGACGTCTTTTGCGGTATAAATAATTTTCATATCCGACATAACGCTATAACACCTCCTAGAAAAAGTATTCCCTGACATTCTATAAATTCCTGCAAAGAAAAAAGCCCTGATATTGGACTTCTTATTCTACATATAGAAATATCCCTATTTTCATTATCAAAATATCATCACCAGAATTTCCAC
>NZ_JAJJBY010000085.1:0-5697 GCF_022625245.1 Bacillus sp. TL12 | reverse complement strand
AAAGAAAACCACTGGCATTAGACCGGTGGTTCTGACTTAGAAAGCAAAGCAAGTACAACCAATACCCCATTTAGTTCCATCTTTTCCTATTACGGTATGAGTGTGTTGATGGAGAGGGTTACTGCAACTATGTAACTTGTGATCATGGGCATCGTGAGAAAGTATATTGTGGGCTAGGTTAGCGCCACCATAACCATAAACTCCCGTCGGTGCCCAATCAGGTGATGCTGGCGGCAATTCAGGTGATAAATTTTTAAATTCATCATTTCCATAAACAACCTGCCCACCCATAATGGTGAGTAATGATTCAAGGTCTTTGATTTCTTCTTCTGGCACAGTAAAGTAGTCAGAAGACAATACAGCAATATCAGCAAACTGCCCTACTGCAAGGGTTCCCTTTTTACCTTCATCACCAGAGAACCACGCACTTCCTTTGGAATATAGTTCCAGAGCTACTTTTCTGTCAAGTTTATTCTTTTCATCGTATATCGAAAGACCACCAATGGTTTTTCCGGCAACCATCCAGTAAAGAGCAACCCAAGGGTTATAGCTGGAAACCCTGGTTGCATCACTACCGGCGCCAACAGGTATACCCAGGTCTAGCATACGATAAATCGGAGGAGTACGCTTTGCAGCTTCCTTTCCGTATAAATCAATAAAGTATTCACCTTGGAAAGCCATGCGGTCTTGAATGGCAATACCGCCATTTAAAGCCTTAACACGTTCCATACTACGATCCGAGATTGTTTCTGCATGGTCAAACCACCAGCGTAGACCATTAAAAGGAATTTCTCTGTTGACTTCCTCAAAAACATTTAAGAAACGTGTTATTGACTCGTCATAAGTTGCATGTAAACGGAATGGCCAACGGTTTTCCACCAATAGAGAAATTACTTTCTTTAAGTCAGCTTCCATCACCGTAGCTAG
Source organism: Bacillus sp. TL12 (assembly GCF_022625245.1). Taxonomy (NCBI): domain Bacteria; kingdom Bacillati; phylum Bacillota; class Bacilli; order Caryophanales; family Bacillaceae; genus Bacillus; species Bacillus sp. TL12. The sequence continues at coordinate 4,770 of NZ_JAJJBY010000085.1, read as the reverse complement.
TTCGGGCCGCGGCATTTGAAATTTTTCAAAATCGGCTGCCGAGAATACTAACATTTCTCCGGCACCATTCATTTTATACTTATCATTTCCTTGACCCGGAGAAACAATTTTTGCCCATGAAGCAAAGTCTTCATATTCATGATTTGGATTTTGCGTAAATAGATTATACGCAATACGCAAAGTTAATTGATCCTTCTCGGCTAAATGTTCAACAACTTTGTAATCATCAGGATAATTTTGGAATCCACCACCTGCATCAATGGCACTTGTGATACCTAATCTATTTAATTCGCGCATAAAATGGCGAGTTGAGTTAATCTGGTCGTCAAAATTAAGTACTGGAGCTCTCCCCAAACTTGAATAAAGAATAGAAGCGTTAGGATTAGCAATTAAAAGACCCGTTGGATTACCTCGTTTATCCCGGTCAATTAAACAGCCCGGAGGGTCTGGGGTATCTTTTGTGTATCCCAGTGCACGCAGCCCTGCACGATTTACAAGTGCTCTATCGTAAAGATGTAGCACAAAGACAGGTGTGTCTTCAGAAACAGCATTAATCTCTTCCAAAGTTGGCATCCTTCGCTCTTTAAATTGAAATTCAGACCAACCTCCAACTACTCTTACCCACTGAGGAGCAGGTGTACGTCTTGCCTGCTCTCTAAGCATTTCCAGAGCAATAGCAAGTGATGGTACACCTTCCCAACGCAATTCCATATTATAATGTAGACCACCACGAATAACGTGTATATGAGAGTCATTCAAACCCGGAATAGCTCTCTTTCTTTTAAGATCTATTTTTTTGGTTTTTTCTGTGGCACTATCAAGAAGCTCATCTCCACCTACTGCCGTGACTAAACCATCAGTTATGGCGATAGCTGATACCTCAGGTTGAGATGGGTCAAGGGTAGTGATTTTTCCGTTATATAAGATCATATCCGGCAAATTCATGTTTACACCTCATCTACTTCCTATTATTCTGTAACCATGGATGAAATATTTTACCGAGAATCGGCATGACTACCCATGATAGCAAGGAAACTATACATATAGAAACAAAAAAAGCTGATATAATAGGATTCATATTTTTTATAATAGGTCCTATTACTTTAGGCACCAACATACTAAGAGGCCATACACCAAGAACAGTAACAATAGACATTTTCCATTTTGGCGGTGGAACTGGCGTTTTCGGAGTAACAAACCAATAAGCCAAACTGTTTTCAATTTTGTAAGTTGGATTAGTTGCTTGAAATTGTTCTGCCTTTTTTAACAAATCTCGACGAATATCTGATTCTTGCCAAGAACGTAGATGCTCATACGTATCAAAGCGAAAAATAACAGTATACTCTCTGGATCCGTTATTGGGGACTATTAAATTTACGCCTAAATGCCCTAGGAATTTAGTAGCGGCAGCTTCGATTTCATGTCTCCATGTTTCAAACTGTTTTTCTCTACCTTCTTGAATTTCCCATGTAACAATCGTTGTTACTGGACCGCTAACATCCATTGTGTTCCCTGTATGAGTTTCTCCGACAGTCACTCTTTCTTGGTTCATAATTTCCTGCTTGGAAGCGCGCCATGCACCATAGTATATGCGTATTCTACGCCTTGACCATAAGCGCCAGTATGTTCTTTTACAATTTCCATAACAGCATCATAAGTGTCTTTGCGAGCCCAGTCACGTTGGTATTCAAGTAAAACTTGGATTGCTGTCACTGGAATTGCACCAGCTTGTTCTACACGACGCATAGCAGCGTTATGTGCTGTCAAACTAGTACCACCTGAAGCATCATCAACTGCATAAACCTCATAGCCAGCTTTAATTGCTTCAAGCACAGGGAATGCAAGGCAAACTTCAGTCCAAAGTGCTGCAAATATTAATTTCTTTCTACCTGTTGCTTTAACTGCCTCAACAAATTTTGGATCTTCCCAAGAGTTCATTGAACTACGTTCTATAATTTCATGGTTTGGGAATATATCAAGAATTTGTGGCCAAAAATAACCAGAAAAGCTGCGTGTTTCAACTGTAGTAAGAATAGTAGGTACGTTAAAAGTTTTTGCTGATTTAGCAAGCAGCATAACGTTATTAATCAATGTTTGTCTGTCAATACTTGCAACTCCAAAAGTCATTTGAGGCTGAAAATCAATCAAAATTAATGCACTGTTCTCCGGATTTAACAATTCTAAATTACTCATAATAAAACGCTCCTTTTTTTAATTGTTTCAAATTATTTTTTTGAAAGTAATGTATTTTCTGTTAATTAAAACTGTAATCGTAAAAATAAAAGCTTTTCTATACTTTTTAATTTAAAAAGGAGCGCTGATTTAATCAGCGCTAAATTTATACTATCCACTTTTTAAAAAGTGATTTAAAGCTATTTCTTTGGAATACATTTATGCATTTTGTTTACTAAGATCTCGCTGAGATCCCATATAGCTTCCAATTATATTTTGATAGCCTGGAAGATTACTAGCAAGCAAATTGCCAAAACCTTCGACATCGTTGCGCCAATCGCGTTGTAATTCGCAAGCTACGCTAAACCAGTTCATAAGCTGCACGCCACTATGTGCCATACGAGTATTGGCAGCATCTGCAACTTGTTTACTAAAAGTTCCTGAAGCATCAGTAACAGCAAATACTTCATACCCAGCTTTTATAGCAGAAAGTGCCGGGAAAGCAACGCAAACATCTGTAACTACGCCCGCGATGATAAGTTGTTTTTTTCCAGTTTCTTCGATTGCTTTTACAAAATCATTATTATCCCATGCGTTAATTTGTCCAGGTCGAGCTATTTTTGGTGCGTGAGGAAAGAGATCAACCAATTCTTGCATTAAAGGTCCATTAGGTCCATGTTCAAAGCTTGTTGTTAAAATAACTGGTAAATCAAAAAACTTAGCAGTTTGAGCGAGAGCTAAAACATTGTTCTTGAATTCATCAACACCATAGTCACGTACTAGTCCGGACATAAGACCAGTTTGATGATCCACTAAAAGAACAACAGCATCATCTTTGTTAATACGAGAATAGAGATCAGACATTATGTATTCCTCCTAAAAAATTAAGTAATCGAAGAAAGTTTAAAAATAGAATAGTATCATAAATTTCTTCGTTTGTTACGATTAGTTTATAAATAAATTGATCGTTAATATAAATTAATCCATAAACTAAGGATTAGAACAAGGTTTTTATTCTCTATTGCTGTAAGATGACAAGACTCACCATGTAGAATGTGTCTAAATTCTAATAAAAAAGAGCTTGTGTCAAAACACAAACTCTTTTTAAAAAGAAATAACGCAATTGAGATATCTATATATTAACAATTTGTTTCTTACAATTCCATACTTCTCATGTTGAGAAATAATAAATTAGTAATTTAATAAAACTTAAATGAATTATTGACGTAATATTTTGACTATAATATAATTAATCTCGAATTCGAGATAACTTACGAAAGATTAGTAACAATGAGAATTTATCTTTAAAGTTGTTTACATCCAATTTCCAACCGATTGAATCGAGAACAAGCTCTTTGTATGTATACAGCAGGAAATGCATGATTCTCTACAGAAAAAGAAATACAAGATCAAATCAAAAAGAGAAAATATGCAGATTTATCCATACTTTCTGCTAATTACTTCCGAGTCTCGGATTAATAAATCAAGCGTATCGAATCTACATTTACAGTATTTGGTAGAAAGGTTGTCTATATTGGAGGGAGAAGAATGGCAAAAATTACTGTAGGAACCGAAAATCAAGCACCAATTGAGATATATTATGAGGATCATGGTATAGGAAAACCAGTTGTACTAATTCATGGTTGGCCGTTAAGTGGTCGATCTTGGGAATACCAAGTTCCCGCTCTTGTTGAGGCTGGATACAGAGTTATAACATATGATCGTCGAGGCTTTGGAAAGTCATCTCAGCCGTGGGAAGGATATGAATATGATACCTTTACTTCTGATTTACATCAACTATTACAACATTTAGATCTTCAAAATGTCACGCTTATAGGTTTTTCTATGGGCGGAGGTGAGGTAGCTCGATACATTAGTACGTATGGGACAGATCGTATTGAAAAGGCTGTTTTTGCTGGAGCAGTTCCTCCGTATCTATACAAATCAGAGGATCATCCTGATGGGGTATTTGATGATGCAGCAATTGAAGAATTCAAAAGTAGTGTGATAAATGACCGCCTTGCATTTCTTGATGAATTTACAAAGGGATTTTTCGCGGCTGGTAATCGAACAGATTTAGTTAATGAGCCATTTCGTTTATATAATTGGGATATTGCAGCCAGTGCATCACCTAAAGGAACGCTTGATTGTATTACCGCCTTTAGTAAGACAGATTTTAGAAAAGACTTGGAGAAGTTTAATATACCTACTCTTATTATTCACGGTGACTCTGATGCAACTGTACCTTTTGAATTAAGTGGAAAACGTACATATGATTCCATTCCTGGTAGTAAACTCGCTTTAATACAGGGTGGTCCTCATGGATTAAACGCAACTCATGCAAAAGAATTTAATGAAGCATTATTAACATTTTTAAAAGACTAATCTTTAAGGAACTACCGGAGGCGGTTCAACAGCAATATCAAAAATAATAACACGAATTTATCGATTAGGGGTTTTCCAAAAAGAGTAGCGCTATCAAGTTAAGAAATACATTCTTCCCCAAAACGAAAAAAATGAACTGAACTTTTATGGAAAACTATGAAAGGATGAAATTTTTGTTTTGGGGATAATTCAAAATCTTAGGTTGATGGGCAT
>NZ_JAJJBY010000084.1:0-5871 GCF_022625245.1 Bacillus sp. TL12 | reverse complement strand
GGGATCTCGCCACATGTCCATCAAGCTAAGAAAAACAGGAACCCCATGCCCATCAACTTAAGAAAACAAATCCACCCCAAAACGAAAAAATGAGCTTTTTTATTACAAGTTAGGACAAAATCTCGTTCTGGGGGAGGTGTATTTTCTTAGCTCGATGGCGATGTGGCGGTACCCCATCGCCGTCAAGCTAAGATTTTACACTATCCATAAAGCAAAAAATACGTTATCCCTTCTTCTGATTCTGCAGAAAGAATAGCGTATTTTTTCATTTTAAGAGGAATTTTTATTTTCTTAGCTTGATAGAGATGTGGTGCTACTCCATTGGTAAAACAAAGAATTTAATTAACTCACTAAAAAAGTGACTTTAAGTAAGAGGTATATATACGGAATACCACCAGCATTTCTCTCATTTACCACTTTAATTTATGGAATGAAGTATTTGGCGCAAATAACTTCTTCTAATAATAAGGTAGTAAATTATTTGTATACTAATAAAGCTCGTGAATATGAGAATAGAATTTCCTGCAATAGGTAAGTCTATATGCCTGCTCTGCGCTAAAAATCTTATTGCCAAGAAGGCTACGCTACTGTGAAGAACAGAAATCACAATAGGTATAAAAAATAATATGCTAATTTGTTGGGTTACAATTTTTTTTATTTCTCTTTTAGTTAACCCTAATTTAGAAAGCATTTGGAATTGGCTTTTATCTCGATCTAAATCTGTGAATAAACGGAAGTATAAGAAACTAATTGTAAATATAAAAAATACAACTCCTACTAGTACACTAAGAATAGATAGTATCGCATTCACTTGTTTACTTTCTAACCATTTTAATACCGGGGAATCAAATATAAAAGGTCGATATGCGTTTGTATAATCATTTGGAATTATCTTTGTAAGTTTTTTAGCCACATCTGCTGTTTCATACATGTTTTTAATTAAAAAACGATAGTCTATATATTGATCGACCTTTGTTTCTCCTAACTGTGTATTTAGTATTGTTTCGTACATTGAATCCGAAACAACGACAGAAAAATTATCAGATGGGCTGATAATTTTATCCATTAATATTTTATTACCAGAAAAATTATAATTCATATTACCGTGTTCCAGTGTAAGGGATGAAGACAGTTTCTTTAATTTCTCTTGAGGAGCTAATCTCAGATACATTTTTGATGGCAGGATTAGACTGTCTGTTTCCTTATTTAACGTTTCTGCTGGGTATCCTAGTGTTTTGGCAGTTGCGTTGTAATCAGTCAGTTTCATAATTGGTGTTGCGTGACTTGTTGTATTAAAACCAGTAGAAATTACTAATTTATATGAGAATCCATCATTATGTAATTGTTTCTCTATTTGAGAAATATGAAATGCCTCCTCCTTGTTGTGTTTAAATGATTTATATTCAAATGCATAAGGACTGTTAACTTCCGCTAATGCGCCATTTCCAATAGAAAGACAAGTACCAATAGAGGTAAAGGCAACTGCGGAAAGTACACTTACTAGAAAGAGTGTTCTTGCGTTATCTGTCATTCGATATGTTAACTCTGAAATCATTAACATATTGGTTTTTTTAAAGAAAGTGTATTGACGATTTTTTAATATTTTAATGACATAAAAGCTCAGCTGAGTAAATAAAAAGTATGTTCCTAATACAGTTAAGAAAACACATAGTAATAGAACATATATCTCAATTCCTTTTCTTAATGCCATATCCAAATAAAATGCTGAGACATATCCAATGCAAATACAAAGAATTGAGAAGAAGGCTAGCCATTTAGATGACTTTGGTTCCGTTTTTGGTTTTTCTTCAGATTTCATGAGTTCAATTAGCTGTGATACCTTCATTATTCGTACAGTGAAAAAAGAGACAAGTATAAATAAAATAAAAAACATAAGAGATGTCACTAAAATTGCCTTAGTAGGAAAATGAAATGGAAGCCCACCTTTTAATAGGAAAAGGGAACCACTTATCAGTAAGATTAATTTTCCAAAAACTAATCCAAGTCCAATTCCAACAATAATTGCAGAACATCCAATTAACATATTTTCCATGAAAATTAGCTTTTTTAATTGTGCGTTAGACATGCCATGGAGTAATAAGATCCCAAATTCCTTTTTCCTTGTTTTTAAAAACATAGTAATTGAATATAGAATGAAAAAGAAGGAGAAAAATACAATTAGATATTGAGCAATTTTAAATCCTTTTGTACTTAACGAACTCATGGTCTCACTGGTCGATACAAGATTTCCAGTGAAATTAGGATGAAATGCAAGCAATTCAAAAGTAAATAGAATCATCACGGCAAATGTACTACTCAAAAAATGTCCAAGGTATAATTGTTTATTACGAGTGACATTATTATATACAAGCTGACGAAAATTCATGTTAATTACCTCCTAGTAAAGATAGTACATCTGTAATATCTTTGTGAAATTTTGAACGATTGTCACCGCAATAAATTTCATTATAAAAAGATCCATCTGTAATGAAGATTACTCGATCACAGTAACTCGCGGCTACTGGATCATGTGTCACAAGCATCATAGTTACTTGTTGATCTTGATTTAATTTCTTTAGGAGTTCCATCACATCATTTGCCGCTTTTGAATCTAAATTTCCTGTTGGTTCATCTGCTAATATTAATTGCGGAGAATGAATGAGGGCACGAGCAATGGCGGTTCGTTGAGCTTGTCCTCCTGAAATTTCGTAGGTTCTTTTATTTAAAATCTGTTCAATCCCCAGTTTTTTAGAAATAACTTCTACTTTGTTGTTCATTTCATTCAAACTTACATTATCTAATGTAAGTGGTAAAACAATATTCTCTTTTACAGTTAGCGTATTCATGAGGTTAAAGGATTGAAAGACAAATCCTAGTTCGCGTCGTCTAAATAATGCTAAATCATTAGAAGATAAACAATGAGGATTTTTTTCGTTAATAAATACTTCTCCTGATGTTGGTGCATCAATAGTAGAAATCATATTCAGTAAAGTTGATTTGCCACTTCCTGATGCTCCCATAATTCCTACAAATTCTCCTTTTTGTATTGTCAAATCAATATTGGAAAGAGCTTTATAAGATACTTTTCCTGTATTATAAATTTTACTTAAGTTACGGACTGTTAATATACTCATAGTTATTATCTCCTGTTCGTTTATTGGCTATATATAATTTAATCAAAAGTATTATAGTCCTCATATTGAATTGTCTTACATTTACCTTACAAGCATGTAAGAATTCTATCTTTTAAGAAAATTGTTTTAGAGGAGGTTGAAGATCTAACTCAACATATTTACAGTGTATAACGCCTATTAAATTAAAGGAAGGAACCTATCATATTTCCTAATAGGTTCCTTTTTTTAATACAAAAATTTCAAATATATAGAGTCATGCTTCGAATCGTTTGCGTTTTCATAAAGATCTTATAAAGTTAAATTTCTTGTTTTATTTTAGCTTGATATTGATAAGATACTAGCATCCCATTTTTTTATTATTTAAATTAGAATAAATATCTACTGTCGTTTAATAGGCAATGCATAATAGCCAAAAGCTAAATCAAGCAAGGCACCTGCTTCTTGACGCAGTAACACATCTTTCGGACGGAACATAAAAGATCCGTCAGCATTGATAGAAGTATCAGGGTCTAGAATTCCTTGGGAGGCAAGTGCTTGAATAGATTGAACTGCCCAATCATCTGCGGCATCAAGTAATTTAACTTTACTAGCTTTATCAGTTTGAATCATTTTCAGGTCTTGAATTTGCTTTACGTTTTGAATCATGGTTGCTGCGACTTGTCGGGTAATCGGAGTAGCACGGTTATACTCTGGAATTCCATTCATCATTTTTTCTCTTGCCTCCTTGGATTCGTCTGGAAAACCGTTCCATCCGTGAGCAAGTAACAGCGTATCCGCAAATTCTCCTTGTGTCATGGTGTCCATCGGATTAAATAGATTATCTGTTTTAGCACCCATAATATTTAGAGCATGAAGACTATCAATGTGACTTCTATATTTACTCTTTGATGGCACGTCATCAAAAGGTGGTTTGTTGTTAATTCTCTGAGCATCTGCTACAAAATCAAAGCTTTTAGGAGAGTTGTAGTGAAAATATGCGATTTCTCCAGCCGAATTCTTTTTGAAAGCGACTTTATTGCCTTCTGAATCTTCAAATAACAACGGATGAATCATTTTGAGAACCTGTTTTCCCGTTGTACCACCCTCCATGACCAAATTCCCATTTTCATAAGTAAAATTAGTGCGAATTGCAGCAAAACGCGTATTTTGGAATAAACCCAAGTATTTATGAGCCTCTTTTTCCTCTAACGGAAGATAGCTTGTTTTTACATCATTCTTCTTAGCAGGGAAATAGTGATCCATAAGAGCTTCATATATGTCTATACTCATCATTGAATCATTATTATAAGACATGAAGAATGCTGTTTTTTGTTCAGGCACTAAAATCAGCAGTGATTGATGTCCAGGCATACTTCCACCTTTCATTACAACGTGTTGACCGTTAGCAAATTCATTAAAAGGCGTTTCAAATCCAATTGTCGCAACAGGGATTGTCTTATCATCAAAAACTTGATAGGCATGCATCATATCTATGCTTTTTTTACTTACAATTTCTTTGTCTTTAAACGTTCCTTTCTGTAGTTGCATAATCATGTATTTTGACATGTCTTCCGCAGTAGATAAAATGCCTCCTTGTGGTGTATCCCTTAAACCGCTCCCACTTGTTGGAATCGGATCACCAGTGGGACCATAATGTGTAGCCATTCTTTCGAGAAGGTCAGGCGTAAAGCTCATACTCGTAGATTTCATATCTAATGGTTTGAAAATATTTTTTTCCATATATTTTGAAAAAGGGGTGTTAGTAGCATTCTCTACTGCAAACCCTGCGAGCGCAAATGAGACGTTGTCATACGTATAAGCTTCACCTGGTGGCCGTACCACCGTTGGCATATGTTTAGAGAAAAATCCTTTCATTGGTATACTATTATGAACGTATTCGGGTCCAGTTATATTTGTGAGGTCCGGAAAATCTACCCCGCTAGTATAAGTGAGCATATCAAACAGGGTGAGAGGTTTCCCTGTTTGATTAGGTATTTGTAATCCACCTAGATATTTTTGTACGTCTTGATCTAGTTTAAGCTTTCCTTTATCGACTTGTTGCATCACAGCCAAGGCAGTAAAAGTTTTTGAGACTGAAGCAATTTGAAAGACCGTGTCCTTAGTAACGGGAATTTTCTTTTCTTTATCAGCATATCCATACCCTTTATTAACAACAACCTTGCCATCATGAACGACGACAAAACTAGAACCATTCACATTATACTTCTTCATTTTTTCCTCAAATAATGGATCAGCAAAAGATTCAATTTCTTTTTTATTATTGGGTCCTTTCATCATTTCAATATTAGTTGTGGATGCCGATGGTTTTGATGTTTCTCCTTCTAATGATTGTTGGGAACATGCAGAAATCATGGTTGAAGAAGAAAGAAGAATTGCAACGATCCCCAGTTTGTTAATTGCTTGTTTCATTTTTGAACGCTCCTTTATTTAATTAGGATTTTTTGTTAGCTCAACGAGTTAGCGACTCACTAGTTTATGAACAGAGTGTAACAAGCGGCGAGTCATAGTAGATAGTGAACTTCTGTCATATTTATAAAGAAAAACAAAAATTGAGTGGATGAGGCTGTATTGATAGTTATGTCATAAAAGTCATGACATTTTGACACTAACGTATGTGACAGAAAAACCCTTAGAATCAAGGAGCAGTTTTTAACGCATTAACAATAAATGAGGAGGGGAGATCTACATTGTGTATGTTAAAAAATATAACGAGGCGTGAAAGGGGAAATAGGTATGA
>NZ_JAJJBY010000083.1:0-6020 GCF_022625245.1 Bacillus sp. TL12 | reverse complement strand
TAAAAATGTTCAGACCGTATAGAGTGTCTGAACATTTTTGTGTTACAAAGTATCTTCCTGTTTTAAAGTAGAAGAATGTAAAGAATACTCACAATGTTCAATGCTTTCGTTTATATCTATCGTTTTTTGTAAAAAACAGAGTAAGTGTTGTATTAATGCTAATAGATTTGTATACTGACTGTTAGGCGAAAGTGGGAAGTGATTATTTTGAATCTTAGTAATTTAGTAAAAAAAGACATCTATATTCTGGTTTTGATGGTATTTACAGTACCCTTAGTAGGTGAAATAAAGTCTTTTCCCTTAAATGAAACATTTAGAATGAGCTTTGGTGCACCAACATTTTTCTTTTTTTTGTTATTATTTCGACGAATGCCAGCATTTTTGCCGGGTTTTTTAACAGCGATAGTGGTTGTAGTATTTCGTATCTTAATGGACGTCATCACAAAGGATAATATGGATTGGATAGCTGCTTTCCATATCCACTATCCTAGTTTTTTCTTTTATTTTACTTATTCTTTTCTCTTTTACTTAGCGAAAGTCGAACGCTTTCATCATCAGCCATTGATGATTGGGTTTATCGGTTGCATCATTGAAATATTATCAGACTGTGTGGAATTAATGATTCAATATTTCGTATTAAAGACAACTATCACACCAGAGGCAATAAATGAGATAATCGTTATCGCATTTTCCCATAGTTTTATAGTTCTAAGCTTTTTCAATATGATGAAACTGTATGAAGCGCAGTCAAGGGAGAGACACATTAAAAAACAAAATGAACACATGCTTATGCTTATCTCTAATTTATATGAAGACGCTGTTCATTTAAAAAAAACGTTGCAAGATGCTGAAAATATAACAAAAAAATCCTATGATTTATATAAAACCTTAGACTCTTTTGAGCATAAACAGACGAGCTTTCAGTTTGAGGGTTTAAGGCAGCGGGCATTACAAATTGCTGGTGAAGTCCATGACGTTAAAAAGGATAACCAACGTATTTTTGCTGGACTTTCAAAGTTAATTTCTGATGAAAGTTTTACAGATTATATGTCTGTACATGAACTGGTAAACATCATTATACGAGCAAATGAGAAATACGCCCGGTTATTAGAGAAAGACATCCAATTTGTGTATAAGATTGATGGCGTGCATCCTCACTATCATATTTACACAATCTTATCAATTATAAACAATATTGTTGCAAACGCTGTAGAAGCTATCCAAGATATGGGAACCATCACAATTGACATTAATAAAGACCATCATTCCGTTGAATTTCGAATAGGAGATAACGGTCCCGGTATTTCTTCAAAGTATAAAGAGTCAATTTTTGAACCTGGGTTTACTTCTAAATATGATGATGTAGGTAACCCATCGACAGGTATCGGACTATCGTATGTAAAAGAAATGGTCGAACAGCTTGAAGGTGATGTTACATTTGAGGACAGAACCGAAGGAAAAGGATCGATTTTTATAATCAGATTAGGGATTGATCATATAATTTCGAAAGGGTGATTCTATGTATTTTTATATAGTAGATGATGAGAAAGCGGTTCGCTCAATGTTGGCTCAAATTATCGAGGATGAGGATCTTGGAGAGGTTGTAGGAGAAGCTGAGGATGGTTCATTGTTAGATCAACAAATGCTAATCCTCAAAAATATAGACATTTTATTTATCGATTTGTTAATGCCGATTCAAGATGGAATAAAAACAATTCGTCAAATAAAACCATCGTTTAAAGGGAAAATCATCATGGTTTCTCAAGTAGAATCAAAAGAATTAATTGCTGAAGCGTATTCGCTTGGCGTTGAATACTATATTATTAAGCCCATTAACCGGATTGAAGTATTAACAGTCGTTCAGAAAGTCATCGAACGAATCCGATTGGAAAAATCGATAAATAACATTCAAGAATCGCTCAATATGGTACTAAAATTGGATAGTGATCAAAGTACGCAGGAAAAATACCGTAATGAAAAACATATAAGTACTTTCAATCATTTTCGAAATTCCATTCATTTTCTTCTATCTGAATTAGGGATAGCCAGTGAAAGCGGAAGTAAAGATTTAATGGACATGCTGGATTATTTATATAAATATGAACAAGATAAAACGTTGGAACAAGGGTTTCCCTCACTAAAAGAGATTTTTGTGAATTTGGCCCAAAAAAGACTTGGAGAATCAGCTGAAGAAGCCGAATTAAAAAGGTCGATTGAAGCCTCCAAACAACGGATTCGGAGAGCAATTTATCAATCATTAAACCATTTAGCATCCCTTGGACTTACTGATTTTTTAAACCCGAAGTTCGAAAATTACGCTTCTAGGTTTTTTGATTTTACTACTGTAAGGAGAAAGATGACAGAATTGAATAATGAGCCAACATTACCTACTCGTATCGATACGAAAAAATTTATTCAGGTTCTTTATTTTGAAGCAAAACGAATACACTTGGAATTGCAATGACGAACTCTTGCTAATTCTTAGTCTCAAATGATGGATTTATCATTGTTTTTAATACAATTTAGCTTGTATAATCTGCCTAAGAGAGTATACCTTTTCGTTCACTTTTACTTAATATGTAATTAAAAATCAGAAAATTACGTAGGAAATCGGTAAGAGTGTACTAACTTAGAGTAAGAAAATATGTATTTTCTATTTTTTAACATTAATTTTCATTGATAAAATTATTGAAAGAAAATAAATAATTGTGCTAATATAATTTTAATTTTAATTATTTTCTCATTTTTTATACATCTTAGGGGGAAGAAAATGAATGCATTTATTAGAAAAAAGTCCATTGATCATTTGCAAAAGGAAGGCCTTAGAAGTACTGGACTAAATCGAGTGTTAGGATTATGGCAATTAACTGCAATTGGATTAGGAGGAATTATTGGGGTTGGAATTTTTGTTCTAACAGGAGTAGCTGCATCTGAGCATGCTGGTCCTGCAGTTATTTTATCTTTTATTATTGCTGGACTAGCTAGTGCAGCTGCTGCACTATGCTATGCTGAATTTGCTGGACTTATCCCCGTTTCTGGGAGTGCATATACTTATAGCTATGCTGTATTAGGAGAAGGAGTAGCATGGTTAATTGGTTGGGATCTATTACTAGAATATATTTTAGTAGTAGGAGTAGTTGCTATTGGTTGGTCTGGATATATGCAAGAATTACTTCAACAAATCGGAATTCATATTCCAGTTTGGGCTCAAGGGGCTCCAGGTACAGGAGAAGGACATCGAGTAGATTTAATTGCAGCTATAATAAGTCTCGCTATTGCTGGATTGCTCACTTTTGGCATGGAATGGGGATCAAAATTTAATACTCTAATGGTAATTATTAAATTAAGCATTATCTTAGTAGTAATTGCTGTTGGAAGTTTCTACATTGATTCAAGCAATTGGCATCCTTTTATGCCATTTGGTTTTAACGGCGTGATGGGTGGTGCAGCACTAGTATTTTTTGCAGTATTTGGATATGATACGTTAACTACAGCAGCTGAAGAAGCTAAGAATCCACAACGTGATTTACCAAGAGCGGTAGTTATCTCATTAGTTATTGCATTATGCTTGTATATTGGAATGTCTTTAGTGATAACAGGGATGGCACCCTATCATACATTAAATAACGCTGCACCGGTAGCTAAGATTTTTAGTGATGTAGGATTAAAGTGGATTACTTTATTTATTTCTGCTGCTGCGATTACGGGAATACTTTCTGTTTTATTTTCATTTACACTTGCAGGCTCACGAGTTTGGTTTGCAATGAGTCGAGATGGATTATTACCAAAATGGTTTACAAAGGTACATCCTAAATATAAGACTCCACATCGTCCTACATTAATTATCGGTATAATTACAGCGATTATATCAGGATTTACTCCTATTAATGAGGTAGCTGAATTGGTTAATATTGGTACATTATCGGCATTTATTTTAATTTGTTCCTCTATCATTGTGTTAAGAAAGAAAAGACCAGATTTAGAAAGGAAATTTAAAACGCCTTTCGTCCCTGTAATTCCGTTGGTTGGGATTTGTTTTTCAATATATCTTATCATCAGCCTTCCAGAAATTACTTGGATTCGTTTTATAATTTGGATGCTTATTGGACTTGTTGTATATATGTTATATGGAAAAAACAAAAGTAATTTGGCTAAAAATATAAATAAATAGTTAGTTAAATTAAAGTAAAAAAGATGCTAGAGATAGCATCTTTTTTACTTTAATAGGTATTATTACATCTCTTTATGCTTATTTATATGCAAGCATAAAAATAAGCATAAAAGGAAACAATATCTAGAAAATTGAAATCGAAATTAGGAACAGAAAGTCTCAATGGTAACAAGAGTTTAGTACGGAATGAGATTAATGCCCACCGTTCTATTTTTGGGAATCTTTATAAAAAAAGACCAGATTTGATAAAATCTTGTTCCTAGGAGGGTACATTTATAAGATGATGAAAATGTGGAATATGATTGTTTCCTATCTTCCGGATTGGGAATTTTTTTGTACAAGATTTTGTCGTATTTTTAATTCCATATATTATCTCAAGATTTTTTCATTGGGTCAGTATATCAGAGAAAGAGTGATAAAAATGAGTTGGTGGGAATCAAAGGACAAACAAGTACAAAAAAATACCATTCAAAGCAATGCTAAACAACAAACTAAGCCTTCTCGAAACTCAACGGTTCATTTTACGGGTGACTTCACATCAGACTTAGAACTCATAAGACAAGAAATCGGTCATAATTCAGATGTTCACTTTCGGGAGTTTAAGATTGGGCAGACGGGTATTCTAGCTGCGATTATTTTTGCCGATGGACTATCAGATAAAGAGCTGATCGATAAACACATTATGAAATCACTAATGGTTAACTTTTTCGACGAATATAAAAACGAACCTTCTTTTGTGGAGGGGACCGTTTCGAAAGAATTTATTAAAAATAAAGTTCTTTCTATTAGTGAAGCAGCAGAAGTCTATTACATAAAAGATTTGGTATCAAAAGTATTGACAGGTTCGACAGCCCTTTTGATTGATGGTGTATTAGATGTGTTCATTCTTGGTACAACGAAAATAAACAAACGGACTATTGAAGAACCAGTATCAGAAGCATTAGTCAGAGGTCCACGGGTAGGTTTTACTGAAGTATTAAGTGATAACACCGCACTTTTGCGACGTCATGGTGAAAATGAGAATTTATCACTAATAAAGCTTCAAGTAGGAGAACGTGCAAAAAAAGAGCTAGTTATAGCCTACATCAAAGACCTTGCTAGTCCAGAATTAGTGGAAGAGGTAAAATCAAGAATTCAGAAAATCAATATAGATAGTGTACATGAATCTGGTTATATAGAGCAACTTATTGAAGATAATTACCTCAGTCCTTTTCCACAAGTTCAAAATCGTGTTATTAGTGCCTTTATGGAAGGGCGAATAGCGATTTTACTGGATGGGACACCATTCGCATTAATTATTCCAGTTACATTTAGTATGCTGTTACAATCACCAGAAGATTATTATGAACGCTGGATTCCAAGTACGCTTCTCCGCCTATTGCGTTTCTTTGCAGCCTTTGTTTCATTATTTGCTCCTTCATTATATATTTCCTTTATTTCGTTTTCATCCAGGATTAATTCCCACCAAGCTAGTTATCTCTATTATAGGAACACGTGAGGGAGTTCCTTTTCCTGCTCTTATAGAAGCGTTGATTATGGAAGTGGCCATCGAAATTTTACGGGAAGTTGGGTTACGTTTATCTAAACCGATTGGACCGGCAATGGGGATTGTGGGTGGACTAATTATTGGCCAGACTGCCGTAGAAGCAGGGATAGTCAGTCCAATTATGGTAATCGTTGTAGCTGTTACAGCTATTTCTTCCTTTACTATCCCACAATACAGTGCAGGGATTACATTACGCATTCTTCGGTTTGTAGCCATGTTTTGTTCTGCCGTGTTTGGGTTGTACGGAGTCATTCTCTTTTTCCTCTTACTTTGTAGCCATTTGGTAAAACTGAAAAGTTTTGA
>NZ_JAJJBY010000082.1:0-6372 GCF_022625245.1 Bacillus sp. TL12 | reverse complement strand
TGCAACAACGGTAATAATGGAACCAACGCCGATAATAATCCCAAGCATCGTAAGTGCTGAGCGCAGTTTATGAGCTAGAATAGAAGATAGGGCAATTTTGATACTATCTAGTAAACTCATACCGCACACCTTCTATCTTCTGTAATTTTTCCGTCCCTTAGCACGATTCGGCGCGAAGAATACTCTGCAACTTCCTCTTCATGCGTAACCATAACAATCGTCGTACCTTCTTCATTTAACTTTGTGAAAATGTCCATAACTTGCTGTCCAGACTTCGTATCAAGAGCACCTGTCGGCTCATCGGCCATAATAAACGTTGGATTATTGGCGATTGATCTCGCGATCGCTACACGCTGCTTTTGTCCACCAGATAATTCACTAGGTAAATGATGAATCCTGTCCAACAATCCAACTTTACTAAGTGCTTCAAGCGCTCTTTGACGACGTTCTGCTTTCTTCACGCCACCGTAGATGAGCGGAAGTTCAACGTTTTCCACCGCTGAAAGTCGCGGTAACAAATTAAAGTGCTGGAATACAAAGCCAATATATTCATTACGAATAAGAGCAAGTTTTGCCTCGTCTGCTGTTAAGATATTTACATCATTCAGCGTATATTCACCTTCTGTCGGACGATCTAAGCAACCGATAATATTCATTAACGTTGATTTCCCCGAACCGGATGGTCCCATAATGGAAATAAACTCACCGCTTTGAATCGTTAAACTAATGCCGTGTAAAATTGGCACTGCTAGCTTACCTTGATAATATGTTTTAGAAATATGATTTAACTTAATCATTTTTCTTTCACTTCCATTCCGTCATACACGTTGTCGGAAGGATTTTTTACAACCTTTTGCCCCACTGTTACGCCTTCAACAATCTCTGTCCAATCTCCATCAGTAGCACCTTTTTTTACATTTTTTTTATGAAGTTTACCTTTTTCTTCTATGTAAACAAATGTATCATTATCTTTTTCTACAATGCTCTTACTAGGAACAGCGATCATCGTCTTATTCTCTAAGTTTACTTGTAAAGAAACGTGATAGCCTGGAGATAAACCTTCTTGCCCATCAAGACTTGCTTTATATGTATATTGAGACATATTTTGAGTTCCCTCACCTGCACTAGCAGTTTGAGCCATTTCTGTGCTAGTTGGGAATTCACTTACTTCTGTAATTTTGCCTGTCCATTTCTTCTTATTATTCGCTTTTGCAGTTACAGTAAATGTTTGGTCTTTTTGAATTTGTGACTTCTGAAGTTCCGTTAATGTCCCTTGAATTTGGAATGGATCTTTAGAAGCAATTTGTAAAAATGATTTTCCTTGTCCACCTATTGCTTGTGAGGAACTTTGTGCTGCATCATTATCTAGCTTCTGTACAACACCAGCGAAGTTACTATAAATCGTAAGTTCTTTCTGTTTTTTCTTTAATTCTTCTGCTTGTAATTTACTTTTTTCTTTCTCAAGGTCCGTTGTCTTTTGCTGAATTTCTAGTTCACTTACTTGCTCTTCCATTGGATCTGTTACTTCTTTCGCAGCACCGCTATCTTTCGCTTTCTTAATTTCTTTTTTCAATGAATCTATTTTCTTTTTTCCTTGATCGTAACGCATATCTGCCATCTTTTGATCAAGCTCAGCTTGCTTCATCTGTAAATTGATTTCTTCATTATCATAAGAGAATAATTTTGTTCCTTTTTCTACCTCTTGTCCTTCTTTCACTGCAATATCTTTCACTTTTCCTTTTGTCGGATCTGAGTAGAAGCTTTCAATGTTTCCTGGTTTTACCTGTCCCGAAATTAATTTTGTATTATTTAGCTTACGCTCTGTTACCTTCTCAAAACTTACAGCATCTATTTTCGCCGTTTCTTTCTTCTTCCCTTGCATCACGAAAATATTAATAGCTGCAACGATAGCAATTAATGCAATAACCCCGAGGATAATCCATTTTTTGGTTTTCCTTTTTTTTGTATCTACATTTGTTAGCATAGAAATTGTTCTCCTTTTTGTGCATAGTCTGTATTTCGAATTTAAAGAATTCACAAATATAAAATAAAGTTTGAATAAAAATACTTATTTAATAAAATATGTGATTGCATTTCATTTCTTTAATACTAAATTTTTTTTGCTTTTATATGTTTCTTGTTACTTCCATACCAATGATAATAATGTATAGCTACATCCTTTGGGATATCTGAAATTTTTGTTTTCTTAACTGGTTTAGCACGTGTTGAAGTTTGAAGAGTAACAAGGCCAAATGGACTTTGTATCCCTGATTCTATTATTTCCAACTCTTCAATATTCTTTCGGTTTGTTATGAATAAATTTGTTGAAAATCCTCCCCGTTGCAATTGAATGAATTCCCCATTAAGTTTGTAACCACTATAAAAACAGTTTAATATTTGTGATGTGTTAACAAGTACGAATAATATTATTGGGATATACCAAAACTCTGACCAAAAATAATAAGTAAGTATCGTACTTATGATCCAAATATAACTTGATCGTACCATCTTTATAAAAATTGTATATTTTGGAATACTAATCATTCTTGTATCAATTTTAAATGTTGGTAGAATCTCAGGAATTAGTGATAAAGCTCTATTTTTATCTATAAGTGGAAAGAGTACTTTAGCAGTTCTCATTTCCTTATCTTCCATATCAGTAATACTTATAATTTTTACTTGTACTAAACCAAACCATCTTTTTAATAGATTAGTATTAATATTAATAGCTTGGATTTTCTCCTTTGGAATTGAAAATTCAGTTTCATTAAATACACCTGTTCTAACAAAAATTCGATGTTGGTCAGAAGTGACTTCAAAGTTCCCATATTGAATATAAGTCTTAATTATCCCATAAGCTAATGACATTAGTAAAAGAATAAGAATGCCAAGAGTCATTAGAAACCATGATTTTTGAAAAAAAGAGGTAATTTCATTTATATAACCGTCTATGGAAATAAAATCATTTATATTAGAATAAATCTCTTGAATTAATGGGATCAATAAAAGTAATTTAAGTGACATAAGTGATTTAACCAATATTTCTTTAGGCGCCATTTTATAATGTTTGTCCCTTGAAATATCTTTAGATTCTATTAACTCTACTTGCTGTATATCTGATTCATTCTCTTTTTTTGGAATAAAACCAATATGTCCTAAATGTTCTTGTATCCGTGCAGCTTCTTCATAAGTTATCATTTCAAGTTTAATAGAGGATTTTTTTTCATTGGAACCAGTTTCTAATAAAAGTGATGTTAGTCCAAATAAGCGATGAAAAAAATGTGTATTTTGACTAATACCTTGGATACGTTCTAATGGAATAAAACGATTTTCTTTAATAAAACGTCCCTCATAAATGTACATTTCTTTATCAGTAAATACATACTTAAAATGTTTCCAATCAAGAAATATTGAAACAAAATTATAAATTAGATAAACAACTCCTGCTACTACACCTACAATCAGAAAAATAGGATTAGAATTTGAACTTATAAAAATAGCAAAAAAAACAATCCAAAGAATAAGTTCTTTTATAGATTTAACCACGGAAAAGAGCATCCATAACGGATGCATTCGCTGAGCTATTTGGTCATATGCTAATTCTTGCTTCATTGTATGATAGCCCTCCTATTTTATTCATTTATTTCATTGATTCCAGCTAAATATGCAATGTTCGCTCTTAATTCTGTTGCTTTCTTTTCAGAAATAGCAGGTATTTCATGTTCTGAAGCCATTGTACCTATTGTTAACGTAGACAAACCAAATTTTCGTAATATTGGTCCTTGATTTGTATTTACATATTGTACTTTCGTCATCGGTATTATTAGATGCTTTCTCATTAATGCTCCTCCATGTTTTAATTGAATATAATTTTCATCAATTTCATAACGCCATGTTCGCTGTCGATAAATAGGTATTATGGATAGTTCGAATATGGAAGAAATAATGAGTAAAGCAATAATGATATAACAAATAATACTTATCCAGCTTTTCCAATCATAATAATGCTGTAAAAACAAAAGAATTCCTAATACACAAAGTGCAGTAGTATAAGTAATTGCATCACTTATCCTCCATACTTTTACTGCATTTGGTGAGATTTTTTGTTGTGGTTCTTTTATCATTTCAATCTCAATCCCCTTTTTTGATAATTAAATCATATTAACAATCTATCAATTCTAAATTTTCAATAAAGATCCTCTTAATTATTATACTTAAAAATATATCCATGTATAGATTTTTTTGGAATAAAATATTTAAAAACTTAATATAAATTTTTTTCTAAAAATTAAGTTGACACAATTTGAAGATTCAGATATATTTATAATCGCAAAAGCGTTCACCAAAAAATTCAAAAGGAGGTATATTATGGTTACATTTTTAAGAATCGTAGCTCAACTAGGAGCTAGAGCTGCTAGATGGGCTTGGGCTAACAAAGATAGAGTTTTAGGCTGGATTAGAGATGGTATTGCTATTGATTGGATTATTAATAAAATTAATGACATGGTAAACTAAGAATTTTTAATTTTACAATTACTATATTAGGAGGTATATAACATGATTACATTTTTAAGAATCGTAGCTCAACTAGGAGCTAGAGCTGCTAGATGGGCTTGGGCTAACAAAGATAGAGTTTTAGGCTGGATTAGAGATGGTATTGCTATTGATTGGATTATTAATAAAATTAATGACATGGTAAACTAAGAATTTTTAATTTTACAATTACTATATTAGGAGGTATATAACATGATTACATTTTTAAGAATCGTAGCTCAACTAGGAGCTAGAGCTGCTAGATGGGCTTGGGCTAACAAAGATAGAATTTTAAATTGGATTAAAAACGGTATGGCAATCGACTGGATTATTGATAAAATTAATGACATGGTAAACTAAGAATTTTTAATTTTACAATTACTATATTAGGAGGTATATAACATGATTACATTTTTAAGAATCGTGGCTCAATTAGGAGTTAGAGCTGCTAGATGGGCTTGGGCTAACAAAGATAGAGTTTTAGGCTGGATTAGAGATGGTATGGCTATTGACTGGATTATCAATAAAATTAATGACATGGTAAACTAATTGGTGTAATTACATAATCTAAACCAATTAATTCTAAAAGGATAGGATCTGCAGTTCTATCCTTTTTTATATAATGATTATTAATTTTCATACCTTACTTCTATAAACCGTTTACTCTTACACCACCCTCTAAAAGCCCATTAGCATTAGAGACATTATAACATCCTTCCTTATTTTAAAAAAGAACATATAGAGCAATAATTATATTTTTAAAAGTTCATCCCAATTATTATAAGGCAATGTGTATGATATATATTCCCTTCATAACAAAAATTTAAAAATCAATGAGTATTGTACTCAAACTCAGTCACAAGTCGATAGAAGCTAATGCTTTTTATCTCTAATCGATTACTTCATATCCTTGGTTTTCATTTTTTTTAATTCTTTTTTCTGTTTATTTTTTAGTTCTTCTCTTCCTTTAATCCAAATTCCTAATAAAATAGCTAATCCACCTAAAATAATAATAATGAAGATAAGTGTATTCCCTTTGACAATTAAAGTCTCAGACATCCATAGATATAGTAGTGTTACCACATATAAAACAGGTAAACCCATTCCCAAATAAACATTTTCTCTTCTTGACAAAAAGTATTGAAGCCCAATTAATATAAGTGCAATTAAAAATCCGTATAGACGAAACATTAATTATCCCCTCTTTCATTTTTATATTTTTCAATTATCAATTTTGCATCTTCTAAATTAATACGATCTTCGATGGAGAGTTTTTTAATAAAAGTAATGAACTCTTCATCTTCATCAGTATCATTCACTTTAATTTTTTGAATTAGCTTATCTACCCGTACCCTCACTGTAGGATAAGAAACATCATAAATTTTTGCTATTTCTTTCAAAGATCCAGAGTGTAAAATAAAATTTTTAATAAACTCAATGTCTTCACTATCTAAATTTAATAGCCAATTCGGAATGTCTTTAAAATTCATAAACTTCAGCTCCTTTAATTGAATTTTAACATATTTAAAATAAAAATCAACTTTATTTTAAATAAAATTTATTTTTATTTTAATTTTATTTAAAAGATTAAACTCTGTTAAAGTGTAGTGTTGATATTTGATACGTTCTCAAATTCTTAGTATAACCATTACGGTTCTGTTGCAAAGTTTTTAAAACTAAGCTAAACTTTTGCAAAACAGAGTGAGGAGAATCATACATGAGATATTTTAAAGGAAAGCAATTCAAGAAAGATATTATTTTGGTAGCCGTTGGCTACTATTGTCGCTTTTCTTTAAGCTATCGTGATGTCTCTGAAATTTTGAATGAACGTGGTGTTCC
>NZ_JAJJBY010000081.1:0-6425 GCF_022625245.1 Bacillus sp. TL12 | reverse complement strand
ACGGTACCCCTACTTAGGAGAATTACTTGGATTCACTGAAGAAGAAATTGAACAAAAACGTTATTTTATAAATAATCAAGTCAGATTATCTATTTCTGACTTGATTTGAAATTAAAAATATAAACCTTTGCCCACTGGCTGAACAGTTTCTAGCACAGTGTCAACCATTTCTTCATTAATTAGGGTTCTTATAATCCAAGCAGAGAGATCTTGAGCAGCAAAACAACCTGCGGCAGTCGAGATATTTCCTTCGTTTACAAAACTTTGTTCAATAACGTCTACATCAAATCCTTTAAGCTGTTCTACTACGGATGGATATGTAGTTGCTTTTTTGCCAGTTAACAGTTTTTTAGCTCCTAGTAGTAGTGAACCAGAACACATAGAGCCTATTAATTGTCTTTGAGGATCTACATGAATACTATTAAGATATTCTTGATTTTTATATAAATCTTGTACACCCTTACCACTTGCAAATATTACAGCGTTAGCGGAAGGAATATCAGATATGCTTCCTGTCATGGGGATACGTAAGCCAGACATGGATATATGAGTTTTTTCCGTTCCTAATAGTTGGACATTCCAATCAGAAATACCGCCGACTAAACGTACACGATTTAATAAATCCCATGGTAAAAAGACATCTATATCAGTAAAGTTATCGAAACAGACTATTGCAATTTTCATTCTATATCCCCCATAATTAAAATATTAAGAATATTTTAATTATAACATTTTCAAGTGGCTTTGACTCATCTGAAGATATAAAACGCCTTCCTGACGATTATACAGGTGGAATTTGGACAAATTGCATTGATAAAATAGCACCTTTATTTAAGAAATACGGGATGATATAACAATCGAAGTTTTTTCATCTGTTTAACCATTTATATTTTAGAAGAAGACTTATTAATAATGTTGAAGTTTTATATACCGATAAACACCCCTAATTTCCTATAAATAATGGAAATTAGGGGTGTTTTGGGATGAATGGAACTTATTTTATTTATATTCAAACAAAAGTACGACAACGATCAAAGAATAACCCGCTAGATGTAAAAAATGAGCTGAATCCTCATAAATAACTAAAAGTAAGTTATTTTTACTTTCTTCATTTGTTTTAATTCTATTATCATTTGCTATTTGGGGAGTAACAAAAAATGTTAATATTGTCAAATCATCTAAAGTTGAAAGAACCTCCAAAATACAATTCTCTCCAAGAAGTGTGCCCTCAGGAAGTCATAGTCGATACAACATTAAGTTAACAATGAATCAAGAGGGAAGATTTCATTTAGTATCAACAGTAACAATAAAGAATATTTCTAAGGATTCATGGGGAAATTTAGTGTTTTACTTTATCCCGAATATGTTTACAAAAGGCAATTCACCACAATTAGAACACCCATCTACAGTTCAATTTGATAAAGTAGCAGTTGATGGAGAAATAGTTGATTTTAAACTAGACAAAGATATATTAAACATACCACTGGTAAGTAAATTAGAACCTAACAAAGAAGTTACCGTCGATTTTTCCTATGATTTTACTCTCCCAGAAAAGGGCGATAGATTTACAAAGGATGATGAGAATTATTATTTGGCACAATTCTATCCTATGGTTGCTACATATAGAAATCACAAATGGAATAAGGAAGAATATATGACCCATGGTGAAACTTATCATACTGCATTCAGTGATTTTAAAGTAGCCTATGACATTCCAAATGAGTACACTATAGCCTCTACAAGCGAGAATGACAAATATCCTAGTGAAAACAAAGGTTCATTCGAAGTGAAAAATGTAAAAGCAGTTTTTGTGGCGATACTAAAAAAACAAATGTCATATCACATTCTGTTTTTCAACTCATAAGTTGGCCGCAATTGGAAGCATAAGTTGATCAGAAAACACTTATTTTAGTAGGCGATCATCTAATTATTCAACGGAATTGGAAACATAAATTGGCCGTAAACTAATTGGTCATTTTATACTTCTTGTTACTGTTGGTTTGAGTTAACGTTTGATCAAAGTATTGCTGCAAATATTGATTTTATAAATAGAAGAAACCCACACATTTTGAAAAAAGTTTGATCAAAATGTGTGGGTTTTAATTTTGGATTCCTTAAGTTTTTATAAAAAAAATTAATCATTTTATGTGTCCTACTTAAACAAACGCAACTGTTAATTTAACTATATCCCTTCATGATTAGCATATAAATTTCATTTTTTAAAAGAAACATTTTGTTCTATCGCCTAACAGAACAAGATAAAACGCCTAACTCATATTAGTAATTTTTCCTGTTTCTGTTGATAAGTATAAAAATACTACCTAGCACACTTAATGAAAGCATAAAATATAACAATATATCAGGTAGAAATTCTGCAGGAACAATATCTATCAAATGAAAAACAATAAGTGCAATAATACCTAAATATAAGACGTTGAACAACATATTATTTGTTTTATATTGAATTTCTTTCCCTCTCCCATCTTTTCCTTCATCACTTGATTGGAAATTCATTACATACATCTGACTGATGAATATTAAAACAACAAATAAAATTTTTAACCACAACATATGTATCACTCCTCCTGATAATCAAACACTTCGGTTAACGGCTTTTCAAATGTATTTGCGATTTTAAAGGCAAGAATTAGAAAAGGATTTTATTTATTCTTTTCAAGAGTAGCGATAGTTTGACGACTAACCCCCACCCTTTTTGCCGGTTCTTCTTGAGTCCAACCTTTTTCTGCTCGACAAACTACAATTTTCTTATGTAACAATAGCAACACCTCTTGAGATGATTGTAATTTATTTTTTACAAGTTGTTTTTTTTATAATTAAAAATACGCATAAAAAATACCCCTTTATACAAAGGGATAAAGCGTGCAACTTTTTTATAAACAGTAGAATTTTCTTATAAACCATTATCAGAATCAATAATCCGTTCTACTTATAGAATCAATTATTCCTCATAGTATCCTGTACCTTCATATTCTTTTCCGTTACTATCATAAACGTAAAATGCACCTTGAATTTTTTCCAATTCAACAACAATATAAGGATTTTTTTCATCGGTTTTATCATTTGATTTCTCAATATTGATTGCAGTATCTACACTAGATGTCTCTATTTTTCCTAACCTTAATTCTCCTCCTGCTTCTCCCGATGAAATTACAACGATACTCTTATCGTTAGGACTTTCAAAAACTTTGTATCCTTTATAGTCAATTTTAGAATTCTGCAATTCACTAATATACTTTTGCACATCTTTCTGTTTATTTATTTCATTTTCTCCTAATACTTTGACTTCATTAGAACATGCAGCAAGTGTTCCAGTTAATAATAGAATAAGAATCATTATAAATTTCTTCAAAGTTGCCCCCCTTACTTCTATTATTATCTTTCCTTATATTAACTATATTTCATAAGATTCCTTTTAAATTGTATAAACTATTATCGCCTTTTTTTATCTTAACTACTTGTCAATTTTATCTACAAAGTAAATTGGATCTGTATTATTTAAAGCCAATTTGTTTTTTATTTTTAATGTTTTCGTATCTCTTATCGTAATTATTGTTTTATCATTCGCAACAGAACCAGTTTATTCATCAACTATTTGGAATAGCTGCATAAGAATAAATTCCATTAGGAATCTATATACCTCTTTCAAATAAATGCAGTCTTTGTACTAGGATCTTACTAATACTTAAATTTTTTTGTAAAATCTTGTCTCTTTTTGATTAGATTCTGTAGTATTGATTATAAATTAAAGATGTGCTGCTATTATAACGCCTTAACTTCTATCCGAAAGTAGTCTTCCACTTTTAAACGTGAAGGTGCGCCAGTGAAAGTGGAAGATGAATTTCGGTTAGGCATAGCCTAAAGTTGTCTCTTTTTCATGCTATTATATTTTCCAAATCCGCAGGATTTCAAAATCTTCGCCACGCTTCCCGTACCTTGAAAGGCATCGAAACCATTCATGCTTTATATAAACGAAACCGAAGTCTTGGCTCAGACTTCGGTTTTTCGACATACAATGAATTACAGGAGCTACTAACAATCGCATAAAATGTACAACTTTTTGTTAGCACCACTTAACCTTAACAAAACTTCGCAACAGAACCAACAAAGATAAGTGGTTTTTAATTGAAAATATGAAAGGGTGGGTTTGGTGGAAACATTAACAACAAATAACGGATTGCCAGAAAAATTGTTATCGGAATGGCACCCTACTAAAAATAATGGTATTAATCCTAATGAATTAACTATTGGAAGCTATGAATATATTTGGTGGAAATGTTCCGAAGGTCATGAGTGGGGCATGAGTATTTACGATAGACAGAAGAAAAAAGAATGTCCAAAATGTTTAAGGATTAGGAAGGCAACAAAGCGAGCGGAAATAAAAGAAGAGCGACGAATCAAAACCTTACAAGAGGTGGATCCTGAGTTAGCTAAACAATGGCATCCAACAAAGAATGAAGGTATTACCCCAGATGCTGTTGCATTTGATGAAGGCTGGGTACGTAGATGGTGGCAATGCAAAAGAAATCATGAATGGGAAGAAACGATTGCGAGTAGATATATAAATACAAGTGTTTGCCCATATTGTGCGAATAAGAAGGTATGTGAGGATAACTGTTTAGCAACAGTTTATCCAGAAATAGCAAAGAATTGGTTTGTGCTTGAAAATAGTAGGTACTCTGAAGTTAGGACAGCATATGATGTGATTTATAATTCTTCAGAGGATGCATATTGGATTTGTGAAAAAGGACATACATGGAGAGAAACCATTAGTCAAAGAGTTAAGAATGGAAAAGGATGTAGAAAGTGTGAATTGTTTCAAAATTCCTTAGCTCTTCTAGATCCTGAATTAGTTAAAGAGTGGCATCCTACTAAAAATGAAGGAGAATATGGAGTTAAACCTCCTGAGGAAACGAGGGTTAATTCTAGCCAAAATGTATGGTGGCTTTGTGGTACATGTGGAAATGAATATAAAGCACAAGTAGGTGCTAGACATAGAAGAGAAACAAAATGTAAAGTTTGTCACCCGCTTCAACGCAAAGGAAGAACTGCTGTTCAAAAAAGAAGACGGAATTTTGAGGTATATAATGACATGGAAAATAGACGTGTTATTTTTGAAAATCAGTTAAAA
Source organism: Bacillus sp. TL12 (assembly GCF_022625245.1). Taxonomy (NCBI): domain Bacteria; kingdom Bacillati; phylum Bacillota; class Bacilli; order Caryophanales; family Bacillaceae; genus Bacillus; species Bacillus sp. TL12. The sequence continues at coordinate 1,276 of NZ_JAJJBY010000081.1, read as the reverse complement.
GAAAAAATAAAGCGTAAAGAAAATGAATGAATTTAAAAATAGAATCGTCGTATAAAAAAGGCCGGATATTGCATTAAGGATAACTTTGCCCATCCCCAAAAAAGGGGAATAAGACAGAAAACACCAATTGTATGTTGAATAGAAAATAGAATGTTATAAATCAATAAACAATCAATGTAACAAAAAGGTAGAAGTTTTATATTGTGACAAATTATTTTTGGGACAGTATTTTGTTAGGTTCTGGTGCAAAAATGTTAGTTAGAAACATAGAGTAGCAATTTCCTCTACATTTTTAGCTTATGAAGCTAAACCAAACAATTTATGAATAAATTGTTTTTGATTTTGGACAGACTTGTCCGGTAAAACAAGTTGTCCTTTTTCATCATATGCATGGCTTCAACACCACTCAATATAGAGATTGCTGTTTTAAATGATTTTAATCCTAACATAGAACGAACTCGCCTTTTAATAAACCGGTGGTCTTGTTCTACTATATTATTAAGATATTTAACTTGCCTTAGTTGTATGCCTTCAGGCATATGTTTCTCTTCTTTCAACTCTTGAATCGCTACAGGATAGGCAGGGTTCTTATCTACTGTTATTACACGAGGTTTAGAAACATACGAAAAGGCCAAGGCTTTCTTGAAAAAGCGCTTGGCTGCTTGTTTATCTCTTGATTTACTTAGATAAAAATCAATTGTATTCCCCCCTGAATCAACTGCACGATATAAGTACATCCATTGACCTTTTACTTTAATATAAGTTTCATCGACTCTCCACGAGTCATTTGTTGATTTAAGATAACGTCGAATTCGCTTATCTAATTCAAGACCGTATTGATGTAATGGTTGTATGAACCAAAGATAATACCCGTTCCTCCATCATTTCCACCAAATCACGAAAACTTAAGTTGTACTGCAGGTACCACCTTACTGTTAATCAAATTAGTTCAGGCTGATAATGCTTCCATTTGAACAAATTTTCTTTTTCCATACCAATCACGCACCCTTTATAGAGTAATAGTATCAGTATGTCCAAGTTTTATAGATTACTTGTAATTATCCTGAAGTTTTTGCACCAGAACCCTAAAAAGGTATTGTTTTAGGATACAATGAAGTCAAAAGGGGCTATGTTACACGATGAAAATTCCAGTATTTACAAAGGAACTACTCTTGTTATAAAATCAGACTGAACGGTCGGTTTGTAATTTGTTATAGGAGTGGATAATATGAAAGATCACATCATAACTTTACAAGATGGGCGTAAGTTAGCCTAC
>NZ_JAJJBY010000080.1:0-6778 GCF_022625245.1 Bacillus sp. TL12 | reverse complement strand
GGGGTCACTTCATATTGGCTGACGGTTTTGTATTAAAGTGTAAGGTTAGATTCCTTTGTTAAGAAATCCTCAGTTGGATAATAGCTGTTTTTTACAAGGATATTTGGTCCAAGGCATTTTACAGCAGGGCAGTGACAGCTTAATGATTTCGCTGTTTTTGAACTAAACCATTTGTCATATGCTTCTTGTAATGTGTTTGTTTGAACGTTACCAAGTAGTGGAATATCACCAAAGTCTGTTACGATAATACTCCCATCAAAAATATTTACATTTAAGCGGGAACGCCCATCTGGATCATTTCGGACAGTTACGTTTTTACTTGTGTGTAGTTTCTTTAATGTAGCTAAATCACGCTCATCATCACTACATGCATAGAAAGGTAGTGTACCAAATAACATCCAAACGTTTTCATCACGAATATCTAATAAATGCTCGATTGCACTTCGAATTTCATCTTTTGTTAAAATTTCAAGGTTGCTAGCAAAATCACTTGGATACATCGGGTGTACTTCATGACGCTTACAGCCCATTTCTTCAACGATTTGACGGTGAATGTGTTCAATATGTGGCAAAGTACGTTTGTTTAACATGGTTTCTGCGGATACAAGAACACCCGCATCTGATAAAGCTTTACTATTTGTAATCATTCTTTCAAATAGTTTCGCGCGTTGTTCATAAGTAGGTTTGCGCTCCATCATTGCAAATCCACCTTCAACGAAATCATCAATTGTTCCCCAGTTATGTGAAATATGCAACACGTCTAAATAAGGAATAATTTGTTCATAACGGGCTAAATCTATAGTTAAGTTTGAGTTGATTTGAGTGCGAACGCCGCGTTCATGGGCATATTTTAAGAGTGGTGTTACATAGTTGTCGACGGATTTTTTTGAGAGCATTGGCTCTCCGCCCGTAATACTTAAAGAACGTAAATGAGGAATCTCATCTAATCGCTTTAATAAAAGTTCCATTGGAAGCGGATTTGGATCTTTTGGCTGTAATGTATAACCAACAGCACAATGCTCACAGCGCATATTGCATAACGTTGTCGTTGTAAACTCAACGTTTGTTAATAGTAATTTGCCGTACTCTTCAAGGTCCATATACGCTTCCCATGGATCGTAAGAAGGAGTAATCGGCTTCATTGTTTGTGATATACTCATCTGAAATACTCCTTTGACTATCGAAATAACAATTTGTCCATCCTCTATAATAGAAGAATATAGACGTTTTATAAAGTGAAACTTTTTGTAACAAGAATTTCTTGTTGCTCTTATTTCTCTTTCATCGAAAAAGAAAGCGTGTATATTTCTATTAGTATGGAATCAAGTGCTGTGACAAAATTGATGAAAATTCATGTTCATGACAATCATTTTTGCGGTATAATAAAAACAACTCGAATAAAAAGGAGAGTGTCTTCGTGGGAAAAGCAATTCAAGATAAGGATTCACAATTAGTATATTTGAAAGAACGTTTAAATATGTTCATTGAAGTAATCGATACAATTGAACCAGAAGAAGTAGAATTAGAAGATGTAGATCGTCTTCTTGCAATGTTAGATGAATTAGAGCTGAAATGTGAGCAATTTAAAAAAGATGAATAATATAAAACGGCTGCCAATTATATGTTGGTAGCCGTTTTTTGCGAGTGTGCGGTTTTCATTAGAAAATATCTCGATTTCTATCCTATTAAAATAGAAGGAATATGGAAAAAAGGGTATAATCAAGTTGTGAAAAATTTCATCTGATCTTAAGAGTCATGAAATAAAAAAGAAAAGACTCTAGAGAATTAAGAGTGGAAATTTCATTATGTAACGTTTTGGTAGTGTTCACAATTGAGGGGGAAGTAACGATGGAAAAGCTTCAAGAAAGTATGTATCAACTAATCGTTGAAACATCGACGAATTTACCGAAAGATGTTCGCCGTGCAATTCAACGAGCAAAGGAACGAGAAAATGCAGGGACTCGTTCTGCAATGGCACTTGGCACGATTACAAATAACATTAAAATGGCAGATGACAATATCTCGCCGATTTGCCAAGATACAGGGATGCCAACGTTTAAAATCTATACACCAGTTGGTGTGAATCAATTGAAACTGAAAGAGGCCATCTATAGTGCGCTTGAGCGGGCGACAAAAGATGGGAAACTTCGTCCAAACTCTGTGGATTCTCTTTTCGGAGACAATAGTGGTAATAACTTGGGACCAGGTACACCTGTTATTAAGTTTGAGCAGTGGGAGAAAGATTACATTGATGCTCGTTTAATTTTAAAAGGTGGCGGTTGTGAAAATAAAAATATTCAGTACAGCTTACCTTGTGAATTAGAAGGACTTGGACGAGCAGGTCGTGATTTAGAAGGAATTCGTAAATGCCTTCTTCATGCAGTATATCAAGCGCAAGGGCAAGGATGTAGCGCGGGTGTAATCGGCGTTGGTATCGGGGGAGACCGTACGTCAGGTTATGAGTTAGCGAAAAATCAATTATTCCGTACATTAGATGACGTGAATCCAATTCCAGAATTACAAAAGCTTGAGGAATACGTATTAGAGAATGCAAACAAGCTTGGTATTGGTACGATGGGATTTGGCGGCGAAACAACTTTACTTGGTTGTAAAATTGGCGTATACAATCGTCTGCCAGCTAGCTTCTATGTATCTGTTGCATATAATTGTTGGGCATACCGTCGCCTTGGTGTAACAATTCACCCTGAAACTGGGGAAATTATCGATTGGTTATATCAAGAAGGGGAAAATACGCTTCAGCAAGAAGAAAGTCAAGACAGCAGTGAACAGCGTGAAATTGTACTGCAGGCACCAATTACAGAAGAGCAAATTCGTGAACTTCGTGTTGGTGATGTTGTAACAATTAATGGTATGATGTACACTGGTCGCGACGCAATTCATAAGCATTTAATGGATAATGATTGCCCAGTAGACTTAAATGGACAAATCATTTATCATTGCGGTCCAGTTGTCGTGAAAGATGAAAATGACAATTGGAAAATTAAAGCGGCAGGTCCAACGACAAGTATTCGTGAAGAGCCATATCAAGGCGATATCATGAAGAAGTTTGGCATTCGTGCTGTTATTGGTAAAGGTGGCATGGGAGCAAAAACGTTGGCGGCATTAGCTGAACATGGCGGCGTCTATTTAAATGCAATTGGAGGCGCTGCACAGTATTATGCAGAATGTATTAAAGAAGTGAAAGATGTCGACTTCTTACAATTTGGTATTCCAGAAGCAATGTGGCATCTACGCATTGATAGCTTTAAAGCTGTTGTAACAATGGATTCTCACGGTAACAGCTTACATGCTGATGTAGATAAAACGTCACTTGAAAAATTGTCGACTTTTAAAGAACCGGTATTTAAATAAGTGGAAAAATGCACCTCGAGTAATCGAGGTGCATTTTTTGGTACATATAGAAAAACTTGTTTAGGATGAAAGGAATATTGAAAACAGAAACTACAGGTACGATGATATATGGAAAGGAGACTATTTATGAAGAATAAATGGTTATATATAGGTCTCATTTTTTCAATTATGATGGTACTTGTTCCGGTTTCGACTTTCGCATATACGAATGCACCAAATCACTGGGGGATTCCACGAGCGAAAAATGAAACCCCGCCAGATGCCGGGAAAAAATTTACTGAGTTACTCCATAATAATGGTGGTTTTTATTTAGGAGATACGAAGAAAAAAGATATATATTTAACATTTGATAACGGATATGAAAATGGATATACTGAAAAAATTTTAGATGTACTGAAGGAGAAAAAAGTACCAGCAACATTTTTTGTAACAGGTCATTATATAAAGACGCAAAAGGATTTATTGTTAAGGATGAAAAATGAAGGGCATATTATTGGAAACCACTCTCAAAGTCATCCTGATTTTACAACAGTAAATGATGAGAAGCTTCGCGGGGAATTGCAAAGTGTAACGGATGAAATAAAAAAAGTAACCGGACAAAAAGAAGTGAAATATGTACGTCCTCCGCGTGGGATTTTTAGTGAGCGTACGCTAGCTCTTACAAAAGAAATGGGATATTATAATGTGTTTTGGTCTCTTGCATTTTTAGATTGGAAAGTAGATCAGCAAAGAGGATGGCAATATGCACATAATAATGTTATGAATATGATTCATCCGGGTTCTATTTTATTACTTCATGCCATATCAAAAGATAATGCAGAAGCACTTGCAAAAATCATTGATGATTTGCGCGAGAAAGGGTATCATTTTAAAAGCCTAGATGATTTAGTAAAGAGCAATCAACCGTAAGCATGTATGCTTACGGTTTTCTCATGCTATAATGATGTGTAAAAAGGATGGGGAAACGTATGTGGAGCGAACATGTTACGTTAAAGGATTTATACCATTTTGAAGAAGTTTTAAGGCGTTTGTCTTTTGATCCACTTAATGTTGTTCAATTAGAAGAAAAAATCGTGTGTGTTCCACTTCTTATGGATGAAGAACAAATTGTTGTCCGCGTTCAAGGAATTGGTACGCTTCAAAATCCACAATTTTGGGTTTCAAGCCAGACAGGTGAACAAGAGAAGGTTATGAAACGCATCTATTCCATTTTTCAATGGAATGAATCTTTTCAAGATATACAAACCCATTTTAGAAACACGTCATTACGTCCGCTTTTTGAAACATATGCCTATACACCACTTATTTTAGAGTTTGATTATTTTGCTTGTCTTCTTCGTTGCATTATCCATCAACAAGTGCATTTGAAATTTGCTACTGCTCTTACAGAACAATTTGTAAAAAGGTATGGAACAGAGAAGAATAATGTTTTCTTTTTTCCAACACCAGAAAGGGTAGCAAATATTTCGGTAGAAGAGCTTAGAAATCAGAAATTTAGTCAACGGAAAGCGGAATATATGATAGGACTAGCAAAACATATTGTGGAAGGTAAGTTAAACTTAGCGGAACTAGAAAAACAAACAGAAGAAGAAGTGTCAGCACAATTGTTACCAGTGCGAGGTATCGGTGCATGGACAGTACAAAACTTCTTGTTATTTGGACTCGGGCGGAAAAATATGTTCCCGAAAGCGGATATCGGGATTCAACGTGCGCTTCAAGGGTTATTTCAACTAGAAAATAAACCAGATGCTGCACTTTTAGAACAAGTGAAACAAGAATGTGAACCATACTGCAGTTATGCAGCGTTATATTTATGGAAAAGTATAGAGTAGAGGTGTAACAATAATGCAAAAGCAACAAGAAAGTAAGTTACAAGTTGGCCAAACGTTTCCTGTGACAATTAAGCGTCTTGGGATTAACGGAGAGGGCGTTGGTTATTTTAAAAGACAAGTTGTTTTCATTCCAGGTGCATTACCAGGGGAGGAAGTTGTTGCAGAGACAACAAAGATTCAGCGTGGCTTTGCAGAGGCGAAAGTAAAGACGATTCGAAAAGCTTCACCGCATCGTGTAAAACCGCCATGCCCAGTATATGATGAATGCGGTGGGTGTCAATTGCAGCATTTAGATTATAAAGAACAGTTGAATCAAAAGCGAGATATTGTTGTACAAGCGTTTGAAAAGTATATGAACGGAAGCGTGGAAGCTGACATTCGCCCAACACTTGGTATGGGGAATCCATGGCATTATCGCAATAAAAGTCAATTACAAGTAGGGCGTAAAGATGAAAAAGTGATTACAGGATTATATAAACAGAATTCACATCAATTAATTGATATTTCTCATTGCATGATTCAGCATAAGGCAACGAACGAAGCGACAAAAGTTGTAAGACGTATATTAGAAAAATTGAACATTTCTATTTACAACGAGAAAAAACAAAAAGGTCTAGTGCGTACAATCGTGACACGTGCTGCAGTTCAAACAGGGGAAGTACAAGTCACATTAATTACAACAAAAGAAGAATTACCAAATAAAGAGCAATTTATCGCAGAGATTCAAAAACAAATGCCAACAGTCAAATCGATTATGCAAAATGTGAACTGGCGTAAAACATCTGTTATTTTCGGGGACAAAACATTCAACTTAGCTGGAAAAGAAGTCATTCAAGAAACACTTGGTGATTTATCATTTGAACTATCAGCACGTGCATTCTTCCAGTTGAATCCAGAACAAACTGTTGTCCTTTACGACGAAGCGAAAAAAGCTGCTGCGTTAACAGGAAAAGAAAAAATTGTTGATGCATATTGCGGTGTTGGTACGATTGGGCTGTGGCTGGCAAATGATGCAGCAGAAGTACGTGGTATGGATGTGATTCCAGAAGCGATTGCAGATGCAAGGAAAAATGCGAAGCGTCACGGATTTACAAATACAAAGTACGAAGCTGGAAAAGCAGAACAATGGCTACCAAAATGGGTCAAAGAAGGCTGGCGTCCAGATGTAATCGTTGTTGATCCACCTCGTACAGGTTGTGATGATAAATTACTGGAAACCATTTTAAAGGTGAAACCAAAAACGGTTGCATACGTTTCTTGTAATCCTTCATCGCTAGCACGCGATGTAAAAACATTAATGAAGAGCTATGAAGTGGAGTATGTACAGCCAGTGGATATGTTCCCGCATACGGCGCATGTGGAGAATGTAGTGAAGCTTGTTAGAAAAGAAAAGTAAAGGTGTAACAATGATAGGCCTTATCGAAAAATCGATAAGGCCTAATTTTTATTTAGGATGAATTACCCTGAACCGTATCACAAGTAAATGAGTTTCACTCGTGTCTTGCACCATATACTAAACTTTGAGTTAGAAATATAATATCCATTTTTTCCAAAAAAAGAGAACCTGTATATAT
>NZ_JAJJBY010000079.1:0-6871 GCF_022625245.1 Bacillus sp. TL12 | reverse complement strand
CTTTTTGGTAATGCGTCGACAATTCTGCAAAGTTATTGTATACATCCGATGCGGCTGAAGCTGTAGACACAGCGAATGCTGAAGCAGTGAACAAAGATGTCAGAGCTAACATAGTTTTTTTCATTTCAATTCTCCTTTTTATTTGAACTCTCACTTGTATGATCCTGAATTCGGAAAATGAATACGTAGTCATCTCAAGCAAACAAATGACTCCTGGAGAGTCAATGAAACGTATATCAAGGTAAAATCGCAATGAATGTATCTCTATCGTGCGGTAGATTTTGAAGAACAAACCATTGATTTTTATCTGTTGTGCAATTGCTTGTTTTTTTAACCATAAATTCACTTATTTCTCATATACGGATTAATACACACAAAAGGTAATTATAACCTATTTATACATACTTTACCACATCTATCCGCCTATCATTGTAACATAACTTCAAGCATATGGTATTATCTGAACATAGATTTATGGACAGAGTTTTCGGACGTATTTATAGGGAAAAATCTACGAAACTAAGAATGAAATTGATGTGTCCAGAAAATAGGATTTTCTGAACAAATATCTCTTAGCGTACAGTAAAAGGGGTTAATTGTGACGAAAATGTGTCTAAACGTACAGAATTCCCGAAATGATATGGTGAGGCCATGCCCATCAACTTAAGAAAAATAAAGATCAAAAAAATAAAAAATGAGCTGAATTCTTATGAATAACTGTGAAAAGGTAAAATTTTTGATATGGTGAGGCATTAATGGGGTCACATCACATCGCCATCAAGGTAAAGTAATTAAATACCCCCAAAACGAAAAAAACGAGCTGAATTCACATAAATAACTGTAGAGAGTTAAAAATTTCGTTTGGGAGATACTTCAAAATATTAGCTTGATGGACATGTATGGTGACCCCTATTACTTATTACTGTTTTGGAAGCAGTTATTATGGATTCAGTTGATTTTAGTAAGGGTGCTCGCTGTATATAGCTTTGTATTAGTTTAAATTTTAATAATTGACAAAGATTTATTACTTCGATACAATGATTCCTAGAGGAAACGTTGTTTCTGTAATTGCATGTAAGATTTATTTTTTAAAATTTTTTAAGGAAGTGCATTGAATTATGTCTAAGTTATCGCATTCCTATAAAAGCTATTCAGAAGTGAAGCTTGAGCAACAACAATTGCTTCGTAAAAATGTCATTGATGCCGCATGTCTCCTTCTTTTAGAGGAAGGCCCTGAGTCAGTAACAGTACGACGAGTTGCTCAGAAATTAAGTTGTTCAACAAAAATTATTTACAGTCTTTTTGGTAATAAAGATGGTCTTGTTAATGAAATGTACATGGATGGATGTCGGCTATTAGCTGAAACTTTTCAACAAGTACCGGTCACAGAAAAAGTCCTTGATGATTTGGTTGCTATAAGCTGGGCTTATTGGCAATTTGCACAACATCATTCTGGTTATTACAAAATGATGTTTGGCGGGAAGTTATCTGATTTTAAGCCGGATGAACAAAGTCTTGAAGGCACGATTACTGCATTATCCCGAATCCAGCAAACCGTAATACGTGCTATTGAACAAGGCGAATTTGAAGATAATGATCCGCTACTGGTTGTCAGAATGCTTTGGTCTGCTTTACATGGAGTCATACATCTTCAGTTTGCTGGTCATTTTTCTAATTTAAGCATGGCTCAAGAGGTCTATGAATTCACATTAAACAAGACGCTTTCTTCATTTAAGACATCCTCATTTCAATCATAGAATATTGAGCATACTGAAGTCCTTGTAACAAGTGACTTCAGTTGATTATTGCTTATCGGCAACAGTGTTACCAAAGTAAAATATCGTTTCTGAGGAGGTTAATTATTATGTTTATTTATTCAAATAAAACGGCTCTCATCACAGGTGCATCATCTGGTATTGGTGAAGCGTTTGCCTATTCACTAGCAGCAAAAAAATGCAATCTCATTTTGGTTGCACGTAATGAAGCAAAATTGAAGACGTTAGCTACAGAGCTTTCAGTTACACACAAAGTTAAGGTAATAGTAATTGCACTGGATCTTTCCGTACCAGGTGCGTCACAAGCTTTACTCCATGAGGTTCAAAAACATCATTTGAAGGTTGATCTTTTAATTAACAATGCAGGCTTTGCTACCTATGGGTACTTTGAGCAAGTCTCAGGAAAACGGCAGCATGAGGAAGTGATGCTTAATGTCGCTGCTTTAGTGGATATCACACATGCATTCATGCCTGATTTATTACGTAATCGGGATGGTGGGATAATTAATGTTTCTTCCACTGCCGCCTTTCAGCCCGATCCTTATATGGCTGTTTATGGAGCAACCAAAGCGTTCGTGCTCTCCTTTAGTGAAGCGCTTTGGGCTGAAAACCGTAAACGGGGGCTTAAAGTCCTTGCGCTCTGTCCAGGTGCAACAGAAACCTCATTTTTTGATGTTGTTGGCTCGAGCGAAGCCTCCGTTGGCTCTAGACAACCCCCAAACACTGTTGTAAATAACGCTCTACGAGCACTTGAGAAAGGGCGTAGCCATATTATATCTGGTTGCCAAAATTATTTAGTGGCCCAAGTCTCAAGATTTTTCTCTCGTCGTTTTACACTAGGAATTGTTGAACGTACTCTCCGACCACGTAATTAAATGTAATTTACAAATTATGGTTTTGTAACACTACTCTTTTATCCAGATCTAGTGCAGTAAATTTATATTTTTGATGCTACTTCATGTAGAAAACAATACTCTAAACATATGAAAATATCATTTTCATATGAGGGGTATCGCCACATCGCAATCAAGCTAAGAAAGGTAAATGCCCCCAGAACGAAATTTTGTGCTAACTTGTAGCAAAAAAGCTCATTTTTTCGTTTTGGGGTAATTCTGAATTCTTAAGTTGATGGGCATGTATGGTGAGGCCATACAAGAAATTGTGAATATGACAGGTATTAGTCAAGCAACGCTATACCGATACATGCGAAAAAACAAACTAACTAAAAAAGATAAACAAGCCAAGGAACAAACAGCCACCATCTATAATTGATAAAAGTAGCATTTGCAAGTGTAGAGGACTATCTTATAAAATATAGTTAAGAAAAGAAAGACAGGGTGAGGAAATCCATGTCCACAAAATTAGTAAATTTACGAATTGACTTTGCCTTTAAACAGTTATTCGGAACAAAGGGGAATGAAGAAATCTTAATTGGATTTCTAAACGCCATCTTAGCAGAATCTTTAGAGGCACCTATTTCATCACTACAACTAGAAGATCCACATCTCCATAAATCTTATGAAGATGATAAGTTATCCATTTTAGACTTATTAGCAACACTCGATAATAGAACGCAAGTGAATATAGAAATTCAGCTTCGAAATACACATGATATGGTAAAGCGTTCTTTATATTATTGGGGTAAGCTCTATACGTCCCAAATGCAAGAAGGAATGCCGTATCGTTCACTTCGGAAAACCATTACCATTAACTTACTAGATTTTGTCTTGTTTTCTCACGATGAAGAATTTCATACCATCGGACAGTTGTGGAATACAAAATCGCAACAAGTATTAAGTGATGATATTGAAATCCATTTTGTAGAGATTCCAAAATTAGTAAGAGAATGGCGTGAAGAAAAAGTAAACCCATGGGAAAATACATTTGTTCGTTGGATGTTATTGTTACCAGCCCATGAAGATGAACATTTAACTCAAACCTTGGAGGAGATTGCGATGAATCAAGATCCAATTTTACAAAAGGCAATGAATAAATGGGAAAATATGAGTCATGATTCTTCTTTCCGAACAGCTTATGAAGCTCGTGAAAAAGAACTTCTAGATGAACAAGCTAAAATAGCTCATGCTCGTGAAGAGGGGAAAATTCAATTAATTCGTGGTATGCACAAAAATGGTATGCCTTTAGAAGACATTGCAAAATTCACAGGTCTTAGTATAGAAGAAATACGAAAATTAGTATTATAATTATATGTCATGACAAAAGCTTTGCGGAAAATTTCGCAAAGCTTTTTATATATTATAATCATCTTGCTTAATATCCTTGTGAAATTTACGATATAGTCCACGCTTCTTTAGCTCTTTTCCTAACATGGTTGAATCGCAACCTAACTGTAATGATATCTTCCAGTAGGCCTCACCATACATGCCCATCAACTTAAGAATTTTCTCTACCCCAAAGTGTAAAAAAACGCCATCCTTTCCTATTTGTTGTGACCCCTATTTGTGATACGGTTTTTCGTAACAGGACAGACAGTCAATTTTCCAATTTCGTCCTACTTCTGCTTCTCTCCGACCAACCCATAGAAAAACAATTCCATCAATTGATCCATATTTCTCGTTATGCGTTCTTGATTCGACGCTTCCCAATGCCGACCCAGCTCATTTTTGTACATCGTGAAGTACAGCATAGTAATATCTTCTGTTTGATCTCTATGAATGTAACCCTCTTGCTTTCCAATCGTGACAAACTTCATAAAAAATTGCATGACCTTCTGCTCATTATAGCTCTCCAGCCTTTGCATCAACCCACTCACCTCAGAGAATGGGGATTTCTGAAACTTATCCGATAAAATTTGTAAATTTTTAGCTTCTAGCAGCATAATTTTCTTCGTCTTTTCAGGAAAGGAACACGCTGAATTCAGAATCTTCTCATACTGCTCCAACTGTTTGTCCATCCAATTTATAAGCATATCGGCATAGAGCTGTTCTTTTGTTCCAAAGTAGTTATAAATGGTAGCGGGAGAAACATTCGCATTTTGAGCGATTTCATTCACGCTTACCTTTTGAAAACCATATTTGGAGAACAATTCAAATGAGGAGCTGTATATTTGCTCAATGTTGTTCTGTTTTCGTCTTTCGAATCCGTTCATATGCTCCACCTCACTTGTAGTGTAGCCCAAGTTTTAGAGTAATTCAATAAAAGGAGTACAAATCTATTGAAATCTCAATTTTAAAAATTTTTATAATAATTTTGTAGTAAAATAGTATATTTACTATATATCTTTTTTATTCAACACGATGTTCGCAAACATTAACTTATGATGGGAGTGTGCTTGTATGAAACAAATTCGGATTCCTTCATTTTTACATGATGTGTTCGGTGAAAAACAAAGTATTGGGTCTATTCTAGCCATACTGTTTTTCGGTGGATTGCTAACCATTGCGTTATATTTGAGATTCCCTGAACTCACAGACAACTTGCCGATTTGGCGCAGTGCCCTGGCATTATTGTTGATATTCGATATTTTTTCTGGATGCGTAGCCAACTTTACAGCTTCAACCAGCAACTTTTATGCAGCACGCAAAACAAATCGAATCGTATTCATTGCGATACACTTTCATATCATTCTTGTTGCGCTTCTCTTACATACAGATATTTGGTATTCGATCGGGGTTTGGGCTTATACGATTGCAGGAGCATTTATCGTGAATGCTCTGATTGGGAAGCATTCACAACGATTTATTGCAGGCTTGCTCCTGTCTGTTGGTCTTGGCTGGATACCGATGCTGCCAAATATACAGCCCTATATGTTGATCATCTGCTTATTATTTATGCTTAAAGTGTTATTTAGCTTTGCTGTTGATCATTATGAGAAAACAAGCAACAACACAGGTGAAAAAGCATGAGTGCTCCATATCGAATATCCAAGCTCACCAAACGGGAGAAGCCCTTATTCGTATCACTCATGAGCAAGGCATTTGCCAAAGATCCCTTATTCCTGCATGTATTTGGTGATTCGGAGATTGATAGAAAAGCAAGAAATAGCGTGACAGCTTTTGTGTCCTTTATGTTTGATAAAAGCTTTATGCTCAATGAAGAGGTGTGGGGCTTGTATGAAAATAAAAACTTGCTTGGCGTATACACCGTTGAAAAACCGCAACCTAGCAGGCTTCAAAATATAACAGGAGGAGCATTACTAATCGGGAGGTTGATTCCATTGTTTTTTCAACTGTCTGGAAAAACTTTAGGTCTCCTCAGTTCCTATATGCGAGTGACAAGATCATTTGCTCCTAAAATGGCGCATCACTACCTTATCATGATTGGAGTAAACCCGGAGAACCAGGGCAAGGGAATCGGTAAGGCTCTGCTGCAACACCTATTGCATACGGTACATACGGATAATAAATCGCAGGGAGTCGCACTGGACACGGAAAATGCTGAAAATGTAAGTTTGTACCGGAGATTCGGATTTGCTCTAAGCGGAGAAACACAAATTGACATCGTACCTGTGTATTGCATGTTCTATCAGAAAAAGAGCTCGGGCAATAGAGATTCTGAGATTTCGAATTATTTATGAAGTGGTTTTGAATTTCATACTAGGGGTCACCTTACATGCCCATCAACTCAAGAGATTTTAATACCTTCAAACACAAAAAAAAGTTATCCTTTCTAAACAAGTTAAATTAGAAAGGATGACGTTTTCTTATGAATCTCTCGATTCAAGATGAACTACTACCATTTGCAGAAGAATTACAACGATATGTTACACCTATATTTTTAGAAGAACTTGCAAGAGAAATCGGATTTATAAAGCGAAAACGTAAGTTTTCTGGCTCAGACTTAGCTACAATTTGTATTTGGATCAGTCAACGAGTAGCAAGTGATCCCTTAGTACGATTATGTAGTAGGCTTCATGCAGCTACTGGTACTTTACTCAGCCCTGAGGGCCTAAATAAACGTTTAAATGCTAAAGCAGTTTTGTTTTTACAACATATTTTTTCTTTACTGTTAGGGGTAGCACCACATCGCTATCAAGCTAAGCTCATACAACGTCAATTATAGTAGAGGTTGTTTCTTTTTTCTAAAGGCTACGTGTAGGGAATTTAAAGATTTACATACGAAATAAACCCTAATGG